>CP046062.1:667500-1037438 GCA_009676745.1 Leuconostoc mesenteroides subsp. mesenteroides
GGCCATTAGCTCAGTTGGTTAGAGCGCTGTGTTGATAACGCAGAGGTCCCAGGTTCGAGTCCTGGATGGCCCATTAAGAACTAGGAGAGGTTTTCCTCTCCTTTTTTGTTGCCTTTTAGTAGATAATGGGTTAAAATGAGAGCAATAGTTACCATAAGTAGCGCATTTTAGAAAATCATTGGTTGATGAAAAATGGTACGCGTGAAACTCCAGTAACAAACTTTTAGCAGGTAATGCTGCTCGGAATCGCCGTTACCGATAATGAAGTGTTATGATTTACTTATAATCATAAAAATTGGGTGGTACCACGGAAATGCGTTTTTCGTCCCTTGTTTAGCGACAAGAGAAGAACGCATTTTTTATTTTATGAAAAAGAGGACATATTATATGTTAGATATACGTTATATTCGAAAAAACAGCGCAGAAGTTAAGCAGCGTTTAGAAAATCGTGGTGTTAGCCCAGAAACAATTGACGAATTATTGGCACTTGACCAACAACGACGAGATTTGATCCAAAAAGTTGAGTCTCTCAAGGCACAACGTAATGAAGTATCAGACAAAATTGCTTTTGCTAAGCGTCAAAAAGAGGATGCTAGTCAAGCAATCTTGCAAATGAAGCAAGTTGGAGCAGATATTAAGAGTCTTGATAATGAGCAAGCACTACTAGATGAACAGGTTCGAGAAATCGCTGCTCATTTACCAAATATGGCTGCCGTTGATGTACCAGTTGGTCCAGATGAATCTGCTAATGTAGAACAACGAAAGTGGGCGCCGGAGTCATATGGATCACGTCCGCACGCATTAGAAAATACACCGTGGGTTAAAGCTCATTATGAAATTGGCGAGCGGTTAGGAATACTTGACTTTGAGCGAGGTGCAAAAGTTTCAGGTGCCCGTTTCTTATACTACGTTGGTGATGGAGCAAGGCTGGAACGTGCGGTATATAACTTTATGTTAGATGAACATAGGCAAGAAGGGTATACTGAAATGATTACACCGATTGTGGTGAATGATTCAGCGATGTTCGGAACAGGACAGTACCCAAAGTTTCAAGATGATGCGTATCGTGTAGAAGGTTTGAATCAAACATATATTCCAACAGCAGAAGTGCCTTTGACGAACTATTATTCAGGTGAAGAATTGCCGAGTGAAGACTTGCCAATCAAATTCACTGCATTGTCACCTTCTTTCCGTAAAGAAGCAGGATCAGCAGGTAAAGATACACGTGGATTAATTCGTTTGCATCAATTTAATAAGGTTGAGATGGTTAAGTTTACTAAACCAGAAGATTCTTATGAAGAGTTAGAAAAGATGACACTAGATGCGGAAAACATTTTACAAAAATTGAATTTACCTTATCATGTGATTACATTGTCAACAGGTGACATGGGATTCTCAGCAGCAAAAACATATGATATTGAAGTTTGGATGCCACAGCAAAATGTTTATCGAGAGATTTCTTCAGTATCAAATACTGAAGATTTCCAAGCCCGTCGAATGCATATTACTTATCGTGATGCAAATAATAAGTTACAACTTGTGCACACATTAAATGGTTCTGGTCTAGCAGTTGGACGAACAGTAGCGGCTATTTTAGAAAATTATCAAAATGAAGATGGTTCAGTGACTATTCCAAAAGTTTTGCGACCTTATTTAGGCGGACAAGAGAAGCTAGAACCAACACCACATCATTAATTCAAAGGAAGGGTCTATATTTTGGGCTCTTTTTTTGGTATAATTAAACATATAATACACTTATTTTGCAGTAATATACAAAAAATAGATTTCAGAGGAGAAATGGGCGAACTTAATACTCGCGCGTTAAAAGTAATGGCCAATCCAATACGTAAATTAGTTGATAATTCAAAGCAACAACTAAAGAAATTAAATAAAATTGCCGATCAAGTCGAAAGCTATGCAGACACAATGGCTAGCATGTCAGATAGTGAGTTACAGGCTAAAACTGGAGAATTCAAGTCGAAAATTGCTGATACAATTGATAGTATTGAAGATAAGGACAAGCAAAATAAGGCTTTGGCAAAAGTTTTAGATGAGCTTTTACCAGAAGCCTTTGCAGTAGCACGGGAGGGAGCTAAACGAGTTCTTGGTTTGTATCCTTTCCATGTTCAAATCATGGGGTCCATTGTATTACACGGTGGTAATTTAGCCGAAATGCGTACAGGTGAAGGAAAAACCTTGACAGCAACGATGGCAGTTTATTTAAATGCGTTATCAGGTCGTGGTGTACATGTCGTTACGGTGAACGATTATTTATCTGCTCGAGATGCTGAACAAATGGGTCAATTGTATAATTGGCTTGGATTGACAGTTGGTGTCAATGTTGGTGATGCACCGGCAGAAGAAAAGCGTGCTGCTTATAACGCTGATATCACTTATTCTACCAACTTTAATATCGGCTTTGACTATCTGCGTGACAATATGGTACGACGAGCGGATGAGCGTGTGATGCAACGTGGACTGAACTTTGCCCTTATCGATGAAGCAGATTCAATTTTGATTGATACAGCACGTACACCGTTGATTATTTCCGGACCTGGTTCTGGCGTCTCACAACTCTATGCTCGTGCTGACCGTTTCGTGAAAACTTTGCAACGTGATGAGGACTTTAAGGTTGACGAAGAAGCTAAGGCAACTTTGTTAACATCTGAAGGAATTCATAAAGGCGAAATATTCTTTAACTTGGATAACTTGTATGATGCCGATGATACAGCTTTAACGCATCATATTGACCAAGCCTTACGGGCTAATTTTAACTATATCAAAGATAAAGATTACGTCGTTCAAGATGGCGAGATTAAGTTGATTGATCAGTCAACAGGCCGTATTTCTGAAGGCACACGTTTATCAGACGGTTTACACCAAGCAATTGAAGCTAAAGAAAACGTCGAGATTCAAGAAGAAAATAAATCAATGGCACAAATTACTTATCAAAATTTGTTCCGTATGTATAAAAAACTTTCAGGCATGACTGGAACTGCTAAAACTGAGGAAGAAGAATTACGTGAAATTTACAATATGGAAGTAATCAGCATTCCTACGAATCGTCCTGTTAGACGTGTGGATAAACCTGATTTGCTTTATACGTCTATTCGTGCCAAGTATAATGCGGTTGTAAAATTGATTGTTGAGTTGCATGAAAAGGGACAACCTATTTTAATTGGTACGGGATCTGTCGAAGATTCAGAATTATTATCAAAAATTTTGATGACAAAGAATTTGCCTCATAATGTTTTAAATGCTAAAAACAATGCTAAGGAAGCTGAAATCATTGCGAATGCTGGACAGCGTGGTGCAATAACAGTAGCTACAAATATGGCAGGTCGTGGAACAGATATCAAACTTGGACCTGGCGTTGCAGAACTTGGTGGGTTAGTTGTTATTGCTACAGAACGTCATGAGTCACGTCGTATTGATAATCAGTTGCGTGGTCGTGCAGGTCGTCAGGGCGATGAAGGCTTTTCACAATTCTTTCTTTCATTAGAAGACGATTTGATGATTCGGTTTGGTGCTGAACGTGTCCGCTTGATGATGCAGAGAATGAATCTAGATGAAGATACAGTGATTACCAACGGATTTATTACTCGTTCTGTCGAATCAGCTCAAAAGCGTGTTGAAGGAAACAACTACGATACACGTAAAAATGTTTTACAGTACGATGATGTTGTACGTGAACAGCGTGAATTGATTTATCATGAACGTGATATTGTCATTGATGAATCAGAGTCATTGGAATGGGTATTGATGCCAATGGTTGAACGTACAATTAACCGTGTCGTGGATGCTCAAACGAAAGAGAAAAAGTCTTCCGATTGGAATCTACCACAAATTGTTGCTTTTGTTGGTAATGCTCTAGCGCATGATGATGCCGTTACAGTGCAACAGCTGCAGGGATTAACTCGTGATGAAATTAAAGCAAAATTATTAGAGCTAGCAAAGTCGAATTATAAAGAAAAGCAAAGCCAGCTTTATGATCCAGAACAAATGTTAGAGTTCGAGAAAGTTGTTATTTTGAGAGCTGTTGATCAACACTGGACAGATCATATCGATTCTCTTGATCGCTTGCGTCAAGGTGTTGGTTTACGTGGATATGGACAATTAAATCCGCTCATCGAATACCAAAGTGAAGCGTTTGCAAACTTCCAAAAGATGATTGCAGATGTTGAATATGACACAACACGTACATTTATGAAAGCTGAAATTCGTCAGAATTTACGTTCTTAATATACAAATAAAAGCGAACTTTGTTCGTTTTTATTTTGAAAGGAATCAATATGGAAATTATCGATGCAAAGCATGCCGTTAGTGATATGCAGGAGAATATCGAACGTTTTCGCGGAACGCTCGATATGGAAGCACTTACGGAAGAAATTGCTGATTATGAAAATCGTATGACAGAACCCGATTTTTGGAATGACAATGAAAAAGCACAAAAGGTTATTGAAGAAAATAATGTTTTAAAAAATCGTCGTGATTCATTCTTAAATTTAACAAATCAAGTTGAAGAATTAGAATTATTAATAGAAATGGCTGTAGAAGATCCTGAGGATGAAGACACGCTTGGTGAACTTGAATCAGGGGTTGCAAAAGCACAAAAAGATATTGATGCTTATAATTTAGAGCAACTATTAACTGAGCCGTATGATGCCAATAATGCTATTCTAGAAGTCCATCCAGGATCTGGCGGTACTGAGTCGACAGACTGGGGTGCTAACCTGTATCGCATGTATACGCGATGGGCACAACAACATGATTTTCAAGTTGAAACTTTAGATTATCATGCAGGTGATGAAGCGGGTATTGATAGTGCAACGATTAAAGTAACGGGACATAATGCCTATGGATTTTTACGGAGCGAAAAAGGTGTACATCGTTTCGTCAGAATTTCTCCTTTTGACAGTGCTGGTCGGCGTCATACGAGTTTCGTATCAGTTGATGTAATGCCTGAACTAGATGATTCGATTGAGGTTGAGGTACGTGACGATGATGTTAAGATGGACGTGTTCCGTTCTGGTGGTGCCGGTGGACAAAACGTCAACAAAGTTTCAACAGGTGTTCGTCTAACACATGAACCTACTGGAATTGTTGTTTCATCAACTGTAGAGCGTACTCAGTATGGTAACCGTGATTATGCTATGCGTCTGTTAAAAAGTAAACTATACCAGCTCGAGTTAGAGAAAAAAGAGGCTGAGCGTGCAGCGCTAACAGGTGAAAAAATGGAAAATGGTTGGGGATCGCAGATTCGCTCTTACGTTTTGCACCCCTATCAAATGGTTAAGGATCATCGAACAAATTATGAAACTAACCAACCACAAGCAGTTTTAGATGGTGATTTAGATCCTTTCATCAATGCATATTTACAGTGGCAGTTGTCGCTTAAAAATCCTAACTAATACCTAGTCGAAACAGTACTGTTTCGACTTTTTAAATTGTATAAGTATAGATAGAGTAAACAAAAATATTTCCTAATAAATGTTTAATAGGTTATAATATAAGTCAATAAAGACGTAGGCAGCCTAATTTTAAGGAGGCAAGCATGGATAATAATTATACACCAAGTGCGCAGAATGTATTAGTTCTGGCACAGGAACAAGCAAAGTATTTTAAGCACCAAGCTGTGGGAACAGAGCATCTTTTACTCGCCCTGGCAATAGAAAAAGAAGGCATTGCTAGTAAGATATTAGGCCAATTTAATGTTATGGATGATGATATTCGTGAAGAAATAGAACACTTTACAGGATATGGTATCACTAGTCGTTATGATAAAAATAGCTATTTACCTTATTCACCAAAAGCGGCGGATATTTTACATCAAGCGAATGAAGAGTTACGCGCTTTAGCACAATCAAAAGTTGGAACAGAGCATATTTTATTATCTTTATTACAAGATGAAAGTATACTATCTTCGCGAATTTTACTAGCATTAGATGTTAATTTGCAAGATATGCGCCGTGCACTTCTTAGGAAATTAGGCATTACTGACGTACGGAAGCAGATGAAACAACAGGAGAAGCAGCAAGCATCAGCAGGAACACCTACGCTAGATGGATTGGCACGTGATTTGACTCAAATGGCGCGAGACAACAAAATCGATCCAGTAATCGGCCGTCCAAAAGAGGTTCGCCGCGTTATACAAATATTATCTAGGCGGACAAAAAATAATCCTGTGTTAATCGGAGAGCCTGGTGTTGGGAAAACAGCCATTGCTGAGGGTTTGGCACAAAAAATTGTAGATAATGAAGTCCCAGAAAACTTAGCCAAGAAACGTTTGATGGCATTAGATATGGGTTCACTGGTTGCAGGTACAAAATATCGTGGTGAATTTGAAGACAGATTAAAAAAAATCATTGAAGAAATTTACAATGATGGTGAGGTTATTTTGTTTATCGATGAGTTGCACACATTAATTGGTGCTGGTGGAGCTGAAGGTGCTATTGATGCATCGAATATTTTAAAGCCAGCGCTAGCGCGTGGTGAGCTGCAGACTTTGGGTGCTACAACATTTGATGAGTATCAAAAATATGTTGAATCTGATGCCGCGCTAGAGCGGCGCTTTGCATCAGTCACAGTTGATGAGCCGTCCCAAGATGACGCTATCGCTATTTTGAAAGGCATTCGCCCTCATTTTGAGCAACATCATCAAGTTCAGATTGATGATACGGCTATTGAAGCGGCTGTAAAACTCTCGGCTCGGTATATTTCAGATAGGTTTTTGCCTGATAAAGCTATTGACTTGATGGATGAAGCTGGGGCGAAAGTGCGTATCGACACCGATGGAAAGACGACACCAATATCGAAAGCTAAGGCCCGTTTTGCAGAAGTTCAAGCAGAAAAAGAAGCTGCTATTACGTCATTAGACTTTGAAAAAGCAGCCCAGTTGCGCACTGAAGAGATGAAGTTGAAGCAGAAACTGGCAAAGTCAGAAGCTAAAAATACTCAAAATAGCCAAAAAGAAAATGCTGAACGATATTCGATTCATGTTACAGAAGAAGATATTGCTGAGGTTATTTCGCAACAAACAGGTGTGCCTGTTATGCAAATGGAAAAAAATGAGCAGAAACGTTTAGTCAATTTGGAGTCAGTTTTGGGACGTCGCGTTATTGGACAAAAAACGGCCATATCTGCAGTGGCTAGAGCAATTCGTCGTGCGCGTTCTGGATTAAAAGATCCTAGTCGCCCGATTGGTACATTCATGTTCTTGGGACCAACTGGTGTTGGAAAGACTGAACTAGCTAAAGCATTAGCTGAAGCCATATTTGGTAGTGAGGATAACTTGATTCGTATCGATATGTCGGAGTATCAAGAACGTTGGTCATCCAGCCGTTTGATAGGTTCAGCACCTGGATATGTTGGTTATGACGAAGGTGGTCAATTAACGGAGCAGGTTCGTAATCACCCGTATTCTGTTGTCTTATTGGATGAGGCGGAAAAAGCGCACCAAGATATCTTTAATTTAATGTTACAGGTGTTTGATGATGGGTATTTAACGGATTCAAAAGGACGAAAAGTTGATTTTAAAAATACAATCATCATTATGACTTCCAATCTTGGTGCAACACGATTACGTGATGAAAAATCGGTTGGCTTTGGTGCGGTTGATTTGAAGGACAATCATGAAGCAGTAGCTGAAAAAATACGGGAAACGTTAAAAGAAACATTCAGACCAGAGTTTATTAACCGGTTAGACGAAGCTATCGTGTTTGAAAGTTTGACAAAATCTGAACTGCATGAAATTGTGAAACTAATGAGTCGTTCAGTTCTACAGCGTGTGGCTGAACAAGGTATCAGTGTTAAGATAACACCCGCAGCAATTGATGTAGTAGCTTCGGCGGGATTTGATCCTGAATATGGTGCACGCCCAATTAGACGTGCACTTCAAACTAAAGTTGAAGATGCTTTAAGTGAGGAACTACTGCGCGGTAATATAACGACTGATGACGCGGTAACGATTGGTGCTAAAAATGGTGAAATCAGAATTAGCACAAAGCCATTAAAAAAAGATACGACAAAATCGTAAGCTTTTAAAGCAAAAATAATAGATAAAGATTAGTGATTACCCAACCACCGCTCAAAAACGGTACAAAAGGTAATCTTTTTTGTTGTGAGCATAATAGATAGAGTAAAGCCAGGCAACAACTGATGAATAAAGTACAAGCAAAAATAATAGGTGTACTTGATAGTACTAAAATCAGTAGTACAGGTATATCGCCACTGCCCAATGCGTGTCGTTGTTTGACAAGAATTAGGGATAAAAGAAAAATGAAAACGGCTAGAAATAGATGTGCGGTATCATGATGAAGTACAAATAGATAGCCTATCCAAGGTAATAAAATATTCACGTGTATACGTTGTTTTGAACAGTCTTCTAAGGACAAAAATAATAATAAAATTCCTGTAATCCAAGTTATAGGTGTAGTCCATAAGAATGTGCCGATTAAAATGTAAGATAATTCGAAAATAGTATAGTAGCGACCGAAAGGTATATCGCAATAGCGGCATTTATTGCGTAAAACACATGCCGAAATAACTGGTATAATATCAAACCAAGCTAAATGATGGCCACAATAAAAACAAAAAGAGCGTTTTATGCTGAGGGGGACACCGTTGGATAACCGATCCGCAGCGCATATAACAGTTGAGATAATAATGCTATTAAATAAAAAAATAAAAATCTTTTCCATAACTTATCGTACGTTATAGAAAAGATTTTTTCATGTCACATGAAAAGTTGTTAAAATCTATTGACAATACGGCTCAAAATGGTATTATATTGAACGTGCTTTTGAGTAATCTGTTCTGTGACATCGTCACACTGTGCTGAACGGCGCTGTAAAGGCAATTGTCAGCAGATTTTCAGTGTTGTGATTTTTGAAAATATAAAAATGATACACCTGGAACTGTGAAATTAATGAAAATTTAAAGGAGACTGTAGCATGCCTACAATTAACCAACTGGTTCGTAAGCCACGTAAGTCAAAGGTTTCTAAGTCAAAATCACCTGCTTTGAACTTTGGCTACAACTCAATGAAGAAGAAGGCAACTAACAATGCTGCACCACAAAAGCGTGGTGTTGCTACTCGTGTCGGAACGATGACACCTAAGAAGCCTAACTCAGCTTTGCGTAAGTACGCCCGTGTGCGTCTTTCAAACTTATATGAAGTAACTGCATATATTCCAGGTATTGGACACAACTTGCAAGAACACTCTGTTGTTTTGATTCGTGGTGGCCGTGTTAAGGATTTGCCTGGTGTACGTTATCACATTATCCGTGGAGCTTTGGATACTGCGGGCGTTGATGGTCGTATGACTTCACGTTCAAAGTATGGCACAAAGGCACCAAAGAAGTAAGAAGGAGACTGACTAATGCCACGTAAAGGTTATACTAAGCGTCAGGAAATTTTACCTGACCCAATTTACAATTCAAAGCTAGTTTCACGTTTGATCAACAAGTTGATGCTTGATGGTAAGCGTGGTACAGCTTCAACAATTTTGTACGATGCTTTTGATCGTATCAAAGAAGCAACTGGTAACGATCCATTGGAAGTTTTCGAACAAGCTATGGAAAATATCATGCCAGTATTGGAAGTTAAGGCTCGCCGTGTTGGTGGTTCTAACTACCAAGTGCCAATTGAAGTTCGTCCAGATCGTCGTTCAACTTTGGGACTTCGCTGGTTAGTTAACTACTCACGTTTGCGTAACGAACATACAATGGATGAACGTTTAGCTAAAGAAATCATGGATGCTGCCAATGATACAGGTGCATCTGTGAAGAAGCGTGAAGATACACACAAGATGGCTGAAGCGAACCGTGCATTTGCACACTACCGTTGGTAAATATTTAATACTGAGGTTAGTAGAACATACAACCCTTGGTATGCAGATAGTGTACAATTGTCATAGATGGTGTTTGTCACACGCAAGCACCATCAAAAAGCGAACACAAATATGTGTCGCTTTTTGTTGCATATAGAACTAAACCAGGAGATAACTCACAATGGCAAAACGTGAATACCCACTAGAACGTACACGTAATATTGGAATCATGGCCCACATTGATGCGGGTAAGACAACAACTACTGAACGTATCTTGTACTATACAGGTAAAATTCACAAAATTGGTGAAACACATGATGGTGCTTCACAAATGGATTTCATGGAACAAGAAAAGGAACGTGGAATCACTATTCAGTCAGCGGCTACAACAGCTGTATGGCATGGTTTCTTTGACCAATTCGCTAAAACACCTTACCGTGTCAACATCATTGATACACCAGGGCACGTTGATTTCACAATTGAAGTTGAACGTGCATTGCGTGTTTTGGATGGTGCCGTAGCGGTTTTGGATGGTGCTGCCGGTGTTGAACCACAAACTGAAACAGTTTGGCGTCAGGCAACAACATATGATGTGCCACGTATCGTGTTCGTCAACAAGATGGATAAGATGGGTGCTGACTTCCAAATGTCAGTGGATTCAATCCATGAACGTTTGCAGGTTAATGCTGAAGCTATTCAATGGCCAATTGGTGCTGAGGACGACTTTGAAGCTGTTATTGACTTGATTACACAAGAAGCATACTATCCTGAAGATGATTTGGGAGAAAAGTGGGCACCTCGCGAAATTCCTGCAGAATTAAAGGAATTAGCCGAAGAAAAGCGTAATACATTGATTGAAGCTGTCGCTGATGTTGATGATGATTTGATGGAGAAGTATCTTGAAGGTGAAGATATTTCAATCGAAGAATTAAAGGCTGCAATTCGTCGTGCTACTTTGGCATTGCAATTCTATCCAGTTCTTGCAGGTTCTGCCTACAAGGATAAGGGTGTCCAAATGATGTTGGATGCGGTTGTTGATTATTTGCCAGGACCTTTGGATGTTAAGCCATATATCGCTAACGATCCAAAGACTGATGAAGAAATTGACTTGATTGCTGATGATACAAAGCCATTTGCTGCTTTGGCATTTAAGATCATGACTGATCCATTCGTTGGTCGTTTGACATTTATGCGTGTGTATACTGGTACTTTGAAGTCTGGCTCATACGTACAAAACACATCTTCTGATACTCGTGAACGTGTTGGTCGTTTGCTCCAAATGCACGCTACTTCACGTACTGAAATCGAAGAGGTATTCTCAGGTGATATCGCTGCTGCGATTGGTTTGAAGAATACAACAACTGGGGACTCGCTGACAGATGTTAGCCACCAATTGATTCTTGAATCAATGGAATTCCCAGAACCTGTTATTGAATTAGCTATTGAGCCTAAGACTAAGGCTGACCAAGATAAGCTATCAAATGCTATTCAAAAGTTAGCTGAAGAAGATCCTTCATTCCGTGCAACAACGAACCAAGAAACTGGTCAAACTTTGATTGCTGGAATGGGTGAATTGCAATTGGATATCATGGTTGATCGTATGCGCCGTGAGTTTAACGTTGAAGCAACCGTTGGTGCGCCTCAAGTTGCTTATCGTGAAGCGTTCACTAAGACGGTGCAAGCTCGTGGATTCTTCAAGCGTCAATCTGGTGGTAAGGGTCAATATGGTGATGTTTATATTGAATTCGCACCAAACGAAGAAGGTGCTGGCTTTGCGTTCGAAGATGCTATTGTCGGTGGTGTTGTGCCACGTGAATACATCCCTTCAGTTGAAGCTGGTTTGAAGGATGCATTAAATGCTGGTCCTTTGGCTGGATTCCCATTAGTTGACTTGAAGGCTAAGTTGTATGATGGTTCATATCACGATGTCGATTCTAGTGAAGCAGCCTTTAAGATTGCTGCATCATTAGCTTTGAAGGAAGCTGCAAAGACTGCTGGTGCGGTTATTCTTGAACCTATCATGGCTGTTGATATTGTTGCACCCGAAGACAACCTTGGTGATGTTATGGGACACGTTTCAGCTCGCCGTGGTATGATTGAAGGTCAAGAATCACGTGGACCTGTATTGGCTGTTAAGGCTAAGGTTCCTTTGTCAGAAATGTTTGGTTATGCAACTACTTTGCGTTCAGCTACGCAAGGTCGTGGTACATTCCAAATGGTATTTGATCACTATGAAGCTGTTCCTAAGAACATTCAAGAAGAAATCATCAAGGCAAATGGTCAAGAAGATTAATTCTAATATTTAAATATCTAACTGACAGATGGTTCAGTATAAACGGCGTCACTCATATTGAGTGACGCCGTTTTAATAGGAAAAAAGTAAAATGCTAAAAAATAATAAAAATCATAGTAAGTTTTTAGTACCTGGAATAATTGTTGTGGGCATGGTTTTACGTTTACCCTTTACGGCTATTCCGCCAATATTGGGAGATATTGCACGATCATTGCATGTGCCGGTTTCTAGCCTAGGGACCCTAACAACGATACCTTTACTGGCGTTCGCCATATTTTCGGTTTTTGCACCAAAAGTAGCACAAAAGTTGGGGTTAGAACGTGCTTTTACACTCATGTTAGGATTGCTTATTGTTGGTTCGTTCATCCGAATTTTAAATACACCACTTCTATACATTGGTACTGCGTGCATAGGCGTTGCGATTGCACACATGAATGTTTTATTGCCTAGTGTGATTCGAACATATTTTCCCCAAAAAGTTGGCTTTATGACTTCGATATTTACATTTAGTATGATGCTGGCGACTGCTATAGGAGCTGCGTTATCGGCACCTATTACTGCTGTGACAGGTTGGCCTACATTCATAACTTTGCTAACAGTTTTATTGATAATTGCATTACTTGTTTGGTTACCTAATCAAAAATTTGCCCATAATAATCAAATAACTGTTAAAACAAAATCTGAGAATGTTTTGAAGCCCAGTATTTGGAAAAATAAGTATGCTTGGTTATTGTTGTTTTTTAGTGGCGTGCAGTCAATAATGTTTTATATTCTATTGGCCTGGGGACCGACGATGGCAGTGCAGACCGGCTTATCAGCTTCCACAGCAAGTCTGTTTGCTGGCTTGAATTCATTGATTGGTCTGCCTTTTGCTTTGTTTATTCCATCGATTGTTGCTACACTTGATAGTAGACAACGACAGTGGCTAGTGGGGATATTTTCAATACTGGGCACGTTAGGATACGTGCTGTTACTTTTCCCACAGGCGACGTTTACTTATTGGCTAATTGTTAATTTATTAATTGGGATTGGTACATCGGCATTATTCCCATACTTAATGACAACGTTTAGTTTAAAAACTAGTAACGCAGAACAAACAGCGCAGTTGTCTGGCATGGCACAAAGTGGTGGCTATTTATTAGCTGCAACGGGACCACTATTGTTTGGTTATGCATATGGTTGGTTCCATTCGTGGATACCACAAATTATTATGTTAGTAATCTTATTTATTCTGATGACAATTGCGATACTAATTGTGGAAAATCAAGATAAAATTTTGGATTAAAAAGCGCAATCGTCGCGCTTTTTTTGTTTTTGTAATTAGTGTAAAATGTATTCTATTGAAAAGATTCGAGGGTAGGCAAGTGAGTGAGAAACAAGTACCAATTATTGCTTTTAATCAAGTAGATTTATCTTTTGGAGATACACATGTTTTAAAAAATGTTGATTTAGAAATTGAAGCTGGTAAATTTTATACATTGCTTGGACCATCTGGTTCAGGAAAATCAACAATCTTGAAATTAATTTCAGGACAGCTAACGGCTGACTTGGGAGATATATCTTTTGAAGGTCAACGTGTTAATGATGTACCTGCGGAAAAAAGAAGAGTGAATACTGTATTCCAGAATTATGCATTATTTCCAAATATGAATGTTTTTGATAATGTTGCTTTCGGTCCAACTTTAAAAGGAATGAATAAGACGCAAATTAAGAACAAAGTGAAAGAAATGCTTGATTTAGTGAAATTAAGCGACTTTGTTGATCGTGAGATTGATGAGTTATCAGGAGGACAACAGCAACGTGTTGCGATTGCACGTGCTTTGGCTAACGACCCAGAGGTGTTATTACTTGATGAACCTTTGTCAGCCTTAGATTATAAGTTACGTAAAAACATGCAATATGAACTTCGAGAAATACAGCAGCGCTTAGGAATTACTTTTGTTTTCGTAACACATGACCAAGAAGAAGCGTTGGCTATGTCTGATTGGATATTTGTTATGAACGATGGGGTTATTCAGCAAAATGGCTCACCAGAAGATATTTATGATGAACCAATCAATCATTTTGTTGCTGATTTTATTGGTGAGAGCAATATTGTTGATGGTATCATGAAGGAAGATTATGTAGTCCACTTTGTCGGTAAAGATTTTGAAAATGTTGATGCAGGAATGCGCCCTAATGAGAGAGTTGAAGTAGTGTTACGGCCTGAGGACTTAGACTTGACGTCTATTGAAAATGGTAAGTTAATAGTTACGATTGAAGATCAGTCATTTCGTGGAGATTACTATGAAATTACCGCTAGAGATGATGACGGCAATGAATGGCAAGTTCAAGCAACAAATTCAGCAATAGTTGGTGCTAGAGTAGGTCTTACATTTGATCCTGAAGATATCCATATTATGCGGTTTAATGAGTCTGAGGACGATTTTGATGCGCGTCTGGAGAGTTATGAGGACGATGATGAAATCTAAACAACAACGTCAAATATTTTATATTGTTCCTTATGGTATTTGGTTATTATTATTCGTTATTGCACCATTGATATTAATGTTATTTCAGTCATTCACGACTGCTAGTGGACATTTCACGTTTAGCAATTATGCTGCCTATTTTGGCAGTGGGACATATTTGCGGATGACCTTCAACTCAGTATGGTACGCCTTTCTGATCACGGCGATTACTTTAGTGATTAGTTATCCTACTGCCTATTTATTGAATCAACTGAAACAAAAACAGTTCTGGCTATTATTAGTTATATTGCCTACATGGATTAACTTACTATTAAAAACGTACGCTTTCATTGGACTATTATCCAAGACTGGGACTGTGAATAATTTCATTTCGCTGTGGGGCATTGCGCCACAGCAATTGTTGTTTTCAGACTGGAGCTTTTTGTTGGTGGCAGCTTATATCGAAATTCCTTTTATGATTTTGCCCATTTTTAATTCGTTAGCGGAGATTGATTCAAGGCTCTCTCAGGCTAGCCACGATTTGGGTGCTAATAAATGGCAGACAATCCGCTACGTTATCTTCCCGTTATCAATGCCAGGTGTTAAGGCCGGTATCCAGGCGGTATTTATTCCTAGTTTGTCGTTATTTATGATTACACGTTTGATAGGAGGTAATCGAGTGATTACCCTAGGAACCGCAATTGAAGAGCACTTTTTGGTCACGCAAAATTGGCAAATTGGTTCAACGATTGGTGTTGTTTTGATTGCTGCAATGCTTGTTACGATGATACTGACACGTGACCGTATGCACAAAAATCGAAGGAATTGAGGTATGGCTAATCATGCATAAAAAATTTAGATGGTCTAATTTATATTTAGTGTTTATATTTGTTTTGTTGTACTTACCTATTTTCTTTTTGATTATTTACTCTTTTAATGCGGGAGATGTCATGCAAGGATGGGATGGCTTTTCATTGAAGCATTATGCTGAGCTTTTTGTTGATACAAGGATTTTAGAGATTGTGGTTAACACATTTTTAGTTGCGCTGTTATCTTCACTACTGGCTAGCATAATTGGCACAGCAGGAGCCTTGTATATTTACAATCAACGGCATCAATTGGCAAAAAATATTTTCTTGTCACTGAATAATATCTTACTTGTTTCGCCGGATGTTATTATTGGTGCTTCGTTTTTAATTCTATTTACCGTTGTTGGCTTTACTCTCGGTTTTACTTCTGTTCTGCTTTCGCATATTGCTTTCAGTATACCGATTGTTGTTTTAATGGTATTACCCCGTTTGCAGGAGATGAATCCTGATTTAGTCACCGCAGCAAAGGATCTTGGTGCCAATAATTTGCAAATGTTGTCTAGGGTGGTGTTACCAGTTATCTCACCGGGCATTCTAGCAGGATTTTTTATGGCATTTACTTACTCATTGGACGACTTTGCAGTGACGTTCTTTGTAACAGGAAATGGTTTTTCAACTTTGTCAGTCGAAATATATTCCCGTGCGCGCCAAGGGGTTAGTTTAGAAATCAATGCGTTATCGGCAATGATGTTTTTGGTTTCGCTATTATTAGTATTCATCTATTATATGATTTCTAACAGATCTTCTAAAGGCAAAAAGCGGGGCGGAACCAATCTTGTAATGCCGGCTACGGAGGGACTATAAGATGAAAAAATTATTGTCCAGTGTAGTGGGAATATTAATTATTGTTGTTTTGCTGATTAGTGCACAGCATTATTTTTCGACACAGACAGGCACAGGAGATAAAAGTGGTAAAGTTTTGAATTTATATAATTGGGGAGACTATATTGATCCTGCCTTATTAAAAAAATTCACCAAAGAGACAGGGTACAAGGTTAGTTATGAAACTTTTGATTCAAACGAAGCGATGTATATGAAAGTTAAGCAAGGTGGTACACCGTATGACTTAGCAGTACCCTCGGAATATATGATAGAGAAAATGAAAGCAGATAATTTACTCCTACCACTTGATCATAGTAAATTAACCGGTTTGGACAATTATGATAGTCGTTTTCTAAATCAATCTTTCGACAAAGGTAATAAATATTCAGTGCCCTACTTTTGGGGCACACTTGGTATTATTTACAATGATAAGTATGTCAAAGCCGAAGATGTTCAACACTGGGATGATCTTTGGTCATCAAAGTTTAAAAATCAGGTGATGCTCATTGACTCAGCCAGAGATATTTTGGGTATCACTTTAATTACACAAGGCAAGTCCGTGAATAATAAATCAGTGGCTGATTTAGCTGCAGCACAAGGGAAACTAACAACTTTGATGCCAAATGTCAAAGCCATTATTGCTGACGAGATTAAAATGTATATGGCTCAGGATGAAGCCGCCATAGCTGTAACTTACTCTGGTGAAGCTGCAGAAGCAATGAATAGAAATACTCATCTGCATTATGTTGTGCCTAGTGAAGGCTCGAATTTATGGTTTGACAATATTGTGATGCCAAAAAATGCTAAACATAAAGCAGCAGCATATGCTTTTTTGAATTTTATGAGTGAACCGAAGAATGCTGCTCAAAATGCAGAATATATTGGTTATGCTACACCAAATAAGAATGCGTTACCATTGTTACCAAAATCGATTCGTGAAGATAAACAGTTCTATCCGGATGAAAAAACAGTCAGCAATTTACAAACGTATGATGATTTAGGACAAAAATGGACTGAAAAGTATAATGATGCATTCTTAGAGTTTAAGATGACGCAACGGTGAAATAAAGTTAATCGATTTAGTTGTAGAAATTCGTTAAAAATAGACAATAAACATTGTCAAATTAAAAGAACAAAACCCTTGCAAAGCAAGGGTTTTTCTGTTATTATATTTAAGTACGCTTTTGGAACAGTAGTAGTAAAACCCTACCGAAAGCCTAGTGTATCAATGTTTAGCGATGATGATTAAGGTTGCGACACGCGCGGCCGCGTTGCCATGGGCGCGCAAAACACAAGCAGTGTTGTCGGTTTTTAATCGAAGTTAGCTGATTTACAAAATCAACGAGGAGGCATGAAATAATGGCACAAAAGAAGATCCGTATCCGTTTGAAGGCATACGAACACCGTATCTTAGACCAATCAGCAGAAAAGATTGTTGAAACAGCTAAGCGTACGGGCGCAGAAATTGCTGGTCCTATTCCGCTACCAACTGAACGTACATTATATACAATTTTACGTTCACCACATAAGCATAAGGATAGCCGTGAGCAATTTGAAATGCGTACGCATAAGCGTTTGATTGACATTGTGAACCCTACTGACAAGACAGTTGACGCACTGCGTAAGCTTGAATTGCCATCAGGTGTTGCAATCGAAATCAAGTTGTAATCCATAACGGATATAACTTCCATGTCTCATCGAGGCAAAATTAAAATAAGAAAAATATTTAAGGAGATTAGTCATGACTAAAGGTATCTTAGGCCGCAAAGTCGGTATGACTCAGGTTTTTACAGAATCTGGTGAATTGATCGCCGTGACTGCTGTTGAAGCAACACCAAACGTCGTTTTGCAAGTAAAAAATGCAGAAACAGACGGATACAGTGCTATTCAACTTGGTTACCAAGATAAGCGCACAGTTTTGTCAAACAAACCTGAACAAGGCCATGCTTCAAAAGCAAATACGGCCCCTAAGCGCTACATTCGTGAAATCCGCAATGCGGGAGACGAATTTAACGTTAGGGATGAGATTAAAGTTGACACATTCCAAGCGGGCGAATACGTCGACGTAACAGGAATCACGAAGGGACATGGTTTCCAAGGTGCTATCAAGCGTTTGGGACAGTCTCGTGGTCCTATGACTCACGGTTCTCGTTACCACCGTCGCCCAGGTTCAATGGGTGCTATTATTAACCGCGTTTTCAAGGGTAAGCTTTTGCCAGGACGTATGGGTAATAATAAGCGAACAATGCAAAATATTGCTATTGTTCATGTTGATGTTGAAAACAATTTGTTGCTTTTGAAGGGTAATGTACCTGGTGCTAACAAATCACTTTTGACAATCAAATCAACTGTAAAAGTAAACGCAAAGCATCCTGAAGTTAAGATGGCTAATGCATCTGCATCTGCTACTAACTCAGAAGAAGCTTAATATAAATTATATAGAAAGGAGAACAATCAATCATGACTAAAGTTGCTGTATTAAAGCAAGATGGTAGTCAAGCTGCAGAAATCGAATTGAATGATGCAGTATTCGCCATCGAACCTAACAATGCCGTTATTACTGATGCAGTATTGATGCAGCGTGCATCATTGCGTCAAGGTACACATGCTGTTAAAAACCGTTCTGCGGTTTCTGGTGGTGGACGTAAGCCTTGGAAGCAAAAGGGTACTGGTCGTGCACGTGCCGGTTCAATTCGTGAACCACAGTTCCGTGGTGGTGGAATTGTTTTCGGACCTACACCACGTTCATATGCTTACCGTATTAACCGCAAGGCATATCAATTGGCATTAAAGTCAGTTTTGTCACAAAAAGTCGCTGATAACAAGCTGGTAGTTGTTGATGCTTTGTCATTTGAAGCACCAAAAACACAAGACTTTAAGAAAGTTTTGGCAAACTTGTCAGCTGATAAAAAGACATTAGTAGTTGTTGATGAAGACAACGAAAACGCAATCTTGTCAGCACGTAACTTGGCTAACGTTCAAGTTATGACAACAAAGGGTATCAACGTGCTTGATGTTGTTAACGCAGATAAGCTGGTGATTGTTCAATCATCAATCGAAGAAATCCAAGGAGGTCTTGCCTAATGGATGCACGCGATATTATCCGTCGCCCTATCATCACTGAAGCTTCAATGGCGCAAACAGAACGTAAGCGTTATGTCTTCGAAGTTGATACACGCGCAACAAAGCCTGAAATTAAAAAAGCTATCGAAGAAATCTTTGAAGTTCAAGTTTCTGGTTTAAACACAGCAAACGTTCGTGGTAAGAAAAAGCGCCAAGGTCGTTATGTTGGTTATACACGTAAATTAAAGAAGGCAACGGTTACGTTGTCAAAAGATTCAAAAGATATTCAAATCTTTAACGAAGGTTAATCTAAATAGGAGGATAAGACATTGGCTATCAAGAGTTATAAGCCAACTTCTGCCGGACGTCGTAATATGACGACTTCAGATTTCTCTGAAATCACAAAGACAACGCCCGAAAAGAGTTTGTTGGCCAAAAAGTCAAAGACTGGTGCGCGTAATGCATCTGGTCGTATGACAGTTCGCCACCATGCTGGTGGACATAAGCAAGCCTACCGTATCGTAGACTTCAAGCGTACTAAAGATGACAAGACAGCTACTGTAAAAGCTATCGAATATGATCCAAATCGTACTGCTAACATTGCTTTGTTAGTATACGAAGATGGTATCAAGTCATATATCTTGGCGCCAAAGGGATTAAAGGTTGGCGACAAGGTTCAATCTGGTCCTGATGCCGACATTAAGCCCGGCAATGCCTTGCCATTGAGTGCTATTCCTGAAGGTACTTTGATTCACAATATCGAATTGAAGCCTGGTAAGGGTGGACAATTGGCTCGTTCAGCTGGTGCATCAGCACAGATTTTGGGACGTGATGGTAAATATATCATCGTTCGTTTGACTTCAGGTGAAGTTCGTTTGGTATTAGCTACAAACCGTGCAACAATCGGAGAAGTTGGTAATGCTGAACATTCATTGATTAACTGGGGTAAAGCTGGTCGTAATCGTTGGCGTGGAAAGCGTCCACATGTTCGTGGATCAGTTATGAACCCTAACGACCATCCACACGGTGGTGGTGAAGGTAAAGCACCAGTTGGTCGCCCAAGTCCTATGTCACCATGGGGTAAGAAGACTGCCGGTAAGAAGACTCGCGATAAGAAGAAGGCTTCAACAAAGTTTATCGTTCGCGGTCGTAAGAGTAAGTAAGGGAAAGGAGACAACTAATGGCTCGTAGTTTAAAAAAGGGACCATTTGCGGACCCACACTTGCTTAAGAAGATTGAAGCGCAAGCTGATTCTGAAAAGAAATCAGTGATCAAGACTTGGTCACGTCGTTCAACAATCTTCCCAAGCTTCATCGGCTTTACAATTGCCGTTTATGATGGTCGCAAGCACGTTCCAGTTTATGTGCAAGAAGATATGGTCGGACACAAGTTAGGTGAATTCGTACCAACTCGTACGTTCAAGGGACACAAGAACGACGATAAAAAGACTGGTAAATAAGGAGGAAGTGAAAAATGGCTGAACAAGTTACATCAGCTCGTGCGACTGCTAAGATCGTTCGCGTTGCCCCACGTAAGGCACGCTTAGTTCTTGACACTATTCGCCGTAAGAGCGTTAACGAAGCATACGCAATTTTGAAGTTCCTACCTAATACTTCTACTGAAGATATTTACAAGGTTTTGAACTCAGCAGTTGCTAATGCTGAAAATAACTTCTCGTTAGACCGAGAAGATCTTATCGTGAAGGAAGCCTTTGCTAACGAAGGACCAACGCTCAAGCGTTTCCGTCCTCGCGCCAAGGGTTCTGCTTCACCTATTAACAAGCGTACAAGCCACCTAACAATTGTGGTTGCTGAGAAGGAGGCAAAGTAATGGGTCAAAAGATTAACCCTACTGGATTCCGTGTCGGCGTTATTCGCGACTGGGATGCAAAGTGGTTTGCTGACAAGGCTGACTATGCTAACCAACTTCACGAAGACTTACGTATCCGTAAGTATATCGAGAAAAACTTAGCAGATGCCTCAGTTGATCGCATTGAAATTGAACGTACAACCAAGTCACGTGTTGACGTTTCTATCCAAACTGCCAAGCCAGGAATGGTTATTGGTAAGGGTGGTTCAGAAGTTGAAAAGCTTCGTACACAATTGGCAAAGTTGACAGATACTGATGAAAAAGGTCGCTCAAAGCGTGTCTTTATTAACATCGTAGAAATCAAAAAGCCAGATTTGAGTGCGCACTTAGTTGGACAACAAATCGCTGGTGATTTGGAACGCCGTGTGGCTTTCCGTCGCGCTATGCGTGGTGCTATCCAACGTGCCACTCGCTCAGGTGCCAAGGGTATCAAGGTTATGGTCTCAGGTCGTTTGAATGGTGCTGATATTGCACGTATTGAACAATATACTGAAGGTACAGTACCTTTGCATACTTTACGTGCCGATATCGATTACTCATGGGATGAAGCAATGACTGCTTATGGAAACTTGGGTATCAAGACTTGGATTTACCGTGGTGATGTATTACCACAAAAAAAGAACAGTAAGTAAGGAGGGAAGCAAACATGTTAGTACCAAAGCGTGTTAAGTTCCGTCGTGTACACCGTGGTCACATGCGTGGCGAAGCAAAAGGTGGCAAGACGGTAACATTCGGTGATTTTGGCTTGCAAGCAACAACTTCAAGTTGGATTACTAACCGTCAAATTGAAGCTGCTCGTATTGCAATGACACGTTATATGAAGCGTGGTGGTAAGGTTTGGATTAAAATCTTCCCTCATAAGTCATATACATCTAAAGGTGTCGGTGTTCGAATGGGTAACGGTAAGGGTGCACCCGAAGGTTGGGTTGAACCAGTTAAGCGTGGCAAGGTAATGTTTGAAGTTGCAGGTGTTCCTGAAGCAACTGCTCGTGAAGCATTACGTTTGGCACAACACAAGTTGCCTGTACGTACAAAGATTATTGCTCGGGAGGCTGAATAATGGCTAAAGCAAGTGAATTGAAAGAATTGTCACTTGCGGATTTGCAAAAGCGCGAAGCCGAATTCAAGGAAGAATTATTCAACCTACGTTTTCAATTGGCTACTGGTCAACTAGAAAACACGGCGCGTATCGCACAAGTTCGTAAGGACATTGCACGAGTTAAGACAGTTATTCGTGCACAAGAATTGGCAAACGCCAACAAATAAGACGAAAGGAAGAAGCTGAAAAATGAGTGAAGAACGTAATACTCGTAAGGTTTACCAAGGACGAGTTGTTTCAGATAAGATGGACAAAACAATTACTGTTGCTGTTGATACTTATTTGACACATGATGTCTACGGTAAGCGTGTCAAGTACACAAAGAAGTTTAAGGCACACGATGAAAACAATGCTGCCAAGCAAGGCGACATTGTTCAAATCATGGAAACACGTCCTTTGTCTGCAACTAAGCACTTCCGTTTGGTTAAGATCGTTGAAGAGGCTGTTATTCTTTAATGCTCTACCCAAAACGTCGTAATTAATTGCTAACAAGGAGGAAGAACCATGATTCAACAAGAGAGTCGTTTAAAAGTGGCTGACAACTCTGGCGCACGTGAAATCTTGACGATTAAAGTGCTCGGTGGTTCAGGCCGTAAGTTTGCTGGTGTAGGTGACATGATTGTTGCTACAGTTAAGCAAGCAATCCCTGGTGGTAACGTAAAGAAGGGTGACGTCATTAAGGCTGTTATCGTTCGTACTGTTTCTGACGTTCGTCGTGCAGATGGCTCATACATCAATTTTGATGAAAACGCCGCTGTTATCGTGAAGGACGACAAGTCACCAGTAGGTACACGTATTTTTGGTCCTGTTGCACGTGAATTGCGTGACAACGACTATATGCGTATCGTTTCATTGGCACCAGAAGTGCTCTAATACTGACAAGGAGGAGCCAAATCATGTTTGTAAAAACAGGTGATAAGGTTCGCGTCATTGCCGGCAAAGATAAGGGAAAAGAAGGCACAATCACTAAGACTGTTGCTGGAAAAGATCGCGTCGTTGTCGAAGGCGTGAACATCGTTAAGAAGCATCAAAAGCCTTCTAACGAATATCCACAAGGTGGTGTTATCGATATCGAAGCACCTATCCATGTTTCTAACGTGCAATTGCTTGACCCTTCAACTAATGAACCAACACGTGTTGGATTCAAGGTCGAAGATGGCAAGAAAGTTCGCGTATCTAAAAAGTCTGGTAACGTACTAGGCTAATATCGAAAGGTGAAATCATTTTCATGGCTAATGCTTTAAAAGAAAAATATGTTAATGAAGTTCAACCTGCTTTGATCGAAAAGTTTAACTTTAAGTCATCAATGCAAGCCCCAAAGATTGAGAAAATCGTCTTGAATATGGGTGTTGGTGATGCAGTTTCAAACTCAAAGAACTTGGATGAAGCGGTTGAAGAATTGAAGTTGATTGCTGGTCAACAACCAGTTATCACAAAGGCAAAGAAGTCAATCGCTGGGTTCCGCTTGCGTGAAGGTATGTCAATCGGAACAAAGGTTACACTACGTGGAGAGCGTATGTATGACTTTTTAGACAAGTTGATCAACATTTCATTACCTCGTGTTCGTGATTTCCGTGGTGTATCATCAAAGGCTTTTGATGGCCGTGGTAACTATACACTCGGCATTCGTGAACAATTAATTTTCCCTGAAATTGACTTTGACAAAGTTAACCGCGTACGTGGTTTAGACATTGTTATTGTTACAACAGCGCAAAACGATGAAGAAGGTCGTGAGTTGTTGACACAAATGGGAATGCCATTTGCTAAGTAATTGGTAAATAAAAATGTTGTTGCTCTAAATGAGTGACGCGTTTTTAACTGTTATTGACAAAAATAGTCTATAATAGTTAAGAGCGTGTCATTTTGCATGATTACGTTCAAAATAAAAAGGAGGATATCGATAGATGTCTATGACTGATCCAATTGCTGATTTTTTGACTCGCGTTCGTAATGCCAATTTGGCACGTCACGAAGTAGTTGAAGCTCCAGCATCAAAAATTAAGAAGAGCATCGCTGAAATCTTGAAAGCAGAAGGTTTTATCCGTGACTTTGAATACATCGACGACAACAAACAAGGTGTTATCCGTGTATTTCTCAAGTATGGAGAAGATCGTAATCGTGTGATTACAGGAATTCAACGTATCTCTAAGCCTGGCTTACGTAAGTATGCTAAGGCTGAAGAGTTACCAAAAGTTTTGAACGGTTTGGGAATTGCTATTATCTCAACTTCTGCAGGTGTTATTACTGACAAAGAAGCACGTTCTAAGCAAATCGGTGGCGAAGTTATCGCTTACGTTTGGTAATATATCTAAGAAAGGAGACTTACCATGAGCCGTATTGGAAACAAAACAATCACTTTACCAGCTGATGTGACAGTATCTCAAGAAGGTACAGTTGTAACAGTTAAGGGCCCAAAGGGTGAATTGTCACGTGAAATCGTCCCAGTTATCACAATGACTGTAGAAGGAAACGAAGTTTCTTTCAGTCGTGATAGCGATGACAACAAGACTCGAGCATTGCATGGCACAACTCGTGCAAACGTTGCAAACATGGTCGAGGGTGTATCTGAAGGTTTCACTAAGACATTGAAACTTGTTGGTGTCGGATATCGTGCAGCAAAGTCAGGATCAAAATTGACTTTGAGTGTTGGATATTCTCATCCTGTTGACTTTGAAGATCGCGAAGAATTGACTGTTGAAGTGCCAGATGCTTTGACAATCAAAGTTTCAGGGATTTCAAAGCAAAAGGTTGGCGATTTAGCAGCTGAAATTCGTGCCGTGCGTTCACCAGAACCTTATAAAGGTAAAGGTATTCGTTACGAAGGCGAAGTTGTACGCCGCAAGGAAGGTAAGACAGGAAAGTAATCTATTACTTTTTGTCTACCAAAACTTTATTAATAATAAACTTAAAATGGCATTTGCCATAAGAAAAGGAAAGCACAGCTATGATTTCAAAACCAGATAAGAATAAGCTTCGCGTAAAGCGCCACAAGCGCGTTCGTGGAAAAATCTCTGGTACTGCTGCTCGCCCACGTTTGAACGTTTTCCGTTCTAATGCAAACATCTACGCTCAATTAATTGATGACGTAGCGGGTGTAACGCTAGCAAGTGCCTCAAGTCATGATGCCGAAGTAACGGGATCGAAGACAGAACAAGCAATTAAAGTTGGTGAGTTGATCGCTTCACGTGGTAAAGCCGCAAACATCGAAGAAGTTATTTTCGATCGTGGTGGTTACGTTTATCATGGACGTGTTCAAGCATTAGCAGAATCAGCCCGTGAAAACGGCTTGAAGTTCTAAGGAAAGGAGGAATATAAAAATGGTTGAATTCGTTAATCCTAAGTCACTTGGTGAATTAGAAGAGAACGTTGTTGCTATTAACCGTGTCACAAAGGTTGTCAAAGGTGGTCGTCGCTTGCGTTTCGCAGCTTTGGTCGTTGTTGGTGATAAGCAAGGACACGTTGGTTTTGGTACTGGTAAAGCACAAGAAGTTCCTGAAGCTATCCGTAAAGCTATTGAAGATGCTAAGCGTAAGTTGATCACTGTGCCAACAGTTTCTACAACTATTCCTCATGATGTCCTTGGTGAATGGGGTGGCGGTAAGATTTTAGTTAAGCCCGCCGAAGAAGGATCTGGTGTTGCTGCTGGTGGTGCAGCACGTTCTGTTATGGAACTTGCTGGTATCGCCGATGTGACTGCTAAGTCACTTGGTTCAGCAACACCAATTAACGTTATTCGTGCTACTTTCGATGCGCTTACAAGCTTGAAAGATGCCGAAGAAGTTGCTAAGTTGCGTGGTGTTTCTTTAGAACACTTAGCTGAATAAGGAGCGATAAAATGGCTGATTTGAAAATCACTTTGATTAAGAGTGCGGTTCATCGCTTACCTAAGCAACGCGCGATCGTTAAGTCTCTTGGACTTGGACGCGTATCTAGTTCAGTGGTGAAGCCTAACAACGAAGCTACACGTGGTGCGATTTTCCATATCGCTCACCTAGTTAGCGTTGAAGAAGTTAAGTAATTACACAATTAAAATAGGAGGTACCGAAAGATGAATTTGAACGAATTACAACCAGCTGCTGGTTCACGTCACGTACGTAACCGTGTTGGTCGTGGTACATCATCTGGAAACGGTAAGACATCCGGACGTGGTCAAAAGGGTCAAAAAGCTCGTGGCAAAGTGCGTTTGGGGTTTGAAGGTGGTCAAATGCCTTTGTACCGTCGTATTCCAAAGCGTGGATTTACTAACATTTCACGTAAGGAATTCGCAGTTGTTAACTTGAACAAGTTAAACAGCTTTGATGATGGTACAGAAATTACACCAACACTTTTGATTGAAAACGGTATTGTTAAAAATCAAAAGTCTGGTATTAAGATTTTGGCTGTTGGTCAACTTGAAAAGAAGTTGACTGTTAAGGCACATAAGTTTTCTGCAGCTGCAGTTGCTGCAATTGAACAAGCCGGTGGGTCAACTGAGGTACTTTAATGCTTAGCACGTTATTTAATGCAGTACGTGAAAAGGACATTCGCAAAAAATTAGGGTGGACATTTTTTATTCTGTTTATTTACAGAGTTGGAACGCACATAACTGTGCCTGGTGTTAACCCTTCTGCTATGTCTGAGATGGCTAGTTCCGGATTAATGAACATTTTGAACATCTTTTCTGGTGGTGGCCTGACAAACTACTCGTTGTTCGCAATGGGCGTGTCACCATACGTGACAGCACAAATTATTGTACAACTTTTGCAATTAGATATCGTGCCTCGCTTTGTTGAATGGAGTAAGCAAGGTGAAGTTGGTCGCCGAAAGTTGAACAACGCTACGCGGTGGTTAACACTTATTCTTGCGTTTGTTCAATCTGTTGGTATCACAGCTGGATTTAATTCATTATCATCTTATGGATTAGTGAGTCAAACTAATAGCGTAATGTCATTTGTTGTAATCGGTTCTGTTATGACTATTGGAACATTTTTTGCAATGTGGCTTGGTGAAATGATTACTGAAAAAGGCCTAGGAAATGGCGTTTCAATGATTATTTTTGCGGGTATAATCGCCCAAGCACCGGAAGGTTTCTATGAAATTTTCAAAGAAAATATTCTGCAAGCAGACAGTAGTGACATGCTTAATGGTTGGATATTTGTTGTTGTATTAATTATAGCTATGATTTTAGTAGTTGCATTTACGACATGGTCTTATGAAGGAACTCGTCGATTACAAATGCAGTATACCCGATCTGCCACATCATATGGTAGTGAGGCGTATCTACCATTAAAGGTGAATGTTTCTGGTGTTATACCTGTCATATTTGCTTCATCATTTATTAGTACACCACAAACGGTTATGCTAGCGTTTCAAGACAAATATTCATCAGCCCAGTGGTACCAAATTATGCAACAGATATTCAGTATGACAACTTTGCCTGGTGCAATTCTGTATACTGCATTGATTGTTGTTTTCACATATTTTTATGCCTTTGTTCAAGTTAATCCTGATAAGTTATCAGAGAATCTACAGAAACAAGGTGCATATATTGTTGGTGTTCGTCCCGGTGCAGAAACAAAAGCCTTCGTTTCAAAGCTCTTGTTAAATTTGAGCTTTGTTGGATCAATTTTCTTGGGAATTGTTGCGTTGGTTCCTTTGATTGCATCGGATGTTTGGGGACTCAATGAAAAGATAGGTCTTGGTGGTACAAGCCTGTTAATATCAATAGGTGTCGCTTTGGATCTAATCCGTCAAATTGATGGTTTGATGCAGAAAAAAAATTACGTTGGATTTATTACAAAAGATCAGTTAGCAGCTCGGGAGGCAATCAATGGCTAAAAATTTGATTTTGTTGGGTTTGCCAGGTGCTGGTAAAGGCACACAGGCAGACTTCATTGTGAAGGATTATTCTATTGTTCATATTAGTACTGGAGATATTTTCCGTGCCAATTTGGCAGAGAATACTGAATTAGGACAAAAGGCGCGCCAATTCATGGATGCGGGCGACCTAGTTCCTGACGAAATCACAAATGCTATGGTTGCTGACCGTTTAAACCAAGCAGACGTTGAAACTGGTTTTATGCTTGATGGTTATCCTCGTAATGAAGCACAAGCAGTATTCCTAGATAAGTATTTATCAGATAACGGTAAATCTGTGTCAGCAACATTATATTTTGAAGTTACTGACACATTATTGCGCGAACGTCTTTTAGGACGTGGTCGTGCAGATGATACACCCGAAGTTATTGACAACCGTTTGGCAGTTAATAAAGCAGCTAACTTACCTTTGGTAGATTACTATCAAAAGGCAGGTGTGTTGCACACAATCGATGGCGGTCGTGAACTTACTGATGTGTATCATGATGTCAAGAAAGTTTTGGACAATTTAGACTAATTATTCAAAATACCATTGTTGAGAGATATCAGTTTTTCTGGTATAATTTGATAGGTTAAGCACTTATCAACAATGTTGAACATTATAAGCACAGGAGGTTAAGTGCGTGGCCAACGATGTAATTGAAATCGAAGGTAAAGTTAAAGAAACTTTGCCAAATGCGATGTTCCAAGTAGAACTCGAAAATGGTGCTGTGATCTTGGCGCATGTATCTGGTAAAATTCGAAAAAATTTTATCCGTATCTTGCCAGGTGATCGTGTTACCGTTGAAATGTCACCATACGACTTAACGAAGGGTCGTATTACTTATCGTTTCCGATAAGTAAAAGTTATAATAATCAGTTAACCGAATAGGAGGAATAGATTATGAAAGTACGCCCATCAGTTAAAAAGATGTGTGATGCTTGCCGTGTTATCAAGCGTAATGGTCGAACAATGATCATTTGTTCTGCTAACCCCAAGCATAAGCAACGCGCAGGAAAGTAATTTCTGAGTGTTATAAATATTGATTGAATAAAGACATAACTGTCATTTTCAAAAATACTAAAGGAGGTAAATTGTTATGGCTCGTATAGCAGGTATAGATTTGCCACGTGACAAGCGAATTGTCATTGGCTTAACTTACATCTACGGAATCGGTAATACTACTGCACAAAAGGTCTTGGCTGAGGCTGGCGTTTCTGAAGACGTTCGCGTACGCGATTTAACGTCTGACCAAGAAGATGCCATTCGTGCAACAGTTGACAAGTTAAACTTGCAATTAGAAGGTGACCTACGTCGTAAGGTATCACTTGATATCAAATCATTGCAAGAGATTGCATCATACCGTGGCATTCGTCATCGTAAGGGCTTGCCCGTTCGTGGACAAAACACGAAGAACAACGCTCGTACACGTAAAGGCCCAGCTAAAGCAATTGCTGGAAAGAAAAAGTAATTTACTTTTTCTTGTTGTATCCTCATCGATGCGACACATGATTATCGCAACCAAAGTTGTGTAATGTTGGTTATTTTTATTTTAACCCGAGAAATTATAAGAAAGTATTGAAAAGGAGGCAAATAAATGGCAGGTCGTACAACGCGTAAGCGTCGTGTGAAGAAGAATATTGAATCTGGTGTGGCTCATATCCATTCAACATTCAACAACACTATTGTAATGATTACTGATGCACAAGGTAACGCAGTTGCTTGGTCATCAGCCGGTGCACTGGGCTTCAAAGGAAGTCGTAAGTCAACACCATTCGCTGCTCAAATGGCGGCGGAAGCTGCAGCAAAAAGTGCCATGGAAATTAACATGCGCACAGTTGCAGTAACTGTTAAGGGTCCTGGTTCAGGTCGTGAATCAGCTATCCGTGCTTTGGCAGCAGCTGGCTTGGAAGTAACGTCAATTAAGGATGTTACACCAGTTCCCCACAACGGATCACGCCCACCAAAGCGTCGTCGTGTTTAATTGAATTTCATTGCTCTTGCTGTGAAAGAAGGGGTAAGAATTTACAGATGATTGAATTTGAAAAGCCAAATATTCATAACATCGAAGAGGATGCCCGCTACGGCAAATTTGTTGTAGAGCCTCTTGAGCGTGGATATGGTACGACACTTGGTAACTCATTACGTCGTATCTTATTGTCTTCGCTTCCTGGCGCAGCCGTTAATACGGTGCAAATTGACGGCGTAGTTCACGAGTTTTCAACCGTGGATGGCGTTGTTGAAGATGTCACACAAATTATCTTGAATCTCAAGAAGGTTGTGCTGGCGATTGATTCAGATGATGAACGTTCACTTGAGATTGATATTCAAGGGCCAGCAGATGTAACAGCTGCAGATTTGCAGGGTGGTGCGGATGTTGAAGTTTTGAATCCTGATTTGCATATCGCTACTGTGGCAGCAGGTAAGTCATTACATATGACAGTCACGGCAGTAAAAGGTCGTGGATATTCATCAGCAGATGAAAATAAGAAATTACGTGATGAAATGCCTATTGGTGTTTTAGCCGTTGATTCTATTTACACACCTATTGAACGTGTAAACTACCAAGTAGAAAATACACGTATTGGTGCTCGTGACGATTATGATAAGCTTACTTTTGATATTTGGACAAATGGTTCTATCAAGCCAAGTGATGCCTTGAGTTTGGGTGCTAAGATCTTAGCTGAGCATCTTGGTTTGTTTATGGATATTTCTCCTGTAGCTGCTGAAGCTAGTGTTATGGTTGAAGCGGAACCTGTTGCTGCTAGTGCATCAGATTCTGCTCCAATTGAAGATCTAGATTTATCTGTTCGCTCATATAATTGTCTCAAACGGGCCGGTATCAACACTATTGTAGAGTTGACGGATCGCACTGAAGCTGACATGATGAAAGTGCGTAACCTCGGTCGGAAATCACTTGACGAAATCCAAGAAAAGCTCACTGATATGAACTTAGGATTTCGCAAGGAAGATTAACACATGTCTTTAAATTAAAAAAAGGAGGATTCACCAATGGCATATCGTAAATTGGGTCGTACATCTTCACAACGTAAAGCTATGTTGCGTGATTTGACAACTGATCTTTTGATCAATGGTCGTATTACTACTACTGAAGCACGCGCTAAAGAAGTTCGTAAGACAACTGATAAAATGATTACATTAGGTAAGCGTGGTGACTTAAATGCTCGCCGTCAAGCAGCTACTTTTGTTCGTAATGAAGTTGCGGATGTTATAGAAGATGGCGACGATGTTAAAGTACAATCAGCTTTGCAAAAGTTGTTTGATGATGTTGCACCTCGCTTTGCAGAACGTAATGGTGGTTATACACGAATTCTCAAGACAGTCCAACGTCGTGGCGATGCTGCGCAACTGGTTATCTTGGAGCTCGTTGATTAATAAAAAAACTTGAGAATTTCTTTCTCAAGTTTTTTTTTTTGCTAATTTTTACGATTTAATAATAATGTGGCAAGATGATTTAATTTTTGTCGTAATGCGTCATTTGGTAATTTATTTAGTAGGTCGTCGAGTTCCTGACTATATTCAGCTAGAAGAGAATTTAGGCGTGACATGGCATCGCTTTCAAGAACAATACTGTGAATGTGCACAAGCTGATTATCAGTAATTTCATCCCTTAACGACAGTAGTTCTTTCAATTCTACATTGATATTTGGGTTTTCTAAGGCAAATAAAATGGGGGCTGTATATATGCCATTTCGAATGTCTTGACCAGCAGGTTTACCGAGTGATAGCTGTTCAGTAATTGAGTCAAAATCAAGATAGTCATCCAATAACTGAAAAGCCACGCCAAGATTCTCACCAAGTTTACCTACAATATTAAGTAATTGAGAACTGGCACCCTTTGAACTTGTGGCACCAAATAAGACACTGAGTTTAAATAAAGCAGCTGTTTTACCAGTGATTTGGGTAAGATAGTCATCAAAAGAAGTGTCAGTTAAATATCGATTGTTTTTTTGTGTTAACTCACCAAACAAGATATTTCTTAAAGATTCTAATGCCAATTTATTTGCTTGAATATTATCAGCGTCATTTAATAGTGATAACATGCCAGTAAGCAAGTAATCACCAGCATAAACAGCTGTATCTTTACCAAAATGTGCTTGAATACTATCTTTTCCACGTCTCAGTTTGGACTCGTCAATGATATCATCATGTATTAGTGTAGCAAGGTGTAAAAGCTCGACGCTTGCTCCTAGCACGATAGCTTTCTGATTATATGGTGCGTCAGTTAATTCAGAGAAAAGCAATGTCAATGCAGGGCGGACTAATTTTCCGGCACTAGCTTGTGAACGAATAGCGTTATCGATTTCTGAAAAACCAATGTGCCAACTTTCAGACATTTCAGTTAATACATTTTGCAGTGGTAAGTTTAATTCTGGGAAAGTGTCCCAAATTTTTGGTAACAACGGCATTGCCATGGGAGTCTCTTTTCATTGATTATGTACAAAGTACGAGAATTATAACACTCGCACTTTATTATTATAACTTATTTTTCTAATTCATTATATGTTGACTTTGCTTTACCATACCAGAGACCACCAAAAATCTTTTGGAGTAGTGGCACGACATAAAAATCTAACCCAAATCCGCGACCAGAACCGTTCATAATTGCCAAACTACTCAACATGACAAACCAATGCGTGATTTCAAATGAATGTGTTGCTCCGGAAACAATTGTGACTAGGATCGATAATAAGCCCAAAGGCCACGTAAACAATCCAAGCAAGATACCTGCGCCAGTAATAATTTCAATGAAGCTAGCAAAACCACTTTGCCAGAAGAATTTGTTTAAATCACCGGCATTGCCTAATGCAACTAAAATCCAAAATAGTCCTAGAAATAAACGTAATGGTGTTGACCATAGGACATTACCAAGACGTGATACGCTTCCTTTGAACGGATTACGACCGTCTTCTGTACGGAAAAATTCATCCATCATATAATGGAAGATAGAATAGGCTGAACGGATTTGAGAGTAGAAGAAGAGGTTGATACCGTGCTTTGCAATGCTGGCGATAAATCCTGAAAAGTTAAGGCCCATTAAGCTAGCTACGGTGTAATGAGATCCAATTGAAACCGCGAAACCATGATACTTTACAGCTTCAGAGAATGTTTTGGCCTTGCCTAGTCCAAAATCAGCAAGGATATTAGCTGAAACTGCGCGAGCAGCACTTTCAGCACCTTCAACGGTTTGTGGTATTGGGCCTGTTTTTTCATCAACGTAGGAAAGTGTATCTCCAGCTACATAAATGTCCTTTTCTGGCGTACCATCTTCTTTGGTAGCGCGCATGTAATCATCAGCTTCAATACGACCACCGCGGCCGTACTTGAATCCCCAGTTTGATATAAATGACTTGGCTTTGACGCCAGCAGTCCATATTAGTGATTTTGTTGGTAATGTTGATCCGTCTTGGAAGAATACACCATTTTCATCTACCCCAGTGACCCTTGAGTTCAATCTTATGTCAACACCATTGTCTTCCATATACTTGAAAGCTTTGTCAGCTAATTTACGGTCTTTTAACATATTTAGAATAGAAGGAGATGCCTCAAGTAGGACAAGTTTAATTTCGCTTTCATCTAACTTGTAAGTTTGAGCTAATACTTTACGTTGTTCGATAAATTCGCCCATCAGTTCGGCGCCCGTGAAACCAGATCCAACAACAGCAATAGTCAGCATTTGTTCACGCTTGTCAGGATCAAGTTCAGCAGCACCTTGACCAATAATATTTTCAATATGATTTCGAATTTTTAGTGATTCTTCCATTGACCACAATTCAAATCCGTGTTCTTTAACGCCAGGCGTACCAAAATCGTTTGATTGACCCCCAACTGCTAAAACAAGTTTTTCGTATGGAATATCACCTTGTGTTGTTGAGATTGTCTTCTTATCTTTATTGATATTTGTTACTTCAGTCGTTAACAATTTAACATTCTTATCTTGGTAGAAGAGATGTTCTAAATCTTCTTGTACATGCTTTGGTTTAACACGTTGAGAAGCAACTTCGTGTAATTCTGTCATATATGTAAAGTATGAATGTTTGTCAACTAAGATGATATTATACTCTTTATGATTTCTTAGCTTTTTAGACAATGTTTTTGCTGCGAAGACGCCACCAAAACCGGCGCCTACAATGACGATATTTTTCTCGTTCATGGGATGCTTCCTTTGTGAAATTTATTGTTTATTAGCGTTTTACCTTTTCTAGTATAGACTAGTTTATGCTAATTTACTAGGTTTATGAGAGTAGTTCTTTGTGAAAATATGGAATTAGTATTGTGAAATCGTTCCACCTATTTTTTAGCGGAAAATATGCTAAAATAAGTAGTAATGGTTAAAGCAATAAAAATAGACAATTTAAAGTATAGTTATGATGAACGCCCATTATTCAGTGATTTCAATTTAGAGATTGATCCTGGACAATGGGTTGCTTTGGTGGGACACAATGGATCCGGCAAATCAACCTTGGCTAAATTGGTTTTAGGCTTGTTAGTGGCAGAGGAAGGAAATATTGACGTTTTTGATGAACGTCTGACTGTCGAAACTGTGCACCATGTCCGATCAAAAATTGGCATGGTTTTTCAAAATCCAGATAATCAATTTGTTGGTGCAACTGTTGCTGATGATGTTGCTTTTGGTCTAGAAAATATTCAGGTTGAAAGTTCAGAAATGCCTCAAAAAATAGATGATGCACTGACTATTGTTGGCATGCAAGAGTTTAAAAATCGTGAGCCACATACACTGTCGGGCGGACAAAAACAGCGTGTTGCATTGGCAAGTGTGTTAGCCTTACAACCTAAGATTATTATTTTAGATGAAGCGACTGCAATGTTAGATCCTGATGGCCGCACTACGGTCATGGAGACATTACAGAAATTGAAAAAGCAGTTTGGTGAGGAATTAACATTAGTGACTATTACCCACGATATGGATGAGGCGACACTCGCCGACCGAGTAGTGGTTATTAATGACGGACAAAAAGTCCTAGATGGCACACCAGCTGATGTTTTTTCACAACGACAAGTATTACATGAAAATGGATTAGAATTACCTTTTGCTAACGAGTTAGCATTTCATTTAAACGAGAAACCTGATAAATATATGGACGAGAGAGAACTGATACAGTGGCTATCAACTTTGAACAAGTGAATTTTAGTTATGGCGCTGGTACAACTTTAGCGCAGCCAATTTTGCATGATATTAATGTAACAATACCAGATGGACAAGTAACTGCAATTATTGGCCAGACTGGTTCTGGTAAGTCAACTTTCATACAACATTTAAATGGTTTATTAAAACCTACAACTGGACGAGTAGTTATTGATGATTTTGTTTTGACGAGTGATTTGAAGGAAAAAAACTTGGTTTCTTTGCGTGCCAGAGTGGGTATGGTTTTTCAATTTCCAGAAAATCAGTTATTCGCAAATACAGTCTTAGAAGATGTTATGTATGCCCCGATAAATTTTGGTTATACTAAAACAGATGCTGAGTTTGCGGCAAAAAATGCTTTAAAACGTGTGAATGTTTCTGAGGAATTATGGAATAAATCACCTTTTGAGCTCTCGGGTGGACAGATGCGTCGTGTAGCTATGGCGGGAACGTTGGCAAGTGATCCAGATATTATTGTTTTAGATGAACCGGCTGCAGGCCTAGATCCAAAAGGGCAAAAAGAGTTGCTTGAGATTGTGAAAGGACTGAAAAAAGCAGGTAAGCTGGTCGTTTTCATTTCGCATCAAATGGATCATGTAATCGCTGTAGCTGACCATGTAATCGTGATGCATGATGGTGGTGTCGTGGCAGAGGGAAAGCCAGTTGAAATATTCAATAAAAATCTAGATTGGTTTAAAACAGTTTCTTTAGATTTACCTAAGGCTGGACAGTTTGCGGAGCAGTTACGTCAAAAAGGGCGTACATTGCACTATCGCCCATTAATATTGACGGAATTAGCAACTATGTTAAATGAGGAAAAACGGCATGAATAATATTATGATTGGCCGTTTTGTGCCAGGTGATTCTTGGATTCATCGTTTAGATCCAAGAACTAAACTGATTGGAACCTTTGTTTTTATTTTTGTCATGTTGTGGTCAACATCTTGGGCAACCTATGTATGGTCAGCGGCTTTCGTTATTTTAGCAATACGCTTAACACAGCAGCCGTTTAGACTATATTGGGATGGGCTAAAACCAATTTTTTGGTTAATTCTATTTACAGTGATTTTGCAACTGTTTTTTACGCCAGGGACACCAGTATTGTTACATGCTGGGCCACTCAAAGTGACGGTTCCGGGCATTATTAATGCTATTTATGTTATGATTCGTTTTGTTTTAATTATTTTGATGTCAACAATTCTCACATTAACAACACCACCGACAAGTATTGCAAATGCATTGGAATCTTTATTGAAGCCTTTAAAAAAGCTTCGGGTACCAGTAGCTGAACTTTCATTGATGTTATCAATTGCATTGCGTTTTGTACCATTGCTAATGGATGAAACGCAAAAAATTATGAACGCGCAAAAGTCACGTGGCATGAGCTTTTCAACGGGGGGACCTATTAAAAGAGCTAAAGCTATTGTGCCATTACTTATTCCGCTGTTTGTGGGTGCATTACAGCGTGCACTGGATTTAGCCAATGCGATGGAAGTTCGTGGATTTCAAGATGCCACACAACGAACAAAGTATCGGGTACTATCATATGGCAGTAATGATTACAGTGCATTTATTGGATTAGTCGGGTTTACGATTATATTTATTGGTATTAAATTTTTTATACAGTAGGGCAATAAGAGGAGAAATTTATGCCGCGATATAAAGCAGTTATAGCTTACGATGGTGCTGAATTTTTTGGATTTCAATTGCAAACAAAAAATGGTGTCGAGTCTGTACGTACAGTTCAAGGAGAGCTTAATAAAGTCATCAATAAAATGGCAAAAAATCCGTCGCCGCAGATTAAAGTAGTAGGTGCATCGCGCACAGATACAGGCGTGCATGCTTTTGGTCAAGTAGTGCACTTTGATTTACCATTCAATATTGATCCAGCAGGTGTGCGCAAGGGGATGAATACATTGTTGCCATTTGATGTAATTGTAAATCATGTTGAACGTGTTGCTGACGACTTTCATGCAAGATTTAATACTCATTCAAAACGATACATTTATCGTGTATCTACGACTGATTATAAAGACCCTTTTAAACGTAAATATACGGGACATTTTCATTGGAAACTAGACATCAACAGGATTAAAGCTGCTTTACCTGATCTCTTAGGCGAGCATGATTTTGCTAGCTTTGCTGCTTCAGGGAATGAGACGGCTACAACTGTTCGGTTGATTACTCGGGCTGATGTTGATGAGAAACCAGAGGAACATGAGATAGTGTTCACTTTTGAAGGAAATGCCTTCCTATACAATCAAATTCGTATTATGGTTGGCGTACTATTAGAAATTGGTACCGGAAAACGACCGGTGCATGATATTGTTCGATTGATAGAAGTTAAGGATCGGGAACAAGCTAGGTATACAGCACCAGCAAGTGGCCTATACCTCGATGAGATTGATTACAATTGAACAATGTTTGTTATAATGAAACCAGAACTACTTTAAGGGGGCGTAATTATGACATTTTTTGAAGAATATATTCAAGCTTCTCGGGGGCTTGTTTTCGTTGCAACTGTTAAAGATAATCAACCAAGTATTGGAATTATGGGATTTGCGGTCAGTCCAGAACGTGAAAATCTGTGGTATTTTAACGTTGATCCGACATCATATAAAGTGAACGATGTTGATAATAATGACAGGGTAGCTATCATTACACCATTCAATGAAAATGGCGCACGAATTGAATCAAATGATGCAACTATGACACGTTCTAATAAAACATGGGCAGATGTTAAACCATTATTTATTGGCAATAAATCTTATATGCAGGCGCACCCAAATATAGAAAATGAGATTGTACTGGAACTCTACATTCATTCTGCTAGCCTTACGTCGTACGGGTATAAAAAAGATGTTAATTTTGAGTAAAATAATTGACATGAGACGCTTTTTTGGTTAAGATAGAAGACGGTATTGTTTACCTCACGATAAGCCCCGGAAACTTATTGTAAATGCTTAGCAAGGAACGGCCAAGTAAGTAAACAACTAATCAAAGGAGCGCAAACATGCGTACAACATTTTTAGCAAAACCAGGTGAAATCGAAAAGAAGTGGTATATTATTGATGCAAAAGACGTCGTTTTGGGACGTTTGTCAACAGTAGTAGCTTCAATTTTGCGTGGTAAGAACAAGCCAACGTTTACACCAAACGTTGACATGGGTGACAATGTCATCATCATCAATGCAAGCGAAGTTAAGTTGACTGGTAAGAAAGCTACTGATAAGGTTTATTACCACCACTCAAACCACCCAGGTGGTTTGAAGGCTCGCACAGCTGGAAACTATCGTGAATTCAACCCTGAAAAGTTGATTGAATTATCAATCCACGGTATGTTGCCAAAGAACACTTTGGGACGTAAGCAAGGCTTGAACTTGCACGTGTATGCAGGATCAGAACATGATCATGCCGCACAAAAGCCCGAAGCACTTGACATCAACAAGTTAGTTTAAGAAAGGAGAATCTCAATTATGACTACAGCAGTACAATATGCCGGCACAGGTCGTCGTAAGAACTCAGTTGCTCGTGTACGTTTGGTTCCAGGTAATGGCCAAATCACAATGAACGGCAAGTCAATCGAAGAATATATTCCTTTTGCTAACTTGCGTGAAGTTGTTTTGCAACCATTTAACGTTACTGAAACATTAGGTAACTATGACGTATTAGTTAACGTTATCGGTGGTGGTTATTCTGGTCAAGCTGGTGCAACACGTCACGGTATCGCCCGTGCTTTGTTGACAGTAGATCCTGATTTCCGTGCAGCATTGAAGGCAGCAGGTTTGTTGACTCGTGACTCACGTATGAAGGAACGTAAGAAGCCAGGTTTGAAGAAAGCCCGTAAGGCATCACAATTCTCAAAGCGTTAATATATGTAATATTGAATTCTGTAATCAATACCGATTATATGAGGCAGTATAACTTAAAACACTGAGTTTAAAAGCACACAACTTGAACAAGTTGTGTGCTTTTTTGTGAGTTAGAATGACGGTTAAAAAGTAGTTATTATGAAATAACTACTTTTTAATATTATTTTATTTAAAGTTTGATCGTTCATAAATAATCCATGAGATTAAATAAGTGGAAAAGATAATAATAAGTAACGAACTTAGCATGATGATTATAAATATGCTGACAGTTGTTATATTTGCGGCTAGTGACAGACTAAAAAATAATGTAGCAACGATAACAAATATCAAGCAGTAGACCAGAACTTGTAGTGTTCTCTTCATAGCAAAATAGCTGACATATTGTTCACGTTCGTCCCTAACACTAAACTCGCCATCATTACTATTGTAACCATCATTGGCATATTTTTGATAAAAGTGTTTGAAGATACCAAAAATTAAAAACCAAGCAGCTAGCAAAAACCAACCATATCCGAAATGAATTTGAGATGAGTTTGGTGTTGGTGTTGGTGAAAGTACAATAGTTTGAATTAAAGCAAAGCCTAGTATAACTACAGTAATCACGTTGCCAATTTGTTCAAGAATTATTTTTTTCATATTTCATCTACCTCAGTAATAGTAAATAGTTCAGTGAGGGGTGTTTTCAGTGCTCGCGCTAATTGAAAAGCTAACATTAAGGAGGGCGTATAGTTACCTTTTTCTATTGATACAATCGTACGACGAGAAACACCGATATTTTTTGCCAGTGTATCCTGTGTTAAATTAAGGTTTTTTCTAATATGCTGAACATTATTGTCGATTTTCATATTATAGTTCCTAATCCTAATGTGCAATAAACTTCACATATAGTATATCATCCACTAAAAGAGAAGTCAACTTCACTTTCAGTAATAATTATTATAAAAACACTTGCTATGTATCTCGATATTTGATATACTAATATAGTTGTTTGAGATATGGGAGTGTAGCGAAGTCTGGCTAAACGCGACGGACTGTAACTCCGTTCCTTCGGGTTCGTAGGTTCGAATCCTACCGCTCCCATTGCCGATTAAAGCTAACGGCAAAATAAATTAGCTATTGCCCCTTCGCCAAGTGGTAAGGCATCGGTTTTTGGTACCGACATGCGCTGGTTCGAATCCAGCAGGGGCAATTAAGATAAAAAGGAACTTGAGAAAGTTCCTTTTTTGTATAAAATAAATTTTAAAGACAAAGAAAAAGCTATACTTAATTGTATAGCTTTTTTATAGTGCAGCTGGCGGGAGTCGAACCCGCACGCCCTAAACGGGCACAGGATCCTTAATCCTGCGCGTCTGCCAATTCCGCCACAGCTGCATATATAAATTGACAACTATATAATTATACCCATTAAATCTAATCTCGTCAATAGATATTCAATGACAGCAAGCATGTAATTTTGATAGAATAGAAGTAATGGAGAAAGTACATGAGATTTTTTAATCGAAAAAAAACAGAAATAATTACACCAGAAATACAAGCACATAATGAGGCTTTACAAAATGAAAATGATGATTTATTAGATCAAATTGAAGCTTTGAAATTAGATGTTTCAGAATTGAAATCAGAAAATCAACATTTGACCGAACGCCTATCACGTAGCAAGTACCAGCAAAAATTAACTAAAACAGGTGGTGGATTGGTTGTTTTGTTTATTAGCTACATGTTGCTATCCTTATTTGGTGAACCTTCACGTTATATGATTTGGTTACTATTAATTGAAGCGGTTTTTATTTTTATGATGCTTAGAGGAGACGAAAAATGAGTCAACATAATGCTTCGCGTATACCCTTTGTAGTTGCGAATTGGAAAATTAATAAGTTGCACGCCGATGTTGCAGAATTTTTGGACCAAGTAAATGGTAAGGTGCCTGCTGAAAATATTGTGGAAACAGGTATTGCAGCACAAGATTTATTCTTGTCAGACATGGTTCGAGCTACAGCACACTCACCCATACATATCGTCGCAGAAAATGTTCATTGGGAAGATAGTGGGGCTTATACAGGTGAAACATCGCCAAAGGCATTGAAAGATATTGGTGCCAAATATGTTTTAATTGGGCACTTTGAGCGGAGAAAATTCTTTAATGAGACCGATTCAACAGTTAATTTGAAAGTCACTGCTGCACTTAGAAATGGTTTGCGGCCAATTATTGATGTTGATGAGGACATGAGTACTTATGCCCAGTTTATGGACGCAGAACCCTCAGTGGCTCAAGTGGCTGCTGCCTTAGCGGGTGTCTCTGTTGATCAAATTCGCAATGTTACACTGGCATATGAGCCTACGTGGGCAATTGGATCAGGTGAGGCCGCAAGTGCGGCCCAAGCGCAAAAAGCAGCTCATTTAATACGACAGACGCTGGCCAAGTTATATTCGCCTGTTATTGCAGAACAAGTTCGCGTGTTATATGGCGGATCTGTGACGCCAGACAATGCTCGTGAAATTATGTTACAAAAAGATATAGATGGCGTGTTGGTTGGCACGTCTGCGCTTGATCCAGAAAAATTTTTACAATTGGTAGCCATTGCACAAGACCCTGAAGTGCCAGAGTTTAATATTGAAAACACATAAAAAGAACCCTGTAAGAACATAATCAAGATAGTTTTTTGAACATTACACTGGCTCGTGTGTTTAGTAAATTTTTGGATATGATTCTTACCCTGTGATATAATATACATGGTATATAACCGAAAACCAAAGGAGAATTAAAACATGTCTTTAATTACTGATATTATCGCACGTGAAGTCCTTGACTCACGTGGAAACCCTACACTTGAAGCTGAAGTTATCACAGAATTAGGTGGCTTTGGCCGTGGAATGGTGCCTTCAGGTGCATCAACGGGTGAACACGAGGCTGTTGAATTGCGTGATGGAGACAAGTCACGTTTTGGTGGTAAGGGAACAACAAAGGCTGTTGCCAATGTTAACGATGCTATCGCTAAGGCTTTGGTTGGTAAGTTCGATGTAACTGATCAACGTGCAATCGATCAAGCTATGATCGAACTCGATGGTACAGAAAACAAGGGTAAGTTGGGTGCAAACGCTATTTTGGCTGTTTCAATCGCTGCTGCCCGTGCTGCTGCTGATGAATTAGGTGTGCCTTTGTTCTCATACTTGGGTGGTGCAAATTCATACGTATTGCCAACACCTATGATGAATGTTATCAACGGTGGTGCTCACTCAGCAAACAAGGTTGATTTCCAAGAATTCATGATTATGCCTGTTGGTGCACCAACAGTTAAGGAAGCAATCCGTTACGGTTCAGAAACTTTCCACGCCTTGAAAAAGTTGTTGGAAGCTGATGGTAAGGCAACTTCAGTCGGTGATGAAGGTGGATTTGCTCCTGACTTCGCTGACAACGAAGAACCTTTGAAGTATTTGATCCGCGCAATCGAAGCTGCTGGTTATAAGCCTGGTAAGGATATCGCAATTGCTGTCGATGTTGCTTCATCAGAATTGTACGATGCAGAAACAAAGACATACAAGCTACGTTGGTCAACAGGTGAAGAATTTACAACACCTGAATTCATCAAGTATCTTGAGGACTTGGCAGATCGTTACCCAATCATTTCAATCGAAGATCCTATCGACGAAAACGAATGGGAAGACTGGGCTACAATTACTGCAGAATTGGGCAAGAAGGTTCAATTGGTTGGTGATGACTTCTTCGTTACTAACACACAATACCTTGAAAAGGGTATCAACATGGGTGCTGCTAACTCAATCTTAATCAAGGTTAACCAAATCGGTACTTTGACAGAGACTTTCGAAGCTATTGAAATGGCTAAGGAAGCGGGTTACACAGCTATCGTTTCTCACCGTTCAGGGGAAACAGAAGACACAACGATTTCAGACTTGGTTGTTGCTACAAATGCTGGTCAAATCAAGACAGGTTCATTGTCACGTACTGATCGTATCGCTAAGTACAACCAATTGATCCGTATCGAAGAGTTGTTGGACACAACTGCTAAGTATAAGGGTATCCATTCATTCTATAACTTATCAGCTGCTGCCCGTGAAGTTATTGAAAACAAGTAAAAAAACGAATCGGCCATTTGGTCGTTTTTTTTTACATGAAATTTTTAAAAATTATATTAATCTTGTAAATACGAGTGAAAAAGGAGCAAGTACAGTGGATAATTTAAAACGTTGCTCTTGGGTAGATAATTATCCAGCTTCCGATATGATGACAGTTTATCATGATAAAGAATGGGGACAGCCCAACCAATATAGTGATGAAGAGCTATTTGAATTACTGACTTTAGAAATTTTTCAAGCAGGTCTAAGCTGGGAGACCTCATTAAAAAGGCGTTTAGGGATGAACCATGCATTTCTATCCTTTGATATTGATTTAGTATCTAAAATGACAGACGACGATATTGAACGTTTAAAACACGATCCTAATATTATTAGCAACAGATTAAAAATAACATCGACCATTCACAATGCACAGGTCATCAGACAAATTCGTCAGCAGAAAGGAAGTTTTTCTGATTACATGTGGTCGTTCACTGATGGTCAAATTATCAATCATCATATTGTTAGTGGGGATGAAATTCCTAGTCAAAATGAATTATCGCAACAAGTAACGAAGGACATGAAGAAACAAGGGTTCAAATTTATCGGACCGGTAATTGTGTATTCTTACCTACAAGCAATAGGAATTATCAACGATCATGAGCAATGTTGTAGTTTTAACCCTGATTATACAAGATTATGAGTAATGATATAGTTGTTTTTTCTAATACATTCCTCATATTAAATGTGATAAACTACCCTTAGAGGACTAGATTTATGGCAAAATTACAGGGTGTTATTCTTTTAAACACTGATGCTGCTGCACTGCAAATTGTTGACAGTCGTGGGCGTCAAATTGAGCATGTTAAACGCGAATATAGTGAAAAAAATTTATCATTATCTAGTTTTTCTGCTGAAGTAATGCAGCGCGCATTATCACAGTTACAACGGTTCCAACAACTTCTTCGTGACTATGGTGTAGAAGATGTACGATTGTATGGCAGTGAAAATCTTTCTAAGATGCTGAATGCCATTTATTTTGTCGATCAAGTAGAAAATGTAACGGGCCTTGAATTACTTTGGCTGAATGCCAACCAAGAAAATTATTATCGGCAATTGGCATTACGTGTTCATGAAGAAAAAATTCTAAATGAACGATACACATTTGTACTAGGTGTCAGCTCTACCAGAATAGACTTATCCTATTTTGAAAATAATCAGTTTAAATTCTCGCAGCATTCGGCTATCGGTCCAGTACGGTTAACACAGTCTATCAGAGACATGGCCGCAGAGTTTAGTGAAATACCAGATTTGATACCGGAATTTATTGACAGTAAATTAGCAGATTTTTGGCATATGCTACCACCTTTTCAATCAACTGATACAATCATTTTACTTGGCGCCGATGTAGTAAATCAGTTATTTTTAAATAACAAGTCTAAAACTACAGTTCATAAATCAGAACTACAGTCATTGATTAGTGATTTTAATCGGATGAATAAACAAGCTATTGCTGAGCAATATGGCATCGATTCAAATGATGTTTGGATGGTTTTCATGGAAGCAGTATTGGTTGTCGAAGTGATGTCAGCTATTGGTGCTACTAATTTACATATTAGTAGCTTAACAGTCCTAGATGGACTGGTTGTTAAAGACAACAATGCACAAAATGATATTATTACTGCCGCACGTGGTATTGCAGATAGATATATGGTTGAAGAGAAACATCGAGAGTTAGTTCTTAAATATACTTGGCGACTATTCGATCGTCTAAAAAAAATGCACCGATTGAGTGCGCGTGATCGGCTTCTATTGGGTGTCGCTGCTTTGACGCACGATGTTGGCAGTTTTATCAATTCTCAGAAGCATTACCAATATTCTGAAGAAATTCTAGAAGGGATTGACTTTCATGGATTATCAACCTCTGAGCAGCGAATGATTGCCGCCATTGCGCGTTATCATAGCGCTGAAACGCCAGATAATGCACTGAGATCAACGCAAGAGTTCTCACCAAGGCAACGTATGCGTATTGCTAAAATGGCGGCTTTGCTACGCTTGGCAGATGCACTTGATGATAGCCGGTTACAAAAAATTAGTAAGCTAACTGTGTCTATTGGTGCAGAAAAGATTACAGTAATCGGACAATCAGCCAAGAATTTACAATTGGAAATGTATATATTTGCACAAAAAGCGCATTTTTTTGAGGCTGTGTTTGGATTACCTATTGTATTGAAACATCAGGTGAAAAGGAGCTGACAAGCATTATGACAGATCTGAAACAACACAAATATTATGTCAATCGTGAAATGAGTTGGTTAGCTTTTAATAGACGTGTACTCGAAGAAGGGCGCGATACACAAAATCCTATTCTTGAGCGTGCTAATTTTTTGGCGATTACACAGAAAAACATGGACGAATGGTTCATGGTTCGGGTGGCAAGCTTACAACAACAAATGTTTGTAGGTCACGATAAAGTGGATGCATCTGGTTTATCGCCGAAAGAGCAGCTAATTAAAATTTCTGCCGCTGCAGGAGAACAAATTAAAAACCAGTATCAAGTATTAAATCGTAGTATTATACCGACTATGAAAAAGTTAGGTTTTTCATTAGTTCATAAAGATGATTTGACGGATACACAAGTTAACTTTTTAAAAGAGTTTTTTGAAAAAGAGTTGCGACCAGTTTTAACGCCGATGGCAATCGATAGTACCCGACCATTTCCTTTTTTGGCAAATGATACGTTAAATATTGGGGTTCGTTTGAAAAAAAACGATGAACAAGCTGAAAAATATATCGCAGTATTACAAGTTCCAGAGACCTCTGGACGTGTGATTGCACTACCAGAAGACAACCAAGTGATTTTAGTAGAAGAGGTTGTGCAATTATTTTTAGATGCACTTTTTCCAGGTTACACCATTAAAGAATCAAATGTTTTTCATATTTTGCGTGATATGGAATTAGATGTTGCTGATGATGAAGATACGCCTAATATTTTGCAAGAAGTACAAAGTAAATTGCAAGAACGGGAGCGTGGACGAGTTATCCGTGTGATTGTAAGTACTAATACGGGTAAAATGTTAATGACTAAACTTATCAAAGCTTTACAAGTGCCGGATGATCGAATCTATGAGGTGAATGGTCCGATTGATTTAACATTTATTAGTTCGTGGTTGAAAGTAATTGATGCACCTACATTAGGGTACACATCATTTCAAGGATACGAAAATCCCGACTTGACTGCTGATAAAATATTTGAAAGTATACGAAAACGCGATTATCTGTTGCATCACCCCTATGATTCATTTAGACCAGTAGTTCAATTCATTCAAACAGCTGCGATAGATGAGGATGTGTTAGCCATTAAAATGACGCTATACCGTGTGTCCGGTAATTCACCAATTATTAAAGCACTCTCTGATGCTGCTCAACGCGGTAAGCAAGTGACAGTGTTACTTGAAATTAAGGCACGCTTTGATGAAGAAAATAATGTCCACTGGGCGCGCGAATTAGAGCAAAAGGGCGTCCATGTGGTTTATGGACTTCGAGGACTAAAAGTGCATGCTAAAATGGCCATGGTAGTGCGACGGGAAAGTGATACGATACGTCGATACGTCCATCTCGCTACTGGAAACTATAATGATGTTACAGCGAATTTTTATACGGATCTTGGACTGCTAACAGTGGATAGTGAATTGGGCGCAGATGTGGCTTCGATTTTTAATATTCTAACGGGTTACTCTGATCCAAGTTTTTTTCATCAACTGCATATGTCACCCGATGGTATTCGTGAATTTATTTATCAAAAAATAAACGTCGAAATTAAAAATGCCAAAGCAGGAAAACCGTCTGGTATTAGGATGAAATTCAATTCGTTATCTGATGAACGAATGATTCGTCATTTGTACGAAGCAAGTGAGACTGGTGTACCAGTTGAATTGATTGTTCGAGGAATTACAATGCTCAAGGTTGGTATTCCGAAAGTCAGTGAAACCATAGCTGTGCATTCAATTGTTGGTCGTTTTTTGGAACATAGTCGGGTATTCATTTTTCATAATGATGATAACCCGCAGGTTTATTTGTCCTCTGCAGATTTAATGACAAGAAATTTGAATCGACGTGTTGAATTGTTATTTCCAATTCGCAATGATGATTTGTCCCAACAGGTGATTAATATTTTTGAAATTATGTGGGCAGATAATGTTAAAACACGTGTTCTGCAACCCGATGGGTCATTTGATAAAATTGATCGCAGAGGCTTATCTTCTGTTAATGCACAAGAAATGTTTATAGCCGAATCTATGGTGAAACAAATTGAGTTAAAGCAACAACAAGATCGAGAAAATTCACAAAAAGAGTTTGAGCCGATTAATAACCCGTTTATAGGAGGTGAATCATGACTGTTATAGCAATAATAGATTTAGGATCGAACTCAGTACGGATGACGATTAGTAGATATCATCAAGATGGTCATTATGAGGTATTGAATAGATTACAAGAGATGGTGCGTCTCTCCGAAGGAATGGGTGAAAATAAAGTTTTACAACCTGAGGCTATTAAACGTACGATGAACGCTTTGAAGAATTTCAAGGAAATGTTAGATAAGTATCCAAAGGCAAAGATCAAAGCAGTGGCCACTGCAGCTGTTCGGCAAGCAACAAACCAAATGGTATTTCTGACAGAATTCGAAAAAACAATGGGATTCTCGTTGCAAGTACTAACAGGAGAAGAAGAAGCACACTATGATTACGTTGGTATTGTTAATACGCTAAGCATAAATGATGCCTTGATTTTGGATACTGGTGGTGCCTCTGCAGAATTGATTTTAGTTCGAAACAAAGAATCAGTTCACGAAATAAGTCTGCCCATTGGCGCAGTGACAATTAGCGAAATGTTTCTTGAAAAGGATGTTATTAATGCAGCTTCGCTATTTCAAGCCATCGTAGCATTAAGGCAAATGTTTGGTGATGTTTCTTGGCTCAATGATGCTATGCATTTACCATTAGTGGCATTAGGTGGTAGTAATCGTACTTTAGCTAAAATTTCACGACGTCAGCGGAAAATCACTGATATGCCAATTCATGGGTATCATCTGAGTAAGCAAGATGCAACAGACATATATCAAAAGATATTAAGTAAAAATCTAGTTGGACGACAGAAGATGGCTGGTTTGGCCAAAGATCGTGGTGATATTATTGTCGGTGGCTTATTACCATTGATAGAACTGCTTATTTTTCTAGGTGGACAACAGGTCATATTCTCGCAAGCTGGTCTGCGAGAAGGCATTTTATTTGAAACAATTAGGCAAGAAACAGGCCAACGTGTTATTGCGCCAGAACCTGCTTCAATGACGATAGATTAATAAAAAAAGCCAATAGGAATATTGGCTTTTTTTATTTAATGATCCACCCGGGAGTCGAACCCGGATTTCAAGAACCGGAATCTTGCGTGCGATCCATTACACTAGCGGATCATAACTATTCAATTATAGCCTATTTTACCGGAATTTCAAAGTGGGTTTCGTCACCAATATCAAATAATATGTGCCCAGAAAACTGGTCGATCAAATCTGATTGGAATTTGGCCAAATCCTCTTCAGATACTGGGACTACGACGTGAATAGTTACATCATATTGTGTGTCTATTATTGAATAATTATGGCTGTTTAGCCAATAATTTAATGTTTCTCCATGCTTATAATCAATGCTAATAGTAACTTGTAGACGTGTTAGTCGTTCCACGAAGTTAATTGACTCAAGTCCTTCAGCAACTGTGCTAGCGTAAGCACGAATCAATCCACCTGCACCTAATTTAATACCGCCAAAATAACGAGTTACTACTGCTACGACGTCATGTAGGTTATTTTTCTGTAAAACTTCTAGCATTGGTATGCCAGCTGTACCACTTGGTTCACCGTTATCGCTATAGCGCTTAATGCTATCATTATCACCCAATACGTAAGCAAAAACATTATGGCTAGCTTTATAGTGGACTTTATTTATTTTTTCTATAAAACAGCGAGCATCATTTTCAGAAGTGATGCGTGCCATGTTTAAAATGAAGCGTGATTTTTTAATTTCTTTTTCCCAAGTGAATGATGAGGGCTCGATTGTGAAATATTCTATCATATAACGTATTATACAGCATGAATGATGAATATTTCTATGGTCGTCAAATTGTTCAACCCAAAGTGGAAACAACGACTAAACATATTATTGAACCTTTTGTGGGTAAGAAGTGCCAACGGTGTGGACAGAAGAATATCGAGAAATTGCCTAATCAACATTATTACTGTAATGGCTGTTTGATATTAGGGCGAGTTAGTTCTCTTGATAACTTAGTTTCGTTACCGGAACCAAATCGGTTTTCTGGTAACGCTAAAATGACGTGGCAAGGTAAATTAACGCAACAACAAGAAAAAGTTAGCAACGAACTATTAATGACTTTGTCTCAAAAAGGGGAACATTTAGTGTGGGCGGTTACTGGTGCGGGTAAAACTGAAATGTTATTCCCGGTTATCCACAAAGCACTATGCCAACGATTACGTGTAGCAGTTGTTTCACCACGCGTAGATGTCATTGTGGAGTTAGCACCGCGCATTCAGTCGGCATTTGAAGAAACTGATTTAATGATATTACATGGTAACCAGAAAGAGGCCTATCGATATACACAGTTAGTTTTAGCGACCACACATCAGATGCTACGATTTTATCATGCGTTCGATCTTCTGATCGTTGATGAAATTGATAGCTTTCCGTTTGCAGGGGATGCCATGCTGATGTATGCAGTGAATAAAGCCCGGAAAGAAAATAGTGCCTCAATTTATTTAACTGCGACACCAACATTAGCAATGCGCAAAAAAGCAGGTAAAAAATTACCAACTTCTTATTTACCATTGAGATTTCATCAGCATGTCTTACCTGAAATAAAAGTAAAATTAGTTCGTAACTGGCGTAAAAAACTACCGAATGTTATCAAAAAACAAATTATTCAACTAATTACAACTAAACAACGATTTCTAATTTTTGTACCAAAAGTTTCTGATTTAAAACCGCTACATCAAAAACTACAACGGTTATTTCCAGATGTGCAAAGTGATTACGTACATGCAGCAGATCCATTTCGGCAAGACAAGGTTAAAAAAATGCGTGATGAAAAGTTGCAGTATTTAATTACGACTACAATATTAGAAAGAGGAGTTACTTTCCCCAGAATCGATGTGTTAATTATAGGAGCAGACGATAAAACATTTAGTGAAAATGCACTTGTCCAAATTGCGGGTCGTGTAGGACGTAGTGCTGATCGACCTACCGGTTTAGTACAAGCATATGTACAACATATCAATTTAAAGGTTAGGTCAGCACAAAAACAAATTATCATGATGAATCGTCGTGGTAAAAAATTAAAATGTCGAATGGATCGTTAGAAAAGGAGAAACCATGCATTGTGCATTGTGCCAAACAGAATTATTTGAAGTAAATTCATTTTTACAGTTTTTTGGCCTCGTAAGACTTGAAAATAGCGTATTGTGTGAAAGTTGTCGATGCAATTTTGATGTAATCGATGATCAACATTGTCTAGCATGCGGGCGGCAGCAACTAAATAATAACACATGTTACGACTGCCGAAGGTGGCAATTTAATAACAGACCTATACTTTATCATCGAGCCTTATATCAATATAATGCTGCTATGCGACTATTTATGCAACAGTATAAATTCAATGGTGACTACAAACTACGTAAAATTTTTAATCGTGAATTAATCAACCTAGTTCATCGTTCAGGTATGGATTTAGTAGTAGCAGTTCCTGTTAGCCATCAGACGATGATGACACGTGGATTTAATCAAGTAACTAGTTTGCTAGAAGGTATTGAGTTGACAGAAGTCTTAAAAGTTAAGGTGACGAATAAAATACAACAATCACATTTGAATCGTAAAGCCCGCATGAAAAGGGAACAGCCCTTTTCCATAATCGACGAAAAAATGATTGCGGGACAAAATATTTTACTTGTAGATGATGTGTATACGACAGGAAATACATTGCACCATGCTGCAAATTTGCTATTAATACATGGAGCAAATTCTGTGAGGAGCATTTCATTAGCGCGATGAAAATGAATAAATTGTAATTTTACAGTAAACGCTTACAGATGTGTTATAATAATTGTAGAACCAATATAAAATAACTGACTTAATGATAACGTTTAGAATTTTATCATTAAAGAAGGAAATTTGGAGGAATTAGTTTATGTTAGATTACAATGTACGTGGTGAAAATATCACAGTCACAGATGCAATTCGTGAATATGTGGAAAAGCGTTTGACGAAATTAAATCGTTATATCGAAGAAAATGCCAAGGCCAACGTTAACTTGCGCACATACAAGTCTGATAATTCTGGTAAGGTTGAAGTAACTATTGTGTTACCTTATGTCGTTTTGAGAGCTGAAGATACGAATCAAGATTTATACGCAGCTGTTGATAATGTTTCTGAAAAAGTAGAACGACAAATTCGTAAGTATAAGACAAAAATTAATCGTAAATCGAGAGAAACTGGATTTAAAGGGATTGATTCGAAGGGTGAAATTCCTGAAGAAGAGGTCGATGATTCTGCTCTCCAAATTGTTCGTACTAAGCAAGTTGATTTGAAACCAATGTCACCTGAGGAAGCTGCCTTGCAAATGGATTTGCTTGGACATGTGTTCTTTATCTTTAAGGATGCAGAGTCAAATACTGATTCAGTAATCTATAAGCGGGCTGATGGAAAGTATGGTTTGCTGGAAACGGCCGAATGATATTGGTCATTGTGTGTTATTGACTACAAAGTGGGGAACATTTTTCCATAATTTAGTTAAGAATCGTAAAAGTTTATAAAGTTATCCAAAAGACCAGTTCAATTGCGTATGCTAGATTAAGCAGAGTTTAAATTGAAGAGGTCTTTTATGTTTGGTTGGCAAACGGTATTAAAAAATAAGCATAGTTTAGTTAAGTGGCTATTGGCAGTGGGAATTCCCGTAATTTTAGTGGCAGGTTACCTTGGCGCAACTAGTCATGTAACACAGCATGCGGACCGTTTAAAGGTCGCTGTTGTTAATTTAGACAAACCTGCGCAGTTTGAGGGCGAGCAGCAAAGCGTTGGTGATAAATTAATTAATCAATTTAAAGACAGTAAAAAGTTAGTGATCAAGAAGTATAGTTCAGAAAAGTCAGCTCGAGAAGCCTTAAAGTTGGGACAGGTTAGTAGCGTGATTGTTTTTCCAAATAACATGACGCAGCAGTTAGCTAATTTTAAAAGTTCAGGTAAAAATGTGAACGTTAAGCAAGTCATAGCTACTGGTAATAATCAATTTGCGACACAATATACGAGACGTATGCTTGAAGATTTGGTTAATGAAGCCAATGTCAAATTGAGCATGGGTATCTCGAACGAATCTACCTTGAAAAATTTAGCAAAGCAGAGTAATAGTTTAGCGAACAAAACATCTGATTTGCAAGCTAATTTACAAGCTGTTGGAAATGCTATTGATACAGATACAGCTAAAGATTTGCAGACAGACTCGAGTGATTTAGCCACGCAGTTGGCATCTTATTCTGTAGAGCTTAATACGGCCATTAGTAATAGTGATACCGATAAAATCAAAGAAGCGGCAGCTAAGATAAATGATGTTTCTTACAAAATGCAAACAACGGTAGTAGGCGGAATTAGTAATATTGTTGTGAATTTGAATAATACACAAGCTTTAAGTCAGAAGTCTGGTATTATTCAAACCGAAGCCACATCCGTAAAAAATGGTCAAGCTGCTATTTCCAATAAATTAAAATCATTGCTCGGGGAAAAGTCCGATACGACCACTTCTTTGACGCAGATGCTTACGCTAAGCACAACTGATATTAAGCCAGTGCAAAACGATGGGCAAGCCATTTTGCCACAGGTATTGGCAGTTGGTGTGACAGTAATGGCAATATTATTTGGGTTGATATTGCCGATTAAACCGGAAAAACCAGAGGCACTTGCGCTTGAACAATGGTGGGATAATTTCCAAATTGGTGGCGTATTGAGTGTCATAGGTGCTTTGTTAATGACAACCAGTGCAGTATTGTGGAAAATACCACTTACCAATTTTTGGTTTACTGTGGGCGTGGTTATATTAGCCGAGTGGATCATGTTGAGTTTTGTTTGGTATCTGAAACAATTACTTGGCCAAGCAGGTTGGTGGCTAGCTACAGGCATTTCTGTTTTACAATTAATTATAGTTGCTGTTAGTTATCCAGCAATTGTACAAGATCCAGCGTTTGGTATTTCTAGACCATTCTGGCCATTGACAGCACTAATCAATGCTGTCAATCATATAGCGTTTAGTGGTGAGATACAGCAAAATGTCATGATCTTAGTAATTTGGTGGATTATACTTACCATCTTATTAGTTTCACAGTATCGCTTTAGACAACGAAAAATTTTGACAGAAAAAATTGCTGAATAAAAAAAGCGAGCACATTTGAGCTCGCTTTTTTATTATGAATTAAATATGGTTGAGTCATCGTTAAAGTTAGTAATTTTAGTATGGTCAGTAGCCAATTCAAGTTGTGTGACAGCACCGTTTTTAACACTAATTTTGGCAAAATCATGATAGCCAAAGTAATCAGCAATAGCACGGATAGTTGTACCATGAGAAACGATGAGTACATTATCTCCGTCTTGATGGCGAGAAAGAATATCATCAAAACCGTGTTGTATACGTGTTATAAATTGTTGATAGTTCTCCGCGATTTTGAAAGGGTCACCTTCGCGGATTAAGTCCATCGCTGCAGGCATACCATATTTAGTGATAACATCGGAAAAGTCTGAGAAGGTATCTTTTTTATAAGCCCCAAGAGTTGTTAAGGCCAAACCAGTGTGTACACCTTCAAAATAGCCAAAGTTTTCTTCACGGAAGTCTGGTAATTGAATTGCTTGATTGGGTGAATCAGATTTATTATTGGCTAAGATATATTGTGATGTGTGGATAGTTCGTGTTAAACCGGATGAATAAGCGCCATCGAAGTGTACGTTGGCCAGCCGAGTACCAGCTGCATAACCGTCTTGAATTCCTTTTTCTGTTAAGGGTGCATCAGACCAACCTTGGAAACGATGCAAAAGATTAAAATAGGTTTCGCCATGGCGTACCATGTAGATGTTGACTGTCATAAGTTTCCTCCTGAAGATAACTATTTCCATTTTACCACAAGTATTTTGGTAGCAAAATGAAAAAGATGCATTCCCGAAGGAATGCATCTTTGGTTAATTAGCAGTAACATCATCTTCAGAATGCTTTTCTGATGGTACTTCATCTTCGTCGAAGATACCATTTTGATTTAAATCATCTTTTGGTAAAGGTAATTCTTTGACAATGAATTGAGAAATATAAGCATTATCATAATTAAGTGCTGTCAACTCAAAGTTGGCGACTTTCATAGTGTCTCCGGCACGGAATTCAGGGTCATGATTCAAGACATATCCGGTTAGAGTAACTGCATCATCATTTTCAAGTTCTTTGATATTGCGATTAAAGTAACGTTCAAAATCATATAATGTCATCTTACCTGAAATTTTAAAGCGGTGATCACCGAGTTTTTCAATATAGTCATCGGAAACATCATCAATTTCATCACGGACGGTACCAAACAGTTCTTCATAAATATCTTTGTCAGTAATCAGTCCAGAAGTACCGCCATATTCATCAACAACGATTGCAATAGGAGAACGCTTTATAATCATTTCATCCATGACATCGTGTAGATCCATATTTTCTGGAACAGCTGGAATATCACGCATAATTTTGGAAACGGGATCAGATGACTTAATGCGGGCTTGTCGTACTAAGTCGTAGTTGAAAACATACCCTAAAATTTTATCCTTATCATTATCTGCCACAACTGGGAAACGTGAATATCGTTCTTTTAAGTATAAGTTGAGACCATCGGCAATTGAGGCCGTAACATCGATGATTGTCATAGATGTACGGTCAATCATGATGTCCACGGCGACTTTATCATTCATTTCAAATGCACGTTGCATGAAAGTAAGGTCTTCTTCATCGAGTTCACCAGCGGCAGCAGCATTTTTAGACAACGACAAAATTTCTGTTTGAGAATAAATATCCTCTTCACCGTCTGTCCGGAAACCAAGTAAATGGGTAATACCATTTGACAAATGATCTAATGTCCAAATTAAAGGAAACAGAGCAATATGGAAGAATCGTACAGGGCGTACAATAAGAAGCAACACCTTGACCGGAGACTCAATTGCAATATTCTTCGGTACTAAGTCGGTAAATACAGCATGGACGATCGTAAATATAATCATAGCTGCTACTGAAGATATCGCACGAGCATACTCAGCAGGAAGTAGACCAGAGCCAAGAAGGATATCAGCAACAGTTTCTTCACCTATCCAACCTAAAATCAGACTTGTCAATGTAATACCGACTTGTGCAGTCGATAGGTATTCAGTTAAATGTGTTGTCATATAAATGGCATTGCTAATGTTTCGCGAAGGTTTTTCACGAGTTTCTTGCAATGCCTTTAATGCACTTAAACGTACTTTTACTAATGAATATTCTGTTAAGGTAAACAGAATAGCTAGTAAAAGGACCACCAAAATAACGAAAAAATTGATGATCATAGACGGACCAGAATCCAAATTCTTAAACCTCTTTTCATATTATAACTAATACACATTATAACAAAGATACTGAGCAGACGTTGAATTTTATAACTTTCTTAAGGGAGATTTTTATCAGTATTAGCTATTTCTAAAATATTAATAGGAAGGGAACAAATATATGGTTCTTCTCAATAATTGAATATGATTTATAAAAAAGTAGAGTACTATAGAATCTTAAGCAATACATATTTTAGTGCTTGAAACGTTGGTATAATAGGATTGTTCTTTTTATTTCCCGGCTGTTCTCTGGCAATATTTTTTGGAATAATCCATTCAAATCGTAGGAACAAATGTTCGCTGAGACAACATTAGGGCTTGTAGAATTAATTAAAAAGGGTAAACTTAAGGTCAGTAGTTATTAGATTCAAAGCAAAGTAATAAATATAAACGAGGTCGATATCATGGAAAAAGTTACAGTATATACAAAATACAATTGTGTGCAATGCAAAATGACCAAAAAGTTTTTAGAAGCGCAAGGTATTCCTTTTAAAGAAATTAATATTGAAGAGGAAACTCAATTTGTTGAGGAACTGAAGGCCAGCGGTCATCGCCAAACACCAGTTGTGGCAGTTGAAGGGCTACCAGCATTTTCTGGATTCCGTCCTGATGTGCTAAAGAAAATTTCTGCTTGATTTTCGTTGACATCGTGCGGTGAAAAGCTTATCGATGTTTTTTATTTCATTTTTTCTAGTAAGAATGTTGAAAAATTGTAGATATTTACTGTTAATCAAAAGCATTTTAATATGTAAAGTGTCAACACGGCAATCAATCACATTCAAAACCAAAGGACAATAAACCGATGTCATTAAAAGAATTAGATTTAGAAAACGTAACCTATTTTGATTTAAACAATCAAGTAAACATTCCAAAAAATAATGAGATCCAGCTTGATAAGGATCAAGAGGCATTGAATGCTTTTTTGGATGAAAATGTTTTACCTAATGTGATGCATTTTAATTCCTTGCAAGAACGTCTGGATTGGATGTTTGATAACCACTTCTTGGAACGTGAGTTTATTCAAAAATACAACCTAACATTCATTGAAAAGTTATATGCATATTTAACGGGTGAACATTTTAAGTTTAAATCCTTTATGGCCGCCTTTAAGTTTTACAATCAATATGCGCTTAAAACTAATGACGGCGCATATTATATTGAAACATATGAAGATCGTGTTGCCATGAATGCTTTATATTATGCAGATGGAAATGAAGATTTGGCTTTGCGCTTGGCTGACGAAATGATACATCAACGTTATCAGCCAGCGACACCATCTTTCTTAAACGCTGGCCGAGCTAGACGCGGAGAATTGGTATCTTGTTTTATTATTCAGACGTCAGATGATATGAACTCAATTGGTCGGACTATTAATTCAGCTTTGCAGCTATCCAAAATGGGCGGTGGTGTTGGTATTAATCTTTCAAATGTACGTGAGGCTGGTGCACCGGTCATGGGTATTGATAATGCTGCCGGTGGTGTAGTACCAATTATGAAGTTGTTAGAAGACTCATTTACATTTTCATCACAAGTTGGTGCTCGTCAAGGTGCCGGTGTTGTTTATTTATCGGTTTTTCACCCTGATATTTTATCTTTCTTGTCAACTAAGAAAGAAAACGCTGACGAAAAGATACGAGTGAAAACATTATCTCTTGGATTGACTGTTCCAGATAAGTTTTACGATTTAGCCAAGCAAAATGAGACAATGTACTTGTTTAGCCCAGACGACGTTGAAAAGGTTTATCAACAACCATTTAATTACGTTGACATCACGGCTGAATATGATAATATGGTCGCTAATGATAAAATCCGCAAGCAACGTATTAATGCGCGGTCCCTTGAAGAAGAGATATCTAAGTTGCAACAAGAATCAGGTTACCCATATGTCGTTAACATTGATACGGCTAATCGAACTAATCCGATTCCTGGAAAGATTGTATCTTCTAACCTGTGTTCAGAAATCTTACAAGTACAAACACCGTCAGAAATTGATAATAAGCAACAGTATACAAAATTAGGCTCAGATATTAGTTGTAACTTGGGGTCAATTAATATTGTGAACATGATGAAAACGAATAATTTCGGTGAATCTGTTGATACAATGGTTCGGGCATTAACTTTTGTATCTGATTCGTCTAATTTAGATGTTGTTCCTTCAATTGATTTAGGTAACAAAGAAAAACATGCTATCGGATTAGGCGCCATGGGATTAGCTGCATATTTTGCGCAAAATAAGATGTACTATGGTGATGAAGAAGCATTGGACTTCACATCAACATTTTTCATGATGTTGAATTATTATTCTATTAAATCTTCAATGAGCATTGCAAAAGAACGACATGAAACATTTTATCAATTTGATGAATCGGGTTATGCGGATGGTACATATTTTGATAAGTATGTTCATAAAAATTGGATGCCAAAGACTGAAAAAGTGATAAAAATATTTGCTGACTTTGATGTGCCAACGGAACAGAATTGGGAACGACTAAAAGAGGATGTAGCGAAATACGGTATGTATAATGCCTATCGTCACGCAATTGCGCCAACAGGGTCTATTTCTTATGTTAATGATGCAACGGCCTCTTTATTGCCGATTGTTAACAGAATTGAAGAACGTCAAGAAGGCATGATTGGTAAGGTTTACTATCCAGCACCTGGATTAAATAATGAAACAATGCCATATTATGTTTCAGCATATGATACAGATATGCGCAGAGTGATTGATGTATATGCTGCTGCACAAGAACATATTGATCAAGGAATGGCGTTGACATTATTTATGCGTTCTACATTGCCTGAAAATCTGTACGAGTGGAAGAACAAGCGTACAGATAAAATGACGACTCGTGATTTGACTATTTTGCGTAACTATGCTTTTAATAAAGGCATAAAATCGCTTTATTATATCCGTACGTTTACAGATGACAATCAAGAATCAGGTGTTAACGAATGTGAAAGTTGCTCGATTTAGTTTAAAAAGAGTTTAGCTATGAAATGAAGGAATTAATGACAACTATAAATATTCTTTATGCCTCTACTGAAGGTAATACAAAATCGTTTATTGAAAAGTTAGCAGCTGTTGCTGAATCTAATGGTGATAAATTTTCTGCACGTTTAATAGGTGACGAAACAGAGTATGCAAATGAAACACAACCCTATATTGCTTTCGTACCGACTTATCTGACAGGTGGAACAGGAACAGGGCCGGAAGTTAAAGAGGTTTTTACAAATGCCTTAGGTGAGTATATTGCATTTGGTAATAATGCACGATACTTAAAAGGTGTGGTTGGCTCAGGGAACCGAAACTTCAATATCCAATTTAACTTGACAGCGATTCGTTATGGAAAAAAATTTGATGTTCCAATGATTGCAGACTATGAATTGCGAGGTAGTAAGTTTGATGCAGAAAAGATATATAATAAGATAAAACCTTATTTTGGAGAATGACAATGGCACATATAAACAACGGTTCGTACACAGCAATTAACTGGAATAACATTGAAGATGAATTAGATAAAGCGACCTGGGAAAAGTTAACACAGCAGTTTTGGTTAGACACGCGCGTTCCTATTTCGAACGATTTACGTACTTGGCGTGGTAATATGTCTGAACAAGAACGCCAAACAATGAACTTGGTTTTTGGTGGTTTAACGACTTTGGATACGTTACAATCACAAGATGGTATGGCGCAATTGAAGTTAGATGCCACGAATCAAAAAGAAGAAGCGGTATTGAATAATATTCAATTCATGGAATCGGTTCATGCCAAGTCATATTCATCAATTTTCGAAACATTAAATGAAAAAGTTGAGATTGAAAACATTTTTGAATGGGCAGATTCTAACGAATTTTTACAATATAAGGCGAATAGAATTAATGATATTTATCATAATGGGTCCGCACTACAGAAAAAAATTGCGTCAGTTTTCTTAGAAACTTTCTTATTCTACTCAGGTTTTTACACGCCCTTGTATTTCTTAGGTCATAATAAAATGTTAAACGTGGCGGAGATTATTAAACTAATTATTCGTGATGAATCGGTTCACGGCACGTACATTGGTTATAAATTTCAAATTGGGTTTAATAAAATTTCAGCTGAAGAACGTGCAGAACTACAAAGTTGGATGTATGATCTCCTATATGAATTGTATGAAAATGAAGAGAAGTATACACATGAATTGTATGATGATCTAGGATGGACTGAGCAAGTGCTTACATTCTTACGGTACAATGCTAATAAAGCTTTGATGAACTTAGGCCAAGAGCCAATGTTTCCTGACGGAGCAGAAGATGTTAACCCTGTTGTTATGAATGGTATTTCAACTTCTACTGCAAACCATGACTTCTTCTCGGGTGTTGGTAATGGTTATTTGTTGGGTGAAGTTGAAGCAATGAATGATGATGATTATGATATTGGATTAGAATAAAAAAAGAATCGCGATTGCGATTCTTTTTTTATTTAAACTTCATCATGTGAGAAGAAGGATATTGAAGTAAGAAGTTTTGCTAGGGCTGGATATAATTTCCCAGCAAATATAATCCAAGCGTATGCGAACAATACAGCAGCTACTGTGTCACTGAAGTAATGCGCATTAAAGTATATTCGTGCCATGATAGTCATTACACCAATAACAATGATTGCCCAAGAAATTAAGGATTGTTTTCTTGGCGATTCGATATTAGGAATAACAAGCAAGGAAAGGATGAATATGACTGAAAATATACCAAACACATGACTACTAGGGAATGAGGATCCTTGGTCGTTGAGTAAATGACCAACGGGCCGGCTTCTATTGACAATCAGTCGAATAATAGCATTAAAAATATTTCCAAGAATAATCGTGGTAACCGACCAAATGGCTGGAATACGCAGATTAGCAAGTAATAGGATGGCCGCTAGAATCAATACATAAATGATATCAAGTACGGGTGAACCTAAGAAGGAAAAGACAGTCATCAAGATATCATTTAGATCAGTTTGAATGTCTGCCATGAATGAATGAATGCTGTTGTCAATGATGGTTGGAAATATAAACTTTATTTTAACAAGAACACCAAGTATAAGGGCAGATATGAAGCAGATAATCGCATGACGTAATTGCTTATTTTTTACGGAAATAATCATTGTACTGATCTCCAAAAAGAGTTTTTTAACTCTTTCTAGTATAAGGGATTCGCTATAGGAATTACAATACTATCGTCTCTGCGATGCACAATATTTGTTTCCGATAATGAAAAATTAGTTGCCTGTATAGTCAGGGGCTAATTTGTTGACGGGCGGAGTAAACTCACGCATCGATTCGGCTAAATGTACAAAGTTTGTTACTAAATGTTGGTTAGGTGCATTAACACCGTTTTTATCAGCCAAGTCTGCAATCCACCCGTTAATATAATCGACTTCAGTTGGGCGTCCTTTGACAAAATCTTGATACATTGATGGGAAATGGAGTGGATTACCAATATTTGAAACATAATCAACCTGCTTGACCATCTCATCACGTGTTTCAATTAGTGAAATGCCTGCTGCTTCGGCGGCGTCATAAGCTTCATTGATTAATGGACGGGCAATACCTTCAAGAAAATTATCATAGGCCATTAGCTGACCCATTCGCGACTGGAACATTGTAGCAATAGAATTTTCCACTGCATTGAAAAATACTTTAGTCAATAATGTACCCATAAAGTTTTCCGTATAAGATGGGTTTAAGTGCGCTGCTTTGAAGTCTTCTTGGAGGTTATCCATAACAGTTGATGGTTTTTCGGTTAAATTAGCGTAAACAGAGCTGCCCATGCTTTCTCCACCCATGAAATCAACGTCGCCGTAGTCATTTAAGACAGTGGCAATCATTGCTGTACCACCAATAATGTATTCATCATCAAAATATTTCTGCAACTTTTCAATATGACCCATACCGTTCATTGCGCCAAGGGCGGTCTGTCCAGGTTTGAATTTTGGTGAAAGGCGATCCAAGGTATCTTGGAGTTGCATTTGTTTCATGAAGAAAATCCAAACATCTGGATTACCTTCATATTCTTCAGGAGAAAAAATGTTAATGTCAATTTCGTGACGGTCTTTGTGATCGCGTGATTTCCAAACTTTATCACCTTGTTCGTGAATCTTATCGAGGCTTGCTTGCGTTGGTTCGACAAAATCAACAGGAACACCGGCATTTTCTTGAAGTAAAATGCCGTAACGAAGACCCATTGCACCTGCACCAACAACTGTATATTTCATAATTATAATAACCTCCAAAGACTTGATGAGATAATACTAATACTTTTATCACAAAAAGTCAATTTGACGGATGCGTCAAATGATAAACTTATCGATACGATAGTAACGTTTCTAATTTGATTTCAGTAGTTCGTAAATCATATAACGTTCATTTAGTCTAGCTGATATAATATTAATGTATGCATATTGTCTACTTAAATAATCAACAATATATTGCTCAAAATGTTCATGCAACAACAATAGTTTCATTAATATGTGTGTATATTTTGTCACACCACATATTAAAGTCACTGCGCAATAAAAGTTTTTCATGGCTGGGGGTACTGGGGCGAGTTATTTTTTCACTGTATGCCACGTTGGTTGTGACTGTTACACTCACCTTTTATAAGTGGCCATCATTTGCAACATATTTGGCAATGATAAAAGAGTATGGTGGTTTTGGACAGCACGCATTCGCCCATTTATCTTTTTTCAATTCAGATAATGTTGCCTTCAGCTGGTACCAGTTGACTGGTAATTTTATGTTACTGCTGCCGTTAGGATTTATGGCTCCGTTCCTGTTTCCGAAATGGCGTGGTTTAGTTCATATTGTGCCCAGAATATTTTTAACAACGCTGACTATTGAAATCATTCAGGGAACCAGCACTTTTTTTTATCTTTCAAATCGCATCTTTGATATGAATGATCTTGCTGTAAACACAATCGGGGGCATCGTGGGGTATATTGTTTATCGGATGACCATTTTCGTTATGAAAAAGAACGACAATTTTGTTTCAAACTATGTTGAGAAAGGTGATTTAAATGAGCACGATCTTTATATTAAGTCTTAATCTAGTATGTATTTATTTTTTCTTTTGGTTAATTAAACCAATAAACTTTTCCAGACTAATGCCATATACACCGCGTCAAGCTGCTTTTTTGAAAGTAGTACTCTCCATCATAGGAGGATATCTTTTGGCTAGTTTTTTTGTTTCCGCAACAAATTGGGTTATTCAAATACCAAGTACAATATTGGGAAATTAACTTTTTGAATTGTTAAACATATTTTTAGTTGAGTGTCCCAAATGTATGAGAATCAAGCGAAAAAACATCTTTACAATATGTTATAATTTAATAGATTGTATATGAAAATAATTAACATGAATAAAAGTTAAAGTCTCGGAGACATGAAATGGCAAAAGATATTGGAATTGATTTAGGAACAGCCAATGTTCTCATTTACGTAGAAGGAAAAGGTATTGTACTAAACGAACCGTCAGTTGTTGCGGTTGATGATAAAACAGATCGAGTTTTGGCTGTGGGATCAGAAGCTTATCGTATGGTAGGACGCACACCAGGAAATATTCGTGCAGTGCGACCACTTAAAGACGGTGTTATTTCAGACTTTGATGTCACAGAAGCAATGCTAACCTATTTTGTGGACAAACTTAATGTTAAAGGCTTCATGTCGAAACCTAACATTATGATTTGCGCACCTACAAATATCACAGAGATTGAGCGCAAAGCAATTATACAGGCTGCTGAAAAAGCAGGTGGTGCAAAGGTTTACCTTGAGTATGAACCGAAAGTTGCTGCAGTTGGTGCAGGACTGGATATTTTCAAGCCAATTGGTTCGATGGTGATTGATATGGGCGGTGGTACTTCTGATATTGCCGTATTATCATTAGGAGACATTGTTGTTTCTGAGTCTATTCGAATTGCTGGTGATAAAATGAATTTTGACATTGTTAACTTCTTAAAGCGCCGTCACAATTTAATTGTTGGTGAGCGCACTGCGGAAACAATTAAAATTCAAATTGGTTCTGCTCTTCAGGCTGATGAACCTTTAACAATGGAAGTTCGCGGTCGTGACAACTTTGAAGGTATGCCTAAGACTGTAACAATCAACTCAAATGAGGTTGAAGACTCATTACATGATACGTTACAACAAATTGTTCGTGCTGCACATTCTGTTTTGGCTAAATTACCACCTGAATTAGCATCTGACATTATTGATCGTGGTATTATGTTGACTGGTGGCGGTGCACTGCTGCATGGTATGGATCAATTGCTTTCAGATGCACTGGAAGTACCGGTAGTAGTATCAGATTCACCGCTAGATAATGTTGCTAAAGGAGCAGGAGCCCTACTTGAACATATGAAATCAGGGCGCCGAGGATTATAATGAGAAAAAAAAATCAAAACTTTGACGTTGAATTAATTGTACAAAATCAACAAACACAAGTCTTAGTTGATAAGAAACAAATTGGATATATTGAAAAAGCTGATCGAGGGTTTGTTGGATTTTTTGGGCAACAAGCGATTATTAATCAAGCGAAAGACGAAGACGAGGCCTTGCAAGCAATATTAGCAAGCTTTAATCTAAATCACTAAAAATAAGGCACGTTATGATTAACATGACGTGCTTTGTACATAATTTTTTAAAGAAATAAAGCGGCTAAACAAAATTGAATTCATTTTTCTTTCAGTGTGCCGTTTTATATACTGGAGATACTATGCAACAGACACGACAAACTTCAAGACGAACATCTGGATCAGAGCTTGATTGGGGAATTATTTTAGCTTTGTTGCTATTTATGATTATCGGCTTGAGTTCATTATATGAAGCAGCGATACATATGCAGGGAGCAACAATCCAAAGTGCTGTAAAAGTAGTGATTAACCAGGGCGTATTCTGGTTTATAGGCGTATTATTAATTGTCTTTTTAGTCAGATTTGATGGATCACAATTATGGAAATTAGCACCTATTACTTATGGATTAGGTATTTTCTTGTTAATTGCAGTGCTCATATTTTACAATCGAGCAATGTTTGATTCTACGGGTGCTAGATCATGGTTTGTAATTGGTCCCTTATCATTTCAGCCTTCTGAAGTTGTTAAACCGGCGTTCATTTTGATGCTGAGTCGTGTGGTTGCGCAGCATAATAGAAATTATCCGAATCATACACTATCAACAGACTGGTTATTGTTGGGGAAAATGGCGATTTGTTTTATGCCTGTTGCTGCATTAATCGCTTTACAAAATGATTTGGGAACTCTATTGGTTTTCGTTGCTATTTTTGGTGGTGTGGCACTAGTTTCTGGTGTGACTTGGCGAATTCTTGCTCCAGTAATTATCTCTGGTGCGGTAATTGGCACAACTTTGTTAACTTTGGTTATTTCTTCAACTGGGCGAATGATATTAAGTAAATTAGGTTTTCAAGCCTATCAGTTTTCTCGTATTGATACATGGTTAAACCCTGCAAATGATACATCAGGGGATGGATACCAAACTTACCAAAGTTTAAAAGCTATAGGTTCTGGTCAATTGACAGGTAATGGTTGGGGAAGTCTTAAAGTGTACGTGCCTGTGCGCGAATCAGACATGATTTTTTCTGTTATTGGTGAGAGTTTTGGTTTTATAGGTGGCGTTCTTCTAATAGCGTTATATTTCGGTTTAATTTATTTATTAATTCGTGCCACCTTTAGAGCACAAAGTGCCTTTTATGCTTACATTGCCACTGGTGTTGTCATGATGGTATTGTTCCACGTCTTTGAAAACATAGGGATGAGTATTGGATTATTGCCATTAACAGGTATTCCACTACCGTTTGTTTCACAAGGAGGTTCTTCATTATTAGGGAACATGATAGGTGTGGGATTAATTCTGTCCATAGGGTACCAGCGTCAAAATAGCACGTTTACAGAAACGACAGGTTTTTTTATTTGATGATAGAATTAGATGAATTAAAAAAAGAATTTACAACATTACGGCAAAATGTGCGTAATGGGGATGTGTTCCAATCATTAGGAGAACTAATGAAGGAGTCACTACATAAAATGCCTCCGCAATCTTTAACAACGGTTTCTTTACCTGTTGATGGAGAATTTGCATTAAAACGTATGCAGCATTATACGCAACAGGCTGATCAAATGGCTGAATCAGAAGCAGTGATAGAGAATGTTGACTTTCAAGTGAAAGACTCGGATTTAACGTTGATTGTTGAACAGTTAGCTAGTCCGTTGCCAAAGTATCGTGATACGGGAGCGTTCTTTTTCTTAAGTGATATGATTCAAAATGATTTGTTATCAGAGGAGCAATTGCGTTGGTTAACGGATTATCTTGTTTCGGATGAGCAATTATTCGCTCATATTTTAGAACCACAGAATGATGCTATTTATCGTCGTTCTTTTAGTGTGTTAGTTTTATCTTTATTATTATTTTCAAACCGTACAAAGACAGCTTTTATGTCCGAAACGCAATTAAATCATGTTATCGATCAAGTTTCATTATATGCCGCCTTGGAGCGTGATGGGCGTGGCTTTATTAATGAAAATGGTTGGGCACATGCTTTTACGCATATTGGAAACGTTGTTGCAGAAATCTTCTTAATGCCTGATTTAGTAAGATCTGATAAGGTATTTGTTTTAGGTGCGGTTCTCGCTGGCTTTCATGAATTATCACAGCCACTGACTTTTGGTGAAACAGAACGTTTGGTAGAAGTGATTACCCATATCTCCAAGCAACATGAGTTGTATGCAGACTATCTATTGTTAACTTTAAAAATATGGCGAAAAGATTTAGTGACCCAGACGCCACCAAAGACACAACAACAATGGCAGCAATTATATAACCGCTCACAGTTTTTCCATGAAATTTTGCTACGTGGGAAAAATGAAGTACCAGAGGCGGTATTTGATTATGTGAGTGTTACGAAAAACTATTTAGCATAATGATTTAAAATGTTTATTGCACATACAAAATGAGGACAAAAAGATGACTAAAAAAAGAGTAGCGCTTATTTTTGGAGGTAATTCCTCTGAACACGACGTATCAAAACGTTCAGCGCAAAATTTCTATAATGCAATCGAAGCAACGGGTAAATATGAAATTATTGTTTTTGCAATTGCCCAAAATGGTTTCTTTTTAGATACGAAAAGCTCTAAAAAAATACTCGCGTTAGAAGATGAACAGCCTATAGTGGATGCCTTCATGAAAACTGTCGATACTAGTGATCCATTGGCACGCATTCATGCTTTAAAGAGTGCGGGTGATTTTGATATTTTCTTCCCTGTAGTTCATGGTAACTTAGGAGAAGATGGTACACTGCAAGGGTTGTTTAAACTATTAGATAAACCATATGTGGGGGCACCGTTACGTGGACATGCAGTCAGTTTTGATAAAGCTTTGACGAAGGAACTATTGACGGTAAATGGTATTCGCAATACTAAATATATTGTGGTGAACGCTGAGTCAGCAAACAATTGGTCATGGGATAAGGTTGTTGCTGAATTAGGCAATATCGTGTTTGTTAAGGCTGCTAATCAAGGATCTTCAGTGGGGATTTCACGAGTAACTAATGCCGAAGAATATGCTGAAGCATTATCAGATTCTTTCCAATATGATTATAAAGTTTTGATCGAAGAAGCGGTTAATGGTGCCCGAGAGTTGGAGGTTGGTGTTATTGGTAACGATCAGCCACTTGTCTCTGAGATTGGTGCACATACAGTACCAAATCAAGGTAGTGGTGACGGCTGGTATGATTATAATAATAAATTCGTTGATAATTCTGCCGTTCACTTTGAAATTCCAGCTCAGTTATCTCCTGAAGTGACAAAAGAAGTTAAACAAATGGCTTTAGATGCTTATAAAGTGTTGAACTTGCGTGGCGAAGCGCGAATGGATTTTTTGTTAGATGAAAATAATGTGCCTTACTTAGGTGAGCCTAACACATTACCAGGGTTTACAAATATGTCCTTATTTAAGCGCCTGTGGGATTATTCTGATATTAATAATGCTAAACTAGTTGATATGTTGATTGGCTATGGGTTTGAAGATTTTGCACAAAATCAACAGCTGAGCTACTCATTTGTGTCACTTGGAGAAGAAAAGATAGGAAAGTTTAACTAATAATTTAGTATTAGTGACAGTTCCGCTTAGCTTTATTTGAAAATTGATTAATAAATACTTTAACCCTGTAATGGAGAAGTTCATGGTACAAGTCAGTTCACAAAATGAACATCGTCGCCAACAGATTATTGAAGCGGCGACAACAATCTTTTTATCAAAGGGTTTTGAGCAAACGACAACGAGAGAAATAGCAAAGAAGGTAGGTATTAGCCAACCCGCTTTGTATCATCATTTTGGTGATAAGGAGTCATTATTTGTTGAAGTAATTTCACGTGTTGGCGAGTCGACTTATAAGGATATGCAAAGTATTTTATTGCAAACATATACAGAACCAATTGATCAATTGGTTGATTTGACACAGGTCATTGTACTTCGTCATCCACGTGATGCATTCAGGTTAATACATGATAGTTTTGACTCATTATCGGCAACAAATCGAAGTAAACTGGGGATGGTTTTTGGACGCGATTATGCCGGCCCTATTGCACAATTTTTTGAAAGTATACAGTTACGTGATAATGTTGATGCACAAGTGGCTAGTTCATTTTACATTACTAGCTTATCACCGCTGTTTAGTGAATTCCATTCGCTGGGCGAACAAATAATAATGCGTGAAAGAATTCAACAATTGTTGGACCTTATTTTATATGGGGTAGAAAAAAAATAGTATCAATGGTATGATACTAGAAGAATATGGAGGCTGTCCGATGGCTAGTCACAAAGTATCATTAGCGTGCACAGTTTGTGGATCACGCAATTACACAGTAACATTATCAAAAGATCGAACAGAACGTTTGTCGGTAAGTAAGTTTTGTCAACACTGTGGCAAGCACACGTTACATCAACAAACAAAATAAGGGATTCAAAATGATTAACTATTTTAAAAACGTTGCACAGGAAATGAAAAATGTCACTTGGTTAACAGGTGAACAGACATCTAAAGAAACAATTACGGTTATTACTGTATCAATTATTTTTGCATTATTCTTAGGTGGTGTGGATTGGCTATTGCAACAAGGATTTAATTTCTTACTGGCGAAATAGTTTTTTTTTTGATATACTAATAATTACTGATACCAAGGACTCTGATGGGGTTCTTTTTTATTTTGAAAAGGGGTAAACAATGTCTGAAGAAATTGAAAAATCATGGTTCGTTGTGCATACATATTCAGGATATGAGCACAAGGTTAAGGCTAACTTAGAATCACGTACACAAACAATGGGAATGTCAGAGCAAATATTCCGTATTTTGGTTCCTGAGCAAGAAGTTACAACCATTCAAGATGGTGAAGCTAAGCAAACTGTTGAAAATGACTTTCCAGGTTATGTATTAGTAGAAATGGCAACGCCATATGAAGATAATATGACAGACGAGGCTTGGTATGTTGTTCGTAACACACCAGGTGTTACTGGTTTCTTAGGCTCTCACGGCGCTGGATCAAAGCCAAATTCTTTGCTTCCTGAAGAAGTTGATTTGCTAATGAAACGTATGGGTATGGTTACACGTGAGCAAGTTGATTTGGATGTTGCAGTAGGACAAACAGTCAAAATTATCTCTGGACCATTTTCTGGTATGGAAGGTGTAGTAACCTCTATTGATCAAGAAAAGCAGACTTTGGAAGCTACTGTGGCAGTGTTTGGACGTGAAACACCAACAGAACTAGACTTTTCAGATGTTGATACAACGTTAGATTCGTTATAATTTAGAAAAGACGACTAAAAGCGTTGAGATTTTGTTCGTTTTCTGTTATGATGTTATGGTATGTCATTGACATGCGTGGGAGCAGCACTAAAGCTGTGTTTCACCACAACACGAGGAGGAAAATATCGTGGCTAAAAAAGTTGTAAATGTAGTTAAGCTACAAATTGCCGCCGCTAAAGCAACGCCGGCACCACCGGTTGGACCTGCATTGGGACAAGCTGGTATTAACATTGCGCAATTTACTAAGGAATTTAATGCGCGTACTGCAGATCAAGCTGGATCAATTATTCCAGTGGAAATTTCTGTTTTTGATGACCGTTCATTCGAATTTGTCACAAAAACACCACCTGCAGCTGATCAATTACGTAAAATTGTTGGTAAGGGTTCAGGGGAACCTAACACAAAGAAGGCTGGAAACGTTACTCTTGACCAAATCCGTGCTATTGCGGAAAACAAGATGGCTGACTTGAATGCTAACGATATTACAAACGCTATGCGTATGATCGAAGGTACAGCACGATCAATGGGTGTTACTGTTGACGGTGTTGACTTGACTGTTGAAGGTACAGCAATCAAGGAGGACGCAGAATAATGGCTCAAAAGCATGGTAAAAATTATGTAGCAGCAGTTGCAAAGGTAGAAGCTGAAAAAGCTTACGCTTTGAACGATGCTGTTTCATTGGTAAAAGAAATTGACTTTGCTAAGTTCGATGCTTCTGTTGAAGTAGTTTTCAAGTTGAACGTTGACACACGTCAAGCAGACCAACAATTGCGTGGTGCTGTTGTGTTGCCAAACGGAACAGGTAAAGATAAGACAGTTGTTGTCTTCGCACAAGGTGACAAGGCTAAAGAAGCCGAAGCTGCTGGTGCCGATGTTGTCGGTGCTGCTGATTTGGTGCAACGTATCCAAGGTGGCTGGTTAGACTTTGATGTAGCTGTTGCTACACCTGATATGATGGCCCAAGTTGGTCGTGTAGGTCGTGCATTGGGTCCTAAGGGATTGATGCCAAACCCTAAGACTGGCACAGTTACAATGGACGTTACTAAGGCTGTTTCAGACGCCAAAGGCGGACAAGTAACATACCGTACCGATCGTGATGGAAACGTTGCAGTTCCTGTAGGTCGTGTATCATTTGAAGAAGGTAAGTTGGCTGAAAACATTAAGTCAATCGCTGAAACAGTTCTTAAGGCTCGTCCTGCTGCTGTTAAGGGAACTTACGTACAACATGTGTCAATTTCATCAACATTTGGTCCGGCCGTAACGTTGGATATTAATACATTGTAATTTGACATTATCAACTTCGTTTGGTAAAATTTATTAAGTAATTGAATCCATTTTGCCTAAGACTCAGGTGGTGCTTGCATCTTAATATCCTGCCGAGGAAGTTTAAAAACTTTTCCCGTGTGTCTTTTAGCGCACGGGATTTCTTTTGCAAAATAAATTTAAAGAAAGGAGATATATCATTATGAGTGAAAAAGCTATTGCAGTTAAAGCACAAAAAGTTGAAGAAATTGCTGACCAATTTAAGTCAGCTGCCTCTGCCGTCGTTGTTGATCCTCGTGGATTGACAGTTGCTCAATCTACTGAATTGCGTCATCAATTGCGTGAAGAAGGTGTTGTTCTTGAAGTTATCAAGAATAAAGTTTTGACACGTGCTGCTGAAAAAGCTGGTTACGCTGAATTGAACGACGTTTTCGCCGGACCTTCAGCGGTTGCCTTTTCAAAAGATGATGCAGTTGCACCAGCACGTATCTTGAAAAAGTTTGCTGATGAAAACGAAGCCTTGGAAATCAAGGGTGGTGTGGTTGATGGTACTATCGCTAATATCGATGACATTAACAAGTATGCATCATTGCCTTCACGTGAAGGTTTGCTTGGTCAATTGATGGCAGAATTCCAATTCTCAATTCGTTCATTTGCATATGCTGTTAAGGCAGTGCAAGACAAGTTGGAAGAGGAATCTGCAGCTCCTGCTGCAGAAGCATCAACAGATGCTGAATAATATTTAACTAAAAACATAACTAAAAATCATTTGGAGGATTTAGATCATGGCTTTTGATAAAGACGCGATCATCGCATCATTAAAGGATGCAACGATCTTGGACTTGGCTGACTTGGTTTCAGCTATCGAAGAAGAATTTAACGTTTCAGCAGCAGCTCCAGTAGCAGCTGCAGGTGCTGCTGACGGTGCTGCCGCAGCAAAGTCAGAATTTGACGTAGAATTGACTTCAGCAGGTACTGCTAAGGTTAAGGTTATCAAGGCAGTTCGTGAAGCAACTGGCTTGGGCTTGAAGGAAGCTAAAGACTTAGTTGATAACGCACCTTCAGTTGTTAAAGAAGGTTTGAGCGAAGACGATGCTAACGCATTGAAGGAGTCTTTGGAAGCAACTGGTGCTTCAGTTACTTTGAAGTAATCTTTCTCAATATAAAAAAAGGAGTACTTTGGTACTTCTTTTTTTGTACATAATACAATAGTATAAATATTTATTATTTAAATACCGAGGAGCGAGTGCAATGACAGCAAAAAATATTTCTGGAGAACAGTATTTTACAGCTAATCCTAACGCGGAGCATCATTATCAAAATTTTGATTTTAATTTGCTGGGACATGAATTACATTTTACAACGGATAGCGGTGTATTTTCAAAATCTACCGTTGATTTCGGGACAAGAACAATGTTAGATGCTTTAGAAAAAACAAGTATACCTACTGGGAAAGTATTGGATTTAGGGACAGGATATGGTCCGGTAGGTATTACTGTGGCAAAAGCATATCAGCACCATGTGGATATGGTTGATGTTAATGAAAGAGCATTAGATTTAGCACGCAAAAATGCCCAACAAAATGGTGTTGCCCAACGAGTGAATATTTTCAAGTCAGATGTTTACACAAATATCAATGATAAATATGCACTGATTTTAGTTAATCCACCGATTCGCGCTGGAAAGCAAGTTGTAACTGCGATGCTTCAAGAAGCCAGTAATTATTTGCAAGAGGGTGGAAAGCTGATTGCTGTCTTGCAAAAGAAGCAAGGCGCACCTTCGGCTCAAAAAAATATGTTACTTGCTTTTGGTAATGCTAAGGTAATTCATAAAAGTAAAGGATACTACATTTTGGAGAGTACTTATGGCACAAACACCAACATTTAGTAACGAACAAATTGATTATTTCATGCAAGAGGCCTTGAACGAAGCCAAAATTGCTCAAAATGAAGGTGAAGTGCCAATTGGCGCTGTTATCGTTTATGAAAATCAAATTATTGCACGTGCGCATAACCATCGTGAGGCAAATCAGTTGGCCACTGCTCATGCAGAATTGTTAGCGATTGAGTATGCCAATAAAAATCTTAAATCTTGGCGGTTAGAAAATACAGCATTATTTGTAACGTTAGAACCTTGCATTATGTGTGCTGGCGCAATTATTAACGCACGTATTCCGAGTGTTTATTACGGTGCAAATGACCCTAAAGGTGGTGCTACGCGCTCCTTATATTCTCTGCTAGAGGATAGTCGGTTGAATCATATGGTTAAAGTGTATGAAGGCATACGCGGTGAAGAATCAGGCCAATTATTGCAGGCTTTTTTTAGCGATATCCGTGCGAAACGCAAAATTCGTAAAGAAATTGCAAAGTAATTAATTGCTATTTAACATAAAAAATGTTTATAATAACATGTAGAAAATAAAAGAGGCTAATGAATGCAAAATCCGAACGCATGGCGTAATGATAAAGACTATATAAATATTATTGATGATTTGTTACAACATGAAGAAGTGCAGCAACTCGCACGCTATACACAACATCATTTCTCGAACCGTTTAACTCATTCAATTTCTGTGTCATACCAATCCTATTTAATCGCAAAAAAAATTGGCGCTGATGAAGTTGCAACTGCACGGGCAGGGTTACTTCATGATTTATTTTACTATGATTGGCGCGTAACAAAGTTTGATGAGGGATCGCATGCTTATGTACATCCACGTATTGCATTGAAAAATGCGCGTAAAATTACAAATATTAGCGATAAAGAGGCGGATATTATTGTAAAACATATGTTTGGGGCAACAATTGCCTTGCCAAAGTATCGGGAAAGTTGGATTGTTTCATTAGTTGATGATTTTGCGGCAGTTAATGAGTATCTAATTCCTAAAGCTTATCTGACTTATTTTAAGTGGCAAGAAAAATTGGCAACAAAATTTGTATCTGCATTTGCTTAAAGTAACAAAATTAGATATAATATAAAGGCAGGCAAATGTCGGCTCTCGAACCGGGTCAGGACAGGAATGTAGCAGCCCTAAGGTTGTTCGATGTTGTGCTTGTGTACATAAGTGGCCGCTCAGCGGTCTTTTTTTATAAAAACAAATGTTATAAATCGGTGGTTTTATGCAAGCTAAGAACCCCAATATGATATAAAACATATAGCCGACAAGTAGCACCAAACATGTTTACCAATGATATATGGAGGTGATGAAATTGGCATATCAAGCATTATATCGCGTCTATCGGCCACGATCTTTCGATGACATGGTTGGTCAAAAAATCATCACACAAACGTTAAAAAATGCAATAGCAACTCAGCAAACAGGACATGCTTATCTATTTAGTGGCCCTCGTGGAACCGGTAAAACATCAGCTGCTAAAATTTTTGCACGTGAAGTTAATGGTATCGCACCGGAGACTGAGGATTCACAAATTCCTGATATTATTGAAATAGACGCTGCTTCAAATAACGGAGTTGACGAAATCCGAAATATTCGCGACGGAGCGAATTACGCGCCAATAGAATCTGAGTATAAAATATATATTATTGACGAGGTTCATATGTTATCCTCGGGCGCTTTTAACGCACTGTTAAAAACATTAGAAGAACCACCAGCTAATGTTAAATTTATTTTAGCAACGACTGAGCCACAAAAGATACCAGCAACTATTTTATCTCGAACACAAAGATTTGAATTTAAACGTATTGATAATGATACTATTCAGGCTAGGATGGCTGAAATTCTGCAAAAAGAGAATGTATCGTTTGATGAGGATGCACTCCATGTTATTGCAAATGTTGCAGAAGGCGGGATGCGGGATGCTTTGTCAATTTTAGATCAAGTGTTAGCTTTTGGTGCTGACCATGTAACGCTTGAAAATGCTTTGCAAGTAACGGGTTCGACAACAGCATCGCAGTTAATGACCTATTTGGAGCAAGTCAGTCATTACGACACAGGATCCGCCCTTCAGACATTGCATGATATTTTGTTAGAAGGAAAAGATGCGATACGTTTTGTAGCAGATTTGTTAGGTGTATTGCGTGATGTGATGCTAGCGGAAGTGGCACCAAATTTAATTAAAACGACGGCACCATTGGCTGAATTAAAGGCGTTAACAATAGAGTTAGGTACTTCTCGTATTCAGCAAATGATGGTCACTTTGGATGATATTCAAAAACAATTATTACAGACTATGCAGAGTGATGTATATTTGGAGCTACTCACTGTTAAATTGTCTATGCCAGATTCTGAACAAACCTTACCGGCAAAGCAATCTCCGAAAGTTATTAAAGAGAAACCTCAAAATATTGATAATATTGTTAGGGCATCTAAAAATACAGAAGTTCACGAGGAACAAATTGTTGAACCAGCAATAGGGAAAGTACCAGTAGAATTACCTGTTGTCAAGAAGACTGAACACGAGAATTTGTTAGTTCGCACGGGACAAAGTGCAGTATTTGCCGTCTTAATTGTTGCGAAACGGGATGCCTTAGCTCGAGTTAAAAACGCTTGGCCTGACTTATTGCGACAATTTGATGTCACGCAGCAGGCGATGCTTACTACAGCCGAACCCACTGCAGCAAGTGAGCAGGCTGTTGTCTTGGCTTTTGATTATCCTGCTTTGTTAGAACAGGCGCTACACGATGCTACATTGCAAAATCGTCTGGTGCAGCAGCTACGAGCCTATAATTTAGCCGAAGAATTGGTGTTTATCTCACAAGATGAATGGGCTTCTGACCGTGCATCATATGTGAATAAATTAAAAACTGGCGAAACACCGCACATTCAATTAGAAGATGTACCGCGAGTAAAATCTTCTAATATACCAGCTGCTCCTGCAAAATCCGCGCAAGAATCAAGTAGTAAAGAGTCAAAAATTGTTAGTGAGGCTAAAGAATTATTCGGTGAAGATCTCGTGAATATCGTTGACTGATTAACATAGGAAGGAGATATGTTTAACGCACTGTGCGTAAAGCATTCTTAAAATATGCAATACCCTGAACCTATCGCTAAATTAATAGATAGTTACACGAAGCTACCTGGCATTGGTCCCAAAACGGCTACAAGGTTAGCTTTTTATACATTAGGTATGAATGAAGAAGATGTACAGGATTTTTCTAAAGCATTAATTTCCGCAAAGACTGATTTAACTTTCTGCTCTATTTGTGGTAATATTACTGCAACTGATACCAATCCGTGCGTTATTTGTCGCGACCAATCACGTGATCAGTCAACAGTTTTTGTTGTCGAAAATTCACGCGATGTCATGGCGATGGAGAATACGCGGGATTATCACGGTCTATACCATGTTTTAAATGGTGTAATCTCTCCCAGTGCAGGAACGGGGCCAGAAGATATTAATTTACCAAGTTTGATTCGACGTTTGTCTGAGCATGAAGAAATTAAAGAAGTAATTGTCGGCACTAATGCAAATGCTGAAGGAGAAGCTACTGCAATGTATTTAGCACGTTTGCTGAAACCGGCTGGTATTACAGTTACTCGTTTGGCACATGGTTTAGCTGTTGGATCTGATATTGATTATGCTGATGAACTAACACTTATCAAAGCAGTACAAGGACGGACAAAATTATGATATTTGGCAAGAAAAAAACGGGATTGCGCAAAGAATATGATAGAGCACTTGTATTTCAAATTGATAAAGCAAAAATTGACTGGGATACGGCGAAAAATTCGGAAGCAGCATTGCTTGATGGTCAAGTGAATTTGCGGCTTATACAAGCGCAAACAGCATTGGCACGTGCTAAATTTAATTATCTATATCGTGAAGCACGTCGTCGTAAAACCGTTGGGCACATGCAAACCCATGTTTTAAAAACAGATCGTATTTAATCAGTAGACAAATTACTCATAAGGATTTTTATGCCAAAACCAATATTTATATCATTCGAAGGACCTGAGGGTGCTGGAAAAACAAGTGTTCTCGAGGCATTAATTTCAGAACTAAAAATTAAATTTGGCGATGATTTAGTAGCTACACGTGAGCCAGGCGGCAATCCAATTTCTGAAGCAATTAGAGCAATTTTACAGCCAGAAGAAGATAACGGCATGGATAAACGGACTGAAGCGCTCTTATATACAGCTGCTCGACGTCAACATCTTGTGGAAAATATTAAACCAGCATTAGACCAAAATAAAATTGTGATATCTGACCGTTATGTTGACAGCTCACTTGCTTATCAAGGTGGCGCCCGTGGCCTTGGGGTCGACAATATTTGGGAAATCAATCAATTCGCAATTGATGGTCTGCTGCCTGATATGACAATTTATCTTGATGTGCCTGTTGAAATCGGCTTGGCACGTGTAAATGAGAGCCGTCAGGGAAAAATTGATCGACTAGACAAAGAGAGTATATCCTTTCATCAGAAGGTTCGGGAGACATATTTAAAACTTCAAAGTGAATTTTCTGATAGAATTAAGATAGTAGATGCCACGCAACCACTTAACAAAGTTATTGATGATACGCGGATACTCATCAACCAAATTCTGGAGGACAAATCATGAAATTAGTTACAGCAATTGTGCAAGATAAAGATACAACAAAACTCAGTAATGCTTTTGTGAAGGCAAATATTCGTGCGACACGTTTAGCCACGTCCGGCGGGTTTTTGAGATCAGGAAATACGACATTTATGATTGCCATTGAAGATGAACGTGTATCAGAGGTTATGGCAATTATTAAAAAGGTTTCACAAAAACGTAAACAATTTATGGTACCACCTATCAGTCTAGATGCTAGCGGTGACCACGCGGGTGCTTATCCAATTGAAATTGAAGTTGGCGGCGCAACGGTATTTACTCAAAGTATTGATTCGTTTGAACAGTTCTGATGTTACCGGATTTTGCAACAATTGCACAAAAAAATTATCCAGCACAGCTCGCTCATTTTGATGATTTATTGCAACAAGATAAGTTAAGTCATTTATATTTGTTTGTTGGTTCAAGCCAGTCTGCAAAGCTGGCTTTTTCGCGTTATATAGCTTGGCAAGTTGTTCATGCTGATGAGCGTAATGCCTTGCGAATCACTGAGAATGAGCACCCGGACGTACATATAATAGGCCCCATTCCGCCAGCTACTTCACTAAAAGTGTCTCAAATTCGTGAGTTGACACCTGATTTTGTAACAACAGCCACGGAAAGTCCACGGAAAATATTTATTTTAGATGCAGTTGAAACACTTACAGCAAGTGCAGCTAATTCCCTGTTGAAATTCATTGAGGAGCCTGCTGGACCACAATTAATTATGATGCTTACGGAAAATATTTCTGATGTTTTACCGACGATTAGATCCCGCGCTCAAGTAGTTCAGTTAGTATCAACTATTACCAGTGATAGTGATGGTTCAATAGATGGTGATTGGCAAAAGCAAACACAATTAGTGTTATTTAAGTGGTTTGAGCTAATGATGCAGAGAAGAATTGAAGCATTTGCATTTGTGCAGACAAAGATTATTGGTCAATTAAACGGCACAAAGCAACAGCAGTTATTTTTAAATTGGTTACATGAGTTGGCTAGAGATACAATTGTTTATGGCCGGATTCCAGATGAGCGATTAGCTTTTTCTAATCTAATTGGGCTGTATAGAACATTACAACAGCGATATGATATGTATCGACTGGTTAAAGCAATTGATAAAGTATTTGCTGACGATAAACTGCGCAAAGTGAACCTATCGCTACAAGCACGGTTAGAAAAAATGACGCTAGACGTCATCATTGCTCTGGGGGAATAAAATGCAGCAACAAAAAAGTTTTGAAAAACAAGATACAGGAACACTTTTTTTAGTTCCAACACCTATTGGTAATTTGCAAGATATATCACCAAGAGCTATTGATACATTGCGCGATGTAGATATAATTGCTGCTGAAGATACACGCCACACACAACAATTACTAAATCACTTTGCAATCACGACAAAACAAACTAGTTTCCATGAACACAACTGGCAGACCAAAATTCCTGGCCTAATCGCAGACTTACGAAATGGGAAAAATGTAGCACAAGTTAGTGATGCGGGGATGCCTTCTATTTCTGACCCAGGCAAAGAATTAGTTGCGGCAGCCGTGGATGAAAATTTAGCTGTCGTACCGATTCCTGGTGCAACAGCTGGTGTGACAGCATTAATTGCCAGCGGTTTGGTGCCACAGCCGTTTTATTTTTATGGGTTCTTGCAACGTAAAAACAGTGAACAATTGGCAGAATTACAACAGTTATCCACAATGCGGGATACAGTCATTTTTTATGAATCACCACATCGATTAAAGCAAACGTTAGTAAATATCCAAAAAGTAATGGGTGATGAGCGTCGTATTGTTTTAGCACGAGAGCTAACAAAGCGCTATGAAGAATTTATTCGTGGAACTATTGATGAACTAGTTTCGTGGTCGCAATCAAACGAAATTCGTGGTGAGTTTGTAGTAATGATTGATGGTTTTCATGAAGAAATTTCCGAAGCAGATAATAGTATGACGCTGACCGTCCAAGAAGCAGTAGCAGCACTAATCAAAAAGGGCTTAAAGCCCAATGCGGCAATAAAACAAATAGCAAAGGAACGAGGGCTTGATAGACAAGCGGTATATGCGGACTATCACGAGATAGAGTAGTATGAAAAAGTATGAAATAAAAAGACGTGTTGAGTATTATGAAGCTGATACAACACAAAAATTATCTTTACCAATGATTTTAAATTATGCTGTCTTGGCCTCTAAATGTCAGAGTGATGAACTTGGCGTGGGGCAAGATTTCCATTTAGGTCGTGGTCTCGGCTGGGTTATTTTGCAATATGAAGTAATTATTAAACGACGTCCTAAAATTGGGGAAACAATTCGTATTCAGACTTTTGCTACACAATATAATCCTTTTTTTGTTCGTCGACCATTCATTTTTTTAGATGAAAATAATCATGAAATTATTCGTGTAGATTCTATTTGGACGATGATAGATATGAAAAATCGCCGCATGGCACGTTTGCCACAAGATATTATTGATAAGTATGATGCCAAAAGAGTCAAGCAAATTGCGCGAATTCCTAACCCTGAGAAGTTTTCAGATGAGGATCAATACCTTGAAAAAGACTATCATGTGCGATATTTAGATATTGATGGTAATCAGCATGTGAACAACTCCAAGTATTTTGAATGGATGCAAGATGTGATCGCACCAGAGTATTTATTAACTCATGAAATTACATACATTAATCTAAAATTTGAAAATGAAATTCGGCTTGGACACACGATTTTATCACAAGTAGTTCAAAATGGTAATGAATCCAAGCATCGTATTATGACGGAAAATGTGGTGAGTGCAGAAGCAGAGTTCAAGTGGCGAAAAATTTGATATAATAATGTGTAGAGGAAAAAAGATATGGCTATTTTAGTTCTTGGTGGAGCCGGTTATATCGGTTCACACATGGTTAAGCGTTTGGTAGAAGCAGATCGCGATGTTATCGTTGTTGATGCGTTGTTTACAGGTCACCGCGAAGCGGTTAATCCAAAAGCAAAATTTTATCAAGTTGATATTCGCAATAAAGCAGCATTGTCAGAAGTATTTGATAAAGAAAATATCGAACAAGTAGTTCACTTTGCAGCATTTTCAATTGTTCCAGAGTCTGTGGCAAATCCACTAAAGTATTTTGATAATAACACGAGTGGTATGATTACTTTGTTAGAGGTGATGCAGGAACACGATGTCAAACAAATTGTGTTCTCGTCAACGGCCGCTACTTATGGTAATCCTGTTAATATTCCTATTAAAGAAACAGATCCGCAACGACCAATTAATCCCTATGGTGAATCAAAGCTGATGATGGAAAAAATCATGGCTTGGTCTGATCAAGCAGATGGTGTTAAGTGGGTTGCATTGCGTTACTTTAACGTAGCCGGTGCTGCTGAAGATGGCACGATAGGAGAAGATCATACACCGGAAACGCATTTAGTGCCAATCATTTTGCAAGCTGGTTTAGGGCAACGTGAATATATTGAGATGTTCGGTGATGATTATAATACACCTGACGGTTTCAATGTGCGTGATTATGTCCATGTATTGGATTTGGCTGATGCTCATATTCTGGCATTGCAGTACTTAGCTGATGGAAACGACTCAAACCAATTTAATTTGGGATCAGCTACTGGATTCTCTGTTAAAGAGATGGTAGAAGCAGCTAGATCAGCTACTGGAGTTGACATTCCCGCCAAAATTGGGCCTCGCCGAGCTGGTGACCCTGATATTTTGATTGCTAATTCAGACAAAGCACGTGATGTGCTTGGCTGGGCTCCTAAGTATGACAATGTACAAGATATTATCAAAACAGCCTGGAATTGGCATAAAAACCATCCATCAGGATATAATGACAAGTAATGATTAAAACACGAAACCCCGATGAACTAACGCGTTCATCGGGGATTTTTTATTATGAGAGAATATTTGAGAGAGAAGAGAATATAAGTTTGTTTATAGTCGCGGGGAGAGCGCGACTTGGTTCCCTTTTACCATGAGGTTTCGTGTTTCTGATGGGATGATCATCAGTTATGCTGCTTATATTTTTCAAACCTCCAAATTTAGACTTTATTATTGTTATATTTTAATTCAACTAAGCTTGTTGTTTGAGATAACTTACCTTGTTGATGTTTATAATATAACGTCTGAAAATTAAATTCACGTAAACTGAAGATAAAGTGAATATTAAATGATTATTTTTCTGTTGAATCACGTATAACGAGCTCACCGTTTAGTACAACACGTATGGTATTAGATGGATTGGTATCGCGTACAGTACTGAAAAGTTCATAAATTTTTTTACCAGTTTGGTAAAAATCATATTCAAAGCTAGTTAAGTTTGGGGTAACAGTGGTACTTAAATCGGATTTACCAAATCCAATATATTGGGCGTGCTGTCCAGTTGCTAAACCAGCTTGAAGAGCACCGATTGTAATGCGATCAGTGGCACCAATAATTAAATCGAAATGTTGAAATTGCATCGCTTGTTGTGCAGCCACTTTTGCTTCTGCTATGCTGAATTTTGAATTAACGACAGTCACTTTACTAGCTGACAGTTTTTCTCTAATATTGAGAAAACGATCATGACCAATGGCCCAATCCATCGTTTCATCAATTTTTAATAGTAAAGTATTTTTCGGATGTAGTGATGCAGCAAATTCACCGACAACAGTTCCGGCTTGCAAATCGTTCATGACGACACGATGAAAGTCAGGTTCTTCCTGTCCTTGGATAACCACAGGTGCATCAAATTCATTTAATGCGTTACGTAACTCGTCATTTAAATTAGCGGTTAAAACAATCAAACCACTGACATTTTGTGTACGTAATTTTTCAATAGCAGCGAGCTCACGTTTAGTCGATTGATAGGTATTGACAATCAAAAAAGTATCATTTTCGTTTGCGTCGTCTAGCCCACGTAGCATCTCGACTTGGGCAGATGAATCGAGTCTAGGCACGATTACGCCTATTGTGTGATTGACCTTCTGTTTTAAACTTTGCGCAAAGGTATTGGGCTGATAATTATTTTCAGTAACAACTTTGTTTATTTTTTCACGTGTTTTAGCGCTGACTGGTCCACCATTCAAATAGCGAGAGACAGTGCTTTTTGCTACTTGAGCCATATTAGCAATATCAGTTATTGTCAATTTTTTTTCCATAGACACATATTACCATGAACGAAATGAAAGCGTTGTTAACAACTTGTAATATTTAACTTAAAAAAGAGGTTGCAATTATTTTTGAAAGCGGTTACAATTAGTCTATAAAGAAATGGAAACGGTTCCAAAATCTTAGAGAAATTTAGAGGAGCAGCAAAATGGACCATAATAAAGTAGCAAAGCGTATTGCCGATGCTGTCGGCAAGGACAATATTGTAGCCGCTGCACATTGTGCTACGCGTTTACGATTGGTGATTAAAGATGTTAAAAAGATCGATCAAGATGCCTTGGACAACGATTCCGATCTTAAAGGAACATTTAACGCTAATGGACAATATCAAATTATTGTTGGACCAGGAGATGTTAATGGTGTTTACGATGAATTTGTTAAAATTACGGGTGTTGAGCAAGCTTCAACTGCCGATTTGAAAAAAATTGCAGCACAATCAGGAAAAAAGAATCCTTTGATGGATTTGGTTAAAGTATTGTCAGACATTTTTGTTCCTTTGATCCCAGCTTTGGTTGCTGGTGGTCTGCTGATGGCATTGAATAACATTCTAACTGGTGAGGGAATGTTTGGTGCTAAATCTTTGGTTCAAATGTTCCCGCAAATCACAGGGTTAGCAGAAATGATCAATCTAATGGCTTCTGCGCCGTTTGCATTTTTGCCAATTTTGATAGGAATTACAGCGACAAGACGTTTTGGCGGGAACGAAATTCTTGGAGCAGCTGCCGGTATGATGTTAGTTATGCCTAGTTTGGTTAACGGATATGATGTTGCTGAAGCAGTTGCCACTGGGAAAATGCCAACATGGGATTTGTTTGGTTTGTCGGTTGCGCAAGCTGGTTATCAAGGTCAAGTGTTACCAGTGATTGGTGTGGCGTTCATCTTAGCTAATTTGGAAAAGTTTTTCCATAAGCATTTGAAAGGGGCTATTGACTTTACGTTTACACCAATGTTGTCTATCATACTAACTGGATTTATCACATTTATTGTTGTCGGTCCAGTATTGCGAATTGTTTCTAACGGTATTACTGATAGTTTGACTTGGTTGGTTACGACGTTTGGCTTTATTGGTTATGGGGTCTTTGGTACATTCTACTCTGCTATTGTGATTACTGGGTTACACCAGAGTTTTCCTGCAATCGAAACACAGTTATTGGCAGATGTTGCTAAAACAGGTGGTGATTTCATTTTCCCTATTGCCGCTGCATCTAACGTCGCTCAAGGAGCAGCAACATTTGCTATTTATTTCTTAAGCAAGGGGAATGAAAAGGTACGTGCATTAGCTTCATCATCAGGTGCGTCAGCCATGCTAGGTATTACGGAACCAGCAATGTTTGGTGTTAACTTAAAGTACAAGTTCCCATTCTTCATCGCGTTGGGTTCAGCGGGTATCTCAAGCTTAGTTATGGGATTGTTTCAAGTTATGTCATCATCATTAGGACCAGCGGGTATCATTGGATTTATTGCTATCCCAGCTAACAAATGGGTAGGATTCTTCATTGCCATTGCACTATCATTCGTGATCGCTTTTACAGCAACCTTAGCCTACGGACGTTCACACATGCCAGCTTCTCAGTCAGATAATGAATCAGCAAATCCAGTAGTTACGGAACATGAAGCAGGATTTGAAGTTGATGCACCGGTTTCAGGACAGTTAATGCAACTAGCAGATGTACAAGATGACGTTTTCTCAACAGGTATGATGGGTCAGGGTGTAGCTATTGAACCGAGTGCAGGTACGATTTATGCGCCAGCAGATGGTGAGATTACAGTAGCCTATGAGACAAAACATGCCTACGGATTAACGACAAATGATGGAGTTGAAATTTTAATTCATATTGGTTTAGATACTGTTAGTTTAGAGGGTCAAGGATTCGAAAGCTTTGTGACGCAAGGACAAAGTGTTAAAAAGGGTGATAAGTTAGGCACTTTTGATATAGACTTTATCAAAAAAGCCGGGTATCCGGTTACGACTATGGTTATTATCACAAATACAAAAGAATTTAATGATGTTGTGGTAGATGGAATTTTTGATGATGATATTCAAGCAGGTCATGAAATTATCACGGCCATACCAAAATCTAATGATTCAGTCGTTGGTGCGCCAGCTTAAATATAAAAAAGGGGAAAGCGTATTAATCAAAATACGTAATAAAAATAATTCATGCTTATTAAAGATGACATCAATCACTTTGAAAAATATCATTTATATCCAACACAAGGTTTATTAAATGATCCAAATGGACTTGTATATTTTAAGGGACAATATCATGTGTTTTTTCAATGGAATCCACATGCTTGTAACCACAAATATAAGGAATGGGGGCATTTTGTTTCCAACGATTTGAAAACATGGACTCGTTTAGAAACTGCTTTAAAGCCTTCTCTTTCAAATCTGGATTCAGCTGGCATATATTCTGGTACAGCATTCGTTAAAGATGATAAGCTATATGTCTTCTATACAGGCAATGTCCGTGATGAATCTGGCCAAAGTGTGGCGTCTCATCAGATGTGGGCCGTGAGTGAAGATGGGATTCACTTTGAAAAACTTGGTGAACTATTCCCTCATCCAGAAGGTTTTACAAAAGATGTTAGAGATCCTAAAGTTTGGCAAGGGAAAAATGGTCGATATTATTTGATGGTAGGTGCACGATCAAATGACAATATAGGAGATATTCTCATTTATGAATCAGAAAACTTTAGTCAGTGGCAATTACATGGTTCGCTTATTGAAGGGGAATTGACTGATATTCGTGGCTACATGATTGAATGTCCAGATTTAATTGAGATAGATGGTAAGCAGATTCTAATGTTTTCACCGCAAGGATTACCAGCGGATGAAGAGAATTATCGCTATCAAAACATTCATAATACCGGTTATGTCGTCGGTACTTTTGATGAAGAGACGTTGCATTTTAAACCGGAAACTTCATTCAAAGAAGTTGACAAGGGATTCGAATTTTATGCACCACAAACCATGCATACCCATGAGGGACGCAAAATAATGTGGGGATGGGCTGGTATGATGACACCAGAACGTGAGGCTTCGACGCCAACAATTGCTAGCAACAATTGGGTTCATGTGTTGACAGTTCCACGGGAATTGCACGTAACGCCAGATGGCCTTTTGACACAGACACCCATTGCAGAAATTTTGCATACAACACCTTTAACAGATTTTGATGCTGTTGATGTGGGTCAATATACAATTGATTCTCACGACAATTGGTCAGTATCTTTTGGTGAAAATATGACGCTAACCCGAAATGAAAATCGACTGATTTTATCACGACGTCAGTGGGAGAGTGGTGAAATTGAAAAACGACAAATTGTAGGAGATATTGATCATGCACTATTGATTGTTGATGCAGACATTATCGAAGTGTTTACAAACAATAATCAATCAGTCATGACGGCACGCTATTTTTAAGTATTGAAAATATTTGTGTAAACGATTACAATGTAAGTATAGTAACTGGTTAACGTCTAACACAAACACGATGATTTCGTGAAAAAGGAGCAATTAAATTATGGGTTTATTAGGAGCAATTGAAGCAGGTGGAACGAAATTTGTGGTCGCTGTTGCGGACCACGATTATAATATTGTTGAGAGAACATCATTTCCTACGCTTGATGGTCAAAAAACAGTAGAGCAAGTCATCGCTTTTTTTGATAAGTTTGACAATATTGATGCTATTGGGATTGCAGCATTCGGACCAATTGACATTGTGGAAGGATCAACAACATATGGTCATGTTTTAGATACACCAAAGCGTGGATGGTCAGGATATGACTTTCTGGGTGCGATGAAAGAATGGCGTGATATTCCTTACTATTGGACTACTGATGTTAATGGTGCTGGATGGGCTGAGTTTGAAACTGGTGCAGCTAAAGATGTTAATAACATGGTTTATTTAACAGTTGGTACTGGTGTCGGTGCCGGTATCGTCTCTAGTGGTAAGCTAGTTGTTGGATATGGACATCCTGAAGCAGGACATATTTTCTTACAAAAGCACCCTCTTGATAAGTATGAAGGTCATTGCCCATTTCATGGTGATAACTGTTTAGAAGGCTTGGCTGCTGGTCCAGCAATTGAAGAACGTTGGGGACGTAGTGCTAAAGAAATTCCAGATGATGATATTGCTTGGAAAATTGAAGCCTTTTATCTTGCTCAAGCAGCACTTGATTACACAATGATTTTACGCCCTGAAAAAATTGTTTTTGGTGGTGGTGTACCACATCGTGAAATCTTATTCCCATTAATTCGCGAAAGTTTCGCTGAACAAATGAGTGACTATTTAGCAGTTCCTGATTTGGATGAATACATCGTGCCAGTTGCTAATGGCGATAATGCCGGCATACTAGGTTGCTTCTATTTGGCAAAAACATTACTTTAATTTTCACTTTATCTTCAGTTTATATGAATTTAATTTACGAACGTTATATTATAAACATCAACAAAGCAAGTTATCTCAAACAACAAGCCAAGTTGAAGTGAAATGTATCATTCGATAAATTATAACCTGGAGGGTTGAATCGTATAAGCGGAATAACTGATGAGCATCACATCAGAGGCACAAAACATTACGGCTTAAGAAAGCCGAGTCATGATCTCCCACGTGACTATAAATAACTCATATTCTCTCTCAATAAAAGGCCACGATGGACGTGCTAGTCCATCGTGCCTTTTTTAGTTAGATTTTTATAATAATTATATATTATGTTGCACGTTATCGAAAAATGTGATAAGATATTTTATGTTGTGAAATACGAAAAATGGTCAGCTAGCTCAGTTGGTAGAGCAACGGACTCTTAATCCGTGGGTCCAGGGTTCGAGCCCCTGGCTGACCATTATATAAAACCAGTAAACTTTGTTTACTGGTTTTTGTTTTAATTATAAATATTGGGGAGAGGAAGAATGGAACGAAATGCTGGAAAGAAGGTTAAAAAATATTTGCTTTTAATTGTGTTGATTATTGTGGCTACTATTTGTTTTTTTATTACTAAGCAACCTATCAAAAACACAGGTAAGTTTGCTAAAGAATCTTCTGTAGAAAAAAGAAATGATATACCAAAAGGTATAAAAACGACAGATTGGGATTTATTATTAGTTAATAAAAGCCATTCCTATCAAACAGAATTGAACTTTACGAAGTTCACTGTCGATGGTAACACCATTGATCAACGAATCGCACAAGCTCTTGCAAATTTCCGTTCAGCAGCTCAAAAGGCTGGCTACGCGACTACTTTAGTATCGGGGTATCGTTCTATTGCATACCAGACAACTGTTTATAATAATTCAATTAGTCAATATGAAATAAATGGTATGAGTACGGTAGAGGCCAAAAAATTAACTGAGTCTGTAATTCAGGTGCCTGGATCCTCAGAACACCAAACAGGACAAGCAGTTGATTTAGCAGGTAATGACGCCTTGGCAGCCTATCCTTCTTTAGAAGCAGGCATGGATCAATTCAAGTCACAACAGTGGTTAATCAAACATGCACCGGAATATGGATTTATTTTACGTTACCCAAGTGATAGTCAGTCTATAAAGGAAACGGGAATTGACTATGAATCTTGGCATTTCAGATACGTCGGTGTGTCGAATGCAACGTATATCACTAATCATCACATCACACTAGAAAAATATATTCAAACTTTACAAAAAGCTGAGAAATGATATATGGTTTGACAATCAAAATAATTGTTCAGCAGGAACAATGTAATTTTGATATACTATATTAGTAATATTTTTATTTGAAACTGAGGAGAAATGGCATGATTGTACTATCAGGCACCATTGGCGCTGGAAAAACGAGTTTAACGAAAATGTTGGCAAAACATTTAGATTCACAGGCGTTTTACGAAAGTGTTGATGATAACCCAATTTTGCCATTATTTTACCAAAACCCTAAGAAGTATGGTTTTTTGCTACAAATTTATTTTCTAAACAAAAGACTAGAACAAATAAAAAAAGCCCAAGTGGATGCCAAAAATATTTTAGATCGTTCTATTTTTGAAGATGCTTTGTTATTCCAATTGACAGCCGATTTGAACCGTGCAACGCAAACAGAGGTAGATATATATCAGTCATTGGTTAATAATATGATGGCTGAAATCCCAGGTAGTGTAACGTCTAAAGACCCTGATTTATTAATTCATGTTCGTGTTAGTTTTGATACGATGCTTGCAAGAATTAAAAAGCGTGGTCGCTCATTTGAACAAGTTGAAGCTAATCCAGGATTATATGACTACTACAAAGAACTTAATTCACGTTATGATGATTGGTTCGCTGCGTACGATCGATCACCAAAAATTCAGATAGATGGTGACCATTTTGATTTTGTGGAAAATGAAGAGTCAGGTGCAAAAGTTTTGGATATGATTGATGCAAAATTAGCACAAACTGGTGTACTATCATTTTGAAAAATCCCGAAACTTTTGAAGTTAGGGATTTTTTTGATATAATAATTAAAATTAACTAAGGAATATATAATGAGTAGTTGGCATAGAATTGTTATTAAAGTCGGCACGAGCACAATTGTTAATCGTGATGGACAAATTAATTACCCAGTCGTCAATCGGTTGGCACAAACACTCTCCAGTTTACAAAAATCTGGTCATGAAATTTTATTAGTTACCTCTGGAGCAATTGGTGTTGCATTGGATCAGATGAATCTGCAAAAACGGCCACAAGAGATTCCGCAACAACAAGCACTAGCTGCTATTGGTCAAGGATACTTGATGTCATTGTACAACCAAAGTTTTGCATTTTATCAGCAACTAGTTGGACAAGTTTTATTGACATATGATGTGTTCGACAATAAAGTGATGCTTGAAAATACAATGAATGCCGTTGAAATGATGTTCGCACAACATGTTATTCCCATTGTTAATGAAAATGATGTGATTGCAGTTGATGAGCTTGATCATCAACATTCATTTGGCGATAATGACCGCCTAGCCGCGATTGTGACACGTGAAATTGGTGCTGACGGGCTCATTATTTTGAGTGATGTTGACGCGTTGTACACGTCTAATCCGAATATTGATGAATTTGCACAAGCTATTGATAAAGTGACGGAAATTACTGATGATATTCGTATGAGCGCCACCGGATCGACTTCCGGTTTAGGAACAGGTGGGATGAGCACAAAACTTGCTGCTGGTGAATTTGTGATGAAAAGTGGTGGTAAAATGGTGTTAATTAATGGCAATAATCCCGCCTTGATTTTAGAAGTAATAGCTGGTAAACAAGTGGGGACACTATTTCAAGGAGAATGAAGCTATGAGCACAGTAGAACAAATTGGTCAGCGCGCCAAATTGGTGACCGCTGATGTCGCTAATTTGTCAGTAGAAATCCGTAATCAAATATTATTGGATATGTCGTCAGCTTTGATAGTTAACTGGCAAAAAATTGTGACCGCTAATAAAAAAGATTTAGATGCAGCTACCCAACTATCAGGTCCGATGCGTAATCGATTGATGCTTGATCAGACAACAATTAGCAGTATCGCGGCATCGCTATCAGCGGTTGCTAAGTTGGCTGATCCTTTGGCAGGCCCTTATGACAGTTGGAAAAACCATACAGGATTCAAAATTATAAAAAAGACAGTACCACTAGGGGTTGTGGCTATGATATTTGAGGCACGCCCGAATGTGACTGTCGATGCAGCCGCATTAGCTTTTAAATCAGGTAATGCTGTCATTTTGCGCGGTGGTAAAGAAGCTATCGAGTCAAATATCATCTTAACGAGTATATTGCGTGATGTGCTACGTAAACATCATTTAAACCCAGATATAATACAATTAGTCACGGATACAACACACGAGTCTGTTAACATATTACTGAATATGCGTGACTATGTTGATGTATTAATTCCGCGTGGTTCAGGTCAGTTTATTGATTTTGTTGTAAAAAATGCAACAGTACCGGTTATTGAAACGGGTGCAGGGAATACACATATATTTGTGGACGAGAGTGCTAAGCAAGATGAAGCTATTCGTGTTATTCATAATGCTAAAACACAAAAGCCCGCAGTTTGTAATGCTGCCGAAAAGTTACTAATTCATGAGACAATTGCGGGTGAATTTTTACCAAAGATTGTCGATAATCTACTAGCTGCTGGTGTGGCGTTACGTGGCGACCAAAAAGCCTGCAGTATAGATGGTCGAATAAGTAGCGCAAATGCTGAAGATTGGGATACTGAGTATAATGATTTAATCATGGCTATCAAAATTGTTCACGATAACGATGAAGCAATTACCTGGATTAATGACCACACAACACATCACTCAGAAACAATTATTAGTGAGAATCTTAATCATGTTACTGATTTTATGAATACTGTTGATGCTGCTGTTGTTTACCAGAACGTTTCAAGCCGTTTTACTGATGGCTTTGAATTTGGATTTGGCGCAGAAATTGGTATCTCTACACAAAAGCTTCATGCACGTGGACCAATGGGACTAAGTGCGTTAACTACAATTAAGTATGAAGTATTTGGCGAAGGACAAATTAGAGAATAAACAAAGTGTTTTTGTCCAAAAAAATAATCCACGATACGGACAACTTATTTTGGTGTCGTATGGTGGATCATTTTTATGTTATTGAAGTACAGTGAGCATTAGATTTTGAAAATCTTGAACAAATCTTTTTGAATCAACTAAAACCGCAGCTTTACTAGTTGTTGGTGTTAAAAGTTTCTCTTTATCGCCGATTGTACGGCCATAATCACCACTCTCTTTATCGTATGTTACGCGCATAGCTAAGGCAATTGATGTAACATAGCTAGGATCAATTCCAACTGCAACGGCTAGTGGATCGTGGAGAGCAGCACCATTTTTATTGATGTTTAGGTTAGCGTAGGCATCAATATAGAAATCCATTAAGTCAGCAAATTTTTGTCCGGCTAAAGATCCTAGGGCACGCCATGCTGCAGTTTCTTTTTTCGTTAGCAGTGTGCGGAGGGTCACATCAAGGCCAACCATTGTTAAATTTTGTTGATGAACGAAAGCAAAGTCAGCTGCTTCAGGGTCTTGATGAATGTTTGCTTCAGTAAAAGGCGTTACGTTACCAGGTACAGTCAGAGCACCGCCCATTAACGTTGTATTACCAATCAAAGTAGCCACTTCATGATCTTTCTCAATAGCTGCTGCCAAATTAGTGAGAGGACCAGTTGGAATGAAAATTAAATTTTCTCTATATTGATGAGCAGATTCAATTAAAAAATCAACAGCTGACTGTGTTTCAACTTGTCTTGGTGCAGTTTCTAAAGTAATTTCACCTACGCCATTTTTACCATGAATCAGTTGCGAAATAGGCATAACTTCAAAACTGTTGGTTGTACTTGAATGACTAGCACCAATAAATACAGGAACATCATCGACACCAAGTAAATGTAATAAATTCAATGAATTTTGTGCAGCTGTTTCAACAAGTGTGTTACCATAACTAGAGATAATGCCAATTAAATCGACATTTGGATCAGCTACAGCGTAGGCGAGCGCTAGAGCATCATCCACGCCAGTATCTAGATCAAGAATCATTTTTTTAGTAGCCATAAATTATTATTGTGTGCAGACGCACATTTCCTCCAAATCGTAATATATATTAATTATAACGGACGAAAGCTATTTTTGTTTTAAATTAACGCAATGTTAGAATAACGTTGCAATAAAGTAAAATCGGAGAATATTCAAATGACAGAGTTATATGATGTAGCAATCATCGGGGGTGGCCCAGTTGGCATGTTTACAGCGTTCTATGCTGGATTACGTGATACGAAAGCAGTTTTAGTTGAAAGTTTAGCAACACTTGGCGGTCAAGTAACATCGTTATACCCTGAGAAAAAGATTCTTGATGTTGCTGGTTTCACAGGAATTAAAGGATCAGCATTGATTGATTCATTGGCTGAGCAAATGAAGTTATTTCCAGTTGATATCAAAACTTCAACAACTGTGACTAATGTGACGAAAACAGGCGACTTATTCACAGTGAGTAATGACAATGGTTTGTCGTTTCAAGCCAAAACCATCATCATTACAACTGGTAAGGGGTCTTTTGAACCACGCAAAATGCAGGTGTCGGGTGTTGATGAACTGCTTGACCAAGGAATTCACTATTTTGTAACGAATAAACATGATTTTGATAATCATGATGTAGCGATTGCTGGTGGTGGTGATTCTGCTATCGATATGGCTACGATGCTGAATGAATTTACCCATTCTACAAGAATTATTCACCGTCGGGACCAATTTCGTGCGATGGAGCAAAGTGTGAAACAACTGAATCAATCATCAGTTATCAAAGAAACACCAAAAAAAGTATCACAGATTGAAAAACAAAGTGATGGTAAATTAAAAATCACGCTAGCACAAGTGAAGAATGACCAGGTAACTAATGATATTTGTGTTGATGATTTAATTATTAATTATGGTTTTATTTCTGAAAATAAAACTGTGCATGGTTGGGATATACAACCAGAAAATAAAGGACAAGCATTTTCCGTCGATCAAACAATGCAGACAACGATACCCGGTGTTTTTGCTATTGGGGATGCTAGCCATTATGAAGGGAAAGCAGATTTAATTGCTGTTGGATTTGGTGAAGCACCAACGGCAGTGAATGCTGCAATTCAATTCTTTGATCCTCAGCGACGTGGTCCAGGGCATTCGAGCTCAATGGTTATTCAAGATGGTAAGCTGACATAAGTAAAAAAGTAGTAGATGAAGTATATCATCTACTACTTTTTTTAAGCTACTTAGCGGAATCTAAAATAGTTGCTTTTCCTGTAGCATAATCAATTTCAATACCTGGCTGTACGTTAAAAATCCAATAGTTTAAGTTCAAAGTTTTACCGTTATCTTCAACTGATTTAGCCATATAGTGAACACCACGAGCAAGGCGCTCATCGCCAACGTAAAGAGGTGTGACTTGTGCACGGACCGTAATAGTTGGGTTGTTTTGGATTGCATTACGAATATCATTTTCAGGGACGAGCTGACCTGGATAGGCATTTTCAACACGTGTGCCTGTAATCATGTTCTCTGTGACCATAGTGGGTAACCCGAAAAATTGATAGCCCACAATGTGAGATTTATTCCAAAGCGCTTGCATACCGTTACCCAATTTAACGTTAGGATTATCATGATAGCCACCAACCCACTTGGTACCATCATAGCGATCGTTGATAAACCAACCGGATGGGCGGACAGTGTAGGGAATACGATCTGGTCGTTTAGTAACTTTTGATATGGCTGACTTACTGGCCACGAAATTTCCTTGTTGTGAACGGCCTAACGAATCAAGGGCTGAGAGGCTTAGCCCATCAACTGGATTGAGCTTAGATGCTTGACTTGGAAAAGTTTCTTTCATTTGATCGTCTGTGAAAGTCGCTTTATTGTCGTTAATATGAACAATATCACCATCAAGCGTGCCATCCCATTTTAAGTTAAGTAGAGCTTGGTCAGACTGAGCAGTTACCGTTGGATGAGATGTTTCAATAGAAGTATGTGTCGATTGATAATTTTGCCACAAATAAAATCCAGCAACAACAACTAGAATCAGAAGGGATAATATCTTATTTTGTGGTTTACTTTTACGTCTATACGTGCGTTTTCGTGCCATGATTTTCTCTCTTTCAAGTTCTTATATCATAACATTTATGCTACACCAAAGCATCAACAAAGACGATGATAAAAATCAACGTTTTAATTCCCATTCAGCTTTGAACTGTTCGAGAAAGGACAACATAAATTGTTGACGACTATCAGATATTTGCCGAGCGGTATCTGTGTTTAGTTTATCTTGGATACGTAATAATTTTTCATAAAAATGATTAATTGTGGTACTCTTATCATTTCTATATTCTGTTTTATCTCTAGCAATACGTGGCGGAATCGTTGGATCATATAGTATGCGATTCTTAACGACACCATAGGTAATGGCTCGGGTAATAGCAATGGCGCCCATTGCTTCTAATCGATCAGCATCTTGCACGATTTGACCATTTAGTGTTAGTTGTTTAGCACCATCAAGAGATTTAGACCAAGACATATTGTCTATAATGTAAATTATCTCATCAATGGTTTTTGGTTCAACACCTATTGATAATAAAAATGAAATTGTTTGATTTTTTGCAGTAAGTACTGCATCATCGGTTTCATATAACTTATCATCATAGACATCATGCAAGAGAACAGTAGCGCGCACTATAAATGAATCGGCTTTGTCTTCGTGAACCAGAATTTTATTTGCCAGAGATAAAGTACGTTCAACGTGATCAGTGCTATGTCCAGTTTTATCTTGGCTAAGTATATCTTTCATGTAATGCTCAATTAGTGCTAACTTTTCCATTATTCATATTTCCTTAACTTTATTTTGATACTATATTTATAAGTTTAAACTATAGCAGTACTTTTAAGTTCAAAAAATACTGCGTTTCAAATAAAACCTTAAAAAATCAGCGTTGTTCTCTATGAAAACATATTAATTTTAGTTATAATTATTTTAATATAACTTTACCTCATACGGTAAAAGACACGCTCAAACGAACAATAAAGTTGGGCGTTTTAAAGAAAGAGGAAGACTCATATGTCAGAACCAAATAACATTTTGTTTAACACTGGAAATCACACGGATTCGGCTGTCATTTATGACAAGTTTTCAAAGGCAGAGCAACAATTTTCAGTGAAAAAGGATAAGACCTTTTATATTACCACACCAATTTATTATCCATCTGGTAAGTTACAATTGGGAAACACTTATACAACGGTACTCGCTGATGCAGCAGCACGTTACCACCGCTTGCTGGGTGAAGATGTTTATTTTTTAACAGGTACAGATGAACATGGATTAAAAATCCAACAAAAAGCCGAGGCTGCAGGTATATCTGAAATAGCTTTTCTTGATGGTATGGCGAAGCAAATTAAAGACTTGTGGAAGCTAATGGATATTTCATATGACGATTTTATCCGTACGACTGAAGACCGTCATGAAAAAGCAGTCGCTAAAATCTTTACGCAATTACTAGAAAATGGAGACATTTACAAAGGTGAGTATGAAGGTTGGTACTCTGTTTCTGATGAAGAGTACTTTACAGAATCTCAATTAGCCGAAGTCTATCATGATGATGCGGGCAAAGTAATTGGTGGTAAAGCACCATCAGGACACGAAGTAGAACTTGTTAAAGAAGAAGCCTACTTCTTCAAGATGAGTAAATATGCTGATTGGTTATTGGATTATTACAAAACACATCCAGAGTTTATTCAGCCAGAAGCACGAATGAACGAGATGATTAATAATTTTATTGCACCAGGTCTGGAAGATTTGGCAGTGACACGTACATCATTTAACTGGGGTATTTCAGTACCAGGAGATGAAAAACATGTCATTTACGTTTGGATTGACGCATTAGCTAATTATATTACTGCTCTAGGTTATAATTCGGACGACACAACCTTATTTGATAAGTTTTGGCCCGCAAATGTTCAACTTGTTGGAAAAGAAATTGTTCGTTTCCATACTATTTATTGGCCAATTATGTTGCATGCATTGGGATTAGAGTTGCCTAAATCAGTGGTTGGTCATGGCTGGCTTGTGATGAAAGACGGTAAGATGTCTAAATCAAAGGGTAATGTAATTTATCCTGAAGTGCTTGAAAAACGTTATGGTCTAGATGCGGTTCGCTATTATTTGTTGCGTTCAATGCCATTTGGTAATGATGGTGTATTTACACCTGAAGATTTTGTGGCACGTGTTAACTATGATTTAGCTAATGACTTAGGTAATTTGTTGAATCGTACGGTGGCCATGATTAATAAATATGTGGATGGGGTTATTCCCGAACTACTAACAGGCAAGACTGCTTTTGATGAAGACTTGGTTCGAACTGTAGAAGATGCCATAGTTGAATACAACAAAAACTTTAAAGAATTACGTACTGCTGATGCACTTGAAAATGTTTGGAAAATCATCCGTCGTGCAAATAAGTATATTGATGAGACACAGCCATGGGTGCTAGCAAAAGATGAAAATGAAAAGGAAGTTTTGTCTAGCGTAATGGCGCACTTGGCTGGTGCATTAAGAGTTACTGCTGTTTTGTTACAGCCAGTATTAACGCAAGCACCAAAGAAGATTTTTGATCAATTGGGATTGGATTATTCTGACAAAGGTGTTGCTATTGCAGGTTTGACATTCAGTAAGTTACCAACTGGTGGTCATGTTGCCAAGAAAGGTGAACCAATTTTCCCACGCCAAGATGTTGAGGAAGAAGTTGCCTTTATTTCAGGTTTGGTTTCAAAAGATACAAAAGGCAAAGGACGTGCGGTTAAAGAGGCAGCAAAAGAAGCGGCTCATGTAGCGCCAACTAAGGATTTGATTACTTATGACGATTTCGATAAAGTTGAAATCTTAGCTGCTAAAATTACGGCAGGAGAAATTGTTGCTAAATCTGAGAAATTATTAAAGTTTACACTTGATGATGGATCAGGGAAACCACGCCAAATTTTGTCGGGTATTCGGAAATGGTATGCAGATCCTGCTGCTTTGGTAGGTAAAACGGTAGCTATTGTTGCTAACATGAAGCCAAGAAAAATGGCTGGTGAACTTTCTGAGGGGATGATTTTGTCTGCTGAGAAGAACGATATTGTTACTGTAACGATATTGCCAGATTCAATTGAACCAGGTTCAGGAATCGAATAATCAAAGAGCAGCTCTTCGGAGCTGCTTTTTTCTTTGATGTAATGAAAAATCTTTGTTCAAAATATAATATTTTTAACAACTATGATAACTCCTAAAGGCATTCAAATGAGAAAAAAATAGAATGTAAGCCTGTTAATGTGATTTATTGATCATATTAGATCATTAGATTAACTCAGAAGTCATGCTATAAATTTTAAAACTAATGGGCGTACTAGCTACACTCATGTTAAGAAAAAAACAAAATGATATATTAAACAGCTACACTCGCTCAAAAATGCACTTTGTGCTATAATAATGGTGTTGACTAAAGTCAAAAATTTTTGGAGGATCTAAAACACATGACTGTTAAGATTGGTATTAACGGATTTGGACGTATTGGTCGTTTGGCCTTCCGTCGTATTCTTGAGTTGTCAGACAAGGCTTCAGATATTGAAGTTGTTGCTATCAACGATTTGACAAGCCCAGACATGTTGGCATACTTGCTTAAGTATGATTCAATTCATGGTACTTTGAACGCTGAGGTTTCATCAGACGACACAGGTATTATTGTTAATGGTAAGCACTATGCTGTTTACTCAGAACGTAACGCTGCTGACTTGAAGTGGGTTGCTAACGATGGTGTTGATTACGTATTGGAAGCTACTGGTTTCTATACTTCAGCAGAAAAGTCACAAGCTCACTTGGATGCAGGTGCCAAGAAGGTATTGGTTTCAGCTCCAGCCGGTGCAGTTCCTACAGTTGTCTACGGTGTTAACCAAGACATCTTGACTGCAGACGACAAGATCGTTTCTGCTGGTTCATGCACAACGCAATCATTGGCTCCAATTGCTAACGTATTGGAACAAGAATTTGGTGTTAAGACTGGATTGATGTTGACAGTGCACGCTTACACAGCTTCACAAAGTTTGCAAGATGGTCCTAAGTCAGCTAAGTTCGCAAAGCGTCAAGCTAACCGTGATGCAGCTTCAAACTCATTGCCACACTCATCTGGTGCCGCTAAGGCTATTGGCATGGTTGTTCCTTCATTGGATGGTAAGTTGACTGGTTCAGCTATCCGTGTTCCTGTTCCTGATGGTTCAATTACTGAATTGACTGCAGTCTTGAAGAAGGACGTTACAGTTGAAGAAGTTAACGCAGCTATGAAGAAGTACGAATCAGATTCATTTGGTTACAATGGTGACGGATTGGTATCTACTGATATCATCAATGATACACATGGTACTGTCTTCGATCCAACACAAACTGAAGTTGTTGCTGGTGAAGGACAACAATTGGTTAAAGTTGCTGCTTGGTACGACAACGAATACGGTTTCACTTCAAACATGATCCGTACATTGTTGCATTTCGCTACTTTGTAAGATAGATTATTCTGTTTTACCTCTTAGTGTATTAAATCATAATATTTAGAAAGCACACTTCGGTGTGTTTTTTTTATTGTAAATTATTCTGTTATGTATATTTTCTGAAAGGGGGTAAGTAAATCTTAAATAAATGGTTATGTATGGGTACTTATAGTAAAAAATATGATATACTTTATTCAAATATCGAACAGGAGTTCTATTTGTGAAAATTGCATTTTCGTCTGATAATCATTTTGATTTAAATAAAATTAATGTTGAACGTGCTATGCGGGCACAAGCACTCTATTTGTTGAACAAAAATGTGAACGTTTACGTGATTGCCGGTGATTTGTTTAATGACTTTAAGCAATCTTTAGCATTTGCTCGCAATATGCAAGACCTAGTAAAAAACAAATTGACCATTCGTTTTTTGGCTGGGAATCATGATATGGGTAAAAATGTTACATATGAAGAGCTTGAAAGTGATATCGACGAGTTGTATTTTCATAACAAGTATATTGACTTAACTGATGATATCCGACTTATTGGTAATAATGGTTGGTATGATTATAGTTTTGTCGGTAATGACTATACAGAAAAAGAAATTCAATCGTTTAAAAATAGCCTTTGGTATGACCGACGTATTAAACAACCAATAACTGATAAAGAGCGTTTTAATATTAACCTAAAACAAATTAAGGATCAGTTGTTGGCTGCGGGTAATAAACAGACTATAGTTGTGAGCCATTTTGTACCACGTGAAGATTATATTAAGCGCTTTCCAAATGGGAACACACGATTGGATATAGCAAATGCCTTCCTTGGTAGTTCGAGAATTGGTCAAGCTGTTGATCAATCATATACTATCGCAACAATTACAGGACATTTACATTTACATCCCGCACCGTTAAAATTCGGTAACAATGTTTATTATAATGCTGCTGTAGGATATAGTACTGAACGTGTTCACGAATGGGCAAGTGACGATTTTCTAACAGAATGGCAAAAAAGACTAGTTGTACTTGAATTTTAAAACACCGAAAAGGTGTTTTTTATTTATTAAGGAAACACTACGATTTTAGAATACTTTGACAATCGAAATAAATTATGATAATATTTTGACTATCAGATATTTCGATTATCAAAGTATTTAAAAAAGGAATCAATCATGCCAGTTCTTACAACAACAGAAATTATGGATCTAATTCCCAATCGTTATCCTATTCTTTATATGGATTATGTGGAAGAAATGGTCCCAGATGAATCAATAGTCGCTGTCAAAAACGTAACCATTAACGAACAGTTTTTTCAAGGACATTTTCCTGGTAATCCAGTGATGCCAGGTGTTTTAATCATTGAGTCACTAGCTCAGGCAGCATCGATTTTGATTTTGTCATCACCTCAATTTCAAGGTAAGACAGCTTACATGACAGGAATTGACAACGCTAAATTTAAGAGAATGGTTAAGCCAGGCGATGTATTGAAATTACATGTCACATTTGGTAAGCTACGTGCTAACATGGGTAGTGTGTTAGTTGAAGCCAAAGTCGATGGTAAAACAGCTACATCAGCCGAGTTGATGTTTGTTGTGGCGCCAGATGAAAAAGATGAATGAAGCAATTACAACTGACTTTGAACAAATAAATACTGAACTGGTTAGTGTATTTAATAATGTCATGTGGATAGAAGAAACTACTCTAAAGCGGAGTTACTTCTCTGATATAACCTTAAAAGACATGCACACCATTGAGGCTATTTCAATGTATGATGAAAAAAGCGCTTCACAGGTAGCCAAGATTATTCATTTGACACCAAGTTCGATGACAGCGGCCATCGATAAGTTGGTTGAAAAAGGATATGTTGAGCGACGCCGTTCTAGTAAAGATAGGCGTGTGGTACGATTAGGATTAACGCATAAGGGCCGTGTTGTTTACCGTGCTCATCAAGCATTCCACAGGGATTTAACACATAATCTGGTAAAAAATATGTCACCAAAAGACGTGAGCGTTGTCAAGCAAGCGATCCATAATTTGGTTAGCTATTTAGCACAGATAATTAATCATTAAAGAGGGGAATTATGGAACAATTGAAAATCGTTGCTTCAGCACGTCAAATTCCAAGTCGACAAGTGACGAATCAAGAGCTCAGTACAATGATGGAAACTGATGATGAATGGATCTATACTCGAACCGGGATTCACCAGCGTAACATCGTGACAACAGAAAATACTAGTGATTTGGCTAGTGAAGTGGCAAAGAAAATATTGGCAAAAAGTGGTGTTTCAGCAGAAAGTATTGATTTTATCATTGTTAGTACAATGTCACCGGACAGCCTATCACCAAGCACAGCAGCAATTGTTCAGGGGAACATTGGTGCTACTAATGCGTTCGCGTTTGATTTGAGCGCAGCTTGCTCTGGTTTTGTTTATGGATTGAGTGTCGCTTCAAGTCTGTTAATGTCACGCTATCAACGTGGATTAATTATCGGTGCAGAAGTGCTATCAAAATTAGTTGATTGGAATGACCGAACTACAGCAGTTTTGTTTGGTGATGGTGCCGCAGGGGTACTTGTGGAACGAACACAGGATAATGTTGGACTTTTAGGCGAAGAGCTGAGAACTTTTGGTGCAAAAGGTGACAATTTGATAGCTGGTAGGTTTGCCAATACAAACCCATTTTCAGAAGATATTAGTCCACTAGACCCTTATTTTCATCAAAATGGTCGGGAAGTGTACAGTTTTGCAACTCGCGAAGTGCCCGAAGCCCTTCAAGCAGCTTTAGAGGCAGCTCAAGTTACGGCTGATGATGTTGATTATTATTTGCTACATCAGGCAAACTCACGTATTGTATCTTCCATTGCTAAACGGTTTGGGCAGCCCATGTCCAAGTTCCCAACTAATATGGCTTCAAATGGGAACACTAGTGCAGCAAGTATCGGTATTTTATTAGATGAATTGATAGAGTCTAATAAAATTCATGCTGGTCAAACTGTTGCCTTTGCTGGTTTTGGTGGTGGCTTAACGGTCGGCGCACAAATTTGGAAAATTTAAATCTATCGGTGTAGTCGGCTGCACCGTAAAAATCTAACGAAAATACATAAAACAGATTTTAGGAGAAAAACACTCATGACAGACGCAGAAATTTTTGACAAGACAAAAGAAATTTTGGTTGATCAATTTGACTTAGAAGAAAATGAAGTTTCATTAACAACAGACTTAACAAATGACATTGACGCCGATTCATTGGACTTGTTTGAAGTTTTGAACCGTGTTGAAGATGATTTCGATATTAAGTTGGCTGTTGCTGAAGATATCAAGACTGTTCAAGACTTAGTTGATAAGATTAAAGAACAATTAGCAGCATAATTTAGGTGACATTTTGTCACGTACATAACATAATTTTTGAGGATGAAGAACATGACAGTTAAAACGATGAACCCTATTTTTGAAAAATTAGGCATGAAATACCCAATTATTGAAGGTGGGATGACATGGGCTGGAACAGGTGCGTTGGCAGCTGCTATTTCAGAGGCTGGTGGGCTTGGCTTTATCGGCACAGGTTATTGGCATGGTGATGATGTTCGTAAAGAAATCAGACGTGCAAAAGCTTTGACAGATAAGCCTTTTGGCGTTAATGTCATGTTATTAAGTCGTCATATTCGAGAAGTTTTTGATGTTATTATCGAAGAAAAAGTTGCTGTAGTTGCAACTGGAGCAGGAGACCCATCGCCTTTTTTGGATGAGTTACATGCTGCTGGTATTATAGTAATGCCTGTCGTTCCCTCGGTTTCATTAGCGCGTATGATGGAAAAGAAAGGTGTTGACGCCGTTATTGCTGAAGGTATGGAGTCAGGTGGGCATATTGGTATGCTGACTACGATGACATTAGTACCGCAAGTAGCCGATGCAGTTGATATTCCAGTAATTGCCGCCGGAGGTATTGGGGATGGGCGTGGTGTCGCAGCTGCGTTTATGCTTGGTGCCGCTGGTGCACAAATGGGTACAAGGTTCTTGACAGCTACTGAATCAGAAGTTCATCCTAATTTTAAGTCAAAAATACTTAAAGCTAAAGATATTGATACCATTGTTACGGGTAATTTACTTGGTAATCGTGCACGTGTTTTGAAAAATAAAATGGCAAAGGCATTTGTCAAAAATGAAGTAAACGAATTACAAAAAGAGAAGCCAGATGCTGCAGCCATTGAAAAACTTGAATCTGGTACCTTGCGTCGTGCTGTTCAAGAAGGTGATAAAGAAGGCGGTGCATTTATGGCCGGTCAAATTTCTGGCTTGATTAAGGATGAGAAGCCTGCAGCTGATATCTTGTCTGATATTTGGGCGCAAGCCACTGACTTAATGGGTTTTGAAAACACAACATTATAAGTAAAGAATCCGCTTGATTTTGGGTGTCGTTATTTATATATAGTATATGGGGTTTAACATGAAAATTGGATTATTGTTCAGTGGGCAAGGCGCACAGCAAGCTGGCATGGGTACAGATTTATATGAAGCACTTCCTGAGTATAAAGCAACAATCGACCGAGCTTCTGAAATTTTAGGATATGATTTATCTGACGTGATGAAAGATGCTGATAAAATTGCACAAACGCAATATGCACAACCTGCTATCGTATCTATGAGTAATGCTATTGTGAATGCTGTGGGGAGTGCTTTGCAGCATCCGGTCGCTGCTCTAGGATTGAGTTTAGGCGAGTATTCCGCGCTGACTGCAGCTGGAGCAATGGATTTTGAACAAGCTGTTGCTATTATCAAAGATCGTGGGCAATATATGCAAACAGTTGGAGACGCAAATCCTGGTAAGATGGCTGCAATTATGGGTGAGGATCAAGAGCTCATTGAATCCGTTTTAGCACAATTGCAGGCCAAAGGAAAGCAAGTTTTCCCAGCAAACTATAATACGTTTGCTCAACTGGTTATTGGCGGAATTGCTGCTGATGTTGATGAGGCTACAGAAGCATTGAAAGCGGCTGGTATCAAACGTACAATTGATTTGCCAGTTTCTGGTGCATTTCACACACCATTATTGAAAGATGCTGCTGTTCAATTATCGGAGCGATTGTCAACTGAAGAATTTGAAGATGTGAAATATCCTGTTTATTCCAATACAACGAGTGAACCGTTTATTAGCACGGATCTCCATGAAACATTGACTAAACAAATTGTATCGCCAACATATTTTGCGCAAGCGATGAGAAAAATGTTAGATGCAGGTGTTGATACTTTTATTGAAGTTGGCCCTTCAGATACATTGATTAAGTTTGCTAAGAAAATTGCTCCTAAGGATGTGAAAAGATACGCTATTAAGGATTTAGAAAGCTTTAATGAAGTAAAAGAACTGCTCACAGCAGAAGAGGTATAACATGGCAAATTTTACAGACAAAACTGTTTTAGTAACAGGATCATCACGTGGTATAGGACTCGCGATTGCGAAGGCATTTGATGCTGCAGGAGCAAATGTTATTTTACATGCACGTTCAGAAATTAGTCCGGCAACTTTGGCGGAGTTTAAGTCAGAACCAAAAACATTACAGTTTGATATTGCTGATGCGGAAGCAGCCGAAGCGAGTTTAAAAGCATTATACAAGGAAGAAAACTTTTCAGGCATTGACATATTAATTAATAATGCTGGTATTACGAAGGATCAGCTGGCTATTGCAATGACCCCAGCAGATTTTGCACAGGTTGTTAACGTCAACTTAAATGGTACTTTTAATGTGACACAACCTGTATTTAAAAAGATGATTCGCCAAAAGCATGGTGCGATTATTAATCTAGCCTCTGTTGTTGGATTGATGGGTAATATGGGTCAAGCAAATTACTCTGCATCAAAAGCTGGTTTGGTCGGCTTGACGAAGACTCTAGCTAAAGAAGGTGCGCGTCGCCATATCCGAGTAAATGCGATTGCCCCCGGTATGATTGTTTCAGATATGACAGGGGCTTTGCCAGAAAAGACGCAAGAAGAGATTCTAAAAAATATTCCATTATCTCGTTTTGGTGAAGCTTCGGAAATTGCAGATGTAGCATTATTCTTGGCAGGTAATGATTATATTACAGGTCAAACAATTACAGTTGATGGTGGGTTATACATTTAATGCTTAATGTATTAATGTTAAAGCACTGAGAACATGAAGAAAGGAAATGCGTCCTCGGATATCTGATTTAAATTCATTAATATGATGTTTTTAATCAGTGTCCGTCCACGCTCTTAATATTATGACACGCGTAGTAATTACAGGACTTGGCGCAGTAACGCCATTAGGAAACGATACACAGTCTTTCTTGGACGGTATTTTCAATGAGAAAATTGGTATTAAACCAATTACAAAGTTTGACGCATCAGAGACAGGAATCACCGTAGCAGGGCAGGTTGATGGTTTTGATCCTGCAGCTCGTGTTGGTAAGCGTGATGCACGTAAGATGGATTTGTTTTCACAATATGCGATTGATGCTGCGGATCAAGCGTTGACAAATGCAGGTTTAAAGGCAGAAGAAGGTGCTGAAGTACCAACCACTGTTGCTGATCCTACTCGCTTCGGTGTGATTTTGGGTAATGGTATTGGTGGTTTGACTACTATCCAAGAGCAAGTAATAAAGATGCACGATAAGGGACCGCAACGTGTTAGTCCATTGTTTGTTCCTGAATCAATTCCCAACATGGTATCAGGGAATGTTTCATTACGTTTTGGTGCAAAGGGTATTAATTCAACAATCGTTACAGCTTGTGCTTCAGCAACAAATGCGATTGGTGAAGCTTTCTGGCGTATTCAATCTGGTAAAGCCGATGTCATGTTAACCGGTGGTTCAGAAGCAACAGTTAATGAAATTGGTATTGCTGGATTCGCAGCCCTAACTGCATTATCTAAGGAAGAAGATCCAACGCAAGCCTCAAAGCCTTTTGATAAGAATCGCCATGGATTTGTTTTGGGCGAAGGTTCAGGAATTTTGGTTATTGAAAGTCTAGAACATGCACAAGCACGTGGTGCGCATATTCTTGCTGAATTAGTTGGTTATGGTGCATCATCCGATGCATATCACATGACATCGCCATCTCCAGATGGTGAAGGTGCCGCGCGTGCAATTCGTGATGCATTGAACGATGCTAATTTGGAAGCAAATCAAATTTCATATATTAATGCTCATGGAACAGCGACAGGAGCAAATGATTCGGGTGAAGCGCATGCTATTGCTACCGTGTTTGGAGAAAATACAGTACCTGTTTCGTCAACAAAAGGAATGACTGGTCATTTGCTGGGTGCCGCTGGCGCTATCGAAGCTTTGGTCTCTGTAGGTTCATTGACACGCGGTCAATTACCGGTAAACGTTGGTATTGATGAACAAGATGAAGATACTAAGGTTGTTAATTTAGTTGATCAAGAAAATAAGCATCAGGCACCTGAATATGTCATGAGTGCTAACTATGGGTTTGGTGGTCACAATGCTGTCATTGTATTTAAGAAATGGCACGAAGGAGTGTAATTGATGAGTTTAAATATTGAGGAAATTCGTGGATTGATTGCTGATCTAGAAAACAGTTCTTTACGCGAATTCAAAGTTATTGATGGCGAATTCAGTTTACATTTATCAAAGAACAAAAGTGAATCAGTCGTGAACACGCCAGTTCAAACACAGGCCACTGTTCCCAACGCTATTGCACCGGAGCAAACACAAGTAGCAGCAGAATCCGAAGAGCCTAAAGCAGGAACAGAGATTGTTGCGCCTATGGTTGGAACAGTATATTTGCAACCAAAACCTGATGCACCAATGTTTAAACAAGTTGGTGACAAAGTTTCAGTCGGGGAAACGGTTGCTGTGATTGAAGCGATGAAATTAATGACAGAAATTCATAGTGAAGTCAGCGGAACAGTAGCTGAAATACTAGTTGCTAACGAAGAAGTAGTGGACTACAATAAGCCACTCTATAGAATAACAACAGATTAATTATCATTTTAAGGTTTGTATTGGTATGAAACATAAATATCATACAAACGTACATAATACGTACTACGAAGGAGTCAAAATGTCGATTTTAAATACACAACAAATTCAAGAAATATTACCTCACCGTTATCCAATGCTTATGCTGGATACAGTGGAAGAATTAGTGCCAGGTGAGAGAGCAGTAGCAATTAAAAACATCAGTATCAATGAAGAAATTTTCCAAGGCCATTTTCCTGGAAATCCAACTTTTCCAGGCGCTTTGACTGTTGAGGCATTGGCTCAAACTGGTGCGGTTGCACTTTTATCTATGCCTGAATTTAAGGGTAAGACGGCTTACTTCGGAGGCATTAAAAAGGCGCGTTATCGTAGAATGGTTCGCCCAGGAGATCAGCTACGTTTAGAAGTTACTCTGGATCGCTTGCGTGGACCAATTGGTACTGGTAAAGGTATTGTTTGGGTTGGTGACAAGAAAGCGACAACAGCAGAATTGACGTTTATTATTGGAGACTAAAATGTTCAAAAAGGTTCTAGTGGCAAATCGTGGTGAAATCGCGGTGCGTATTATTCGGACATTGAGAGAAATGGGTATTGCATCAGTTGCTATTTATTCAACAGCTGATAAAGATAGCCTGCACGTTCAAATTGCTGATGAAGCAATTGCAGTTGGTGGTGTTAAGCCAACCGATTCATATTTAAATATGAAAAACATTCTGAGCGCGGCACTATTAACAGGTTCTGAAGCTATTCATCCAGGATACGGCTTTCTGTCAGAAAATGCTTTATTTGCTGAAATGGTTGGCGAAGTGGGCATTAAATGGATTGGGCCACGTCCAGAAACAATTGAACTAATGGGTAACAAGGCTAATGCTCGTGAAGAAATGCGTCAAGCAGGTGTTCCAGTTATTCCTGGGTCCGACGGTTTTATCCGTGATTTTTCTGAAGCCAAGCTTGTTGCTGATCGTATCGGATATCCTTTATTATTAAAAGCCGCTGCTGGTGGTGGTGGAAAAGGGATGCGTTTTGTTTATAGCGAAGATGAGTTAAGCGACAAATTTGATGATGCTCAAAACGAAGCGCGTCTGTCTGTCGGTGACGATCAGATGTACATTGAAAAAGTGATGGAGCATGTACGACACATTGAAATGCAGCTTTTGAGAGATGAAAATGGACATGTTGTCTATCTGCCAGAACGTGATTGCTCATTACAGCGTAAAAATCAAAAGGTATTGGAAGAGTCACCTGCGGTAGGGGTAACGCCTGAGATGCGTGCTTATTTAGGTAGCATTGTAACAAAAGCTGCGCAAGCAATCGGGTATGAAAATACTGGAACAATTGAATTTTTGCAAGACCATGAAGGTAATTTTTATTTCATGGAGATGAATACTCGTATTCAGGTTGAACACCCAGTCACTGAAATGGTAACCAATTTAGACTTAATTAGACTACAAATAGAGGTCGCCTCAGGGCAAGATTTACCTATAACACAGGACGATATTCAAGTTAATGGTCATTCCATCGAAGTACGTTTGACGGCGGAAAAACCTGAAAACAATTTTGCACCAAGTGCAGGAACGGTCGATCTTGTATTTCTACCTACTGGAGGACCCGGTGTTCGTATTGATTCTGCACTATTTGTGGGTGATAAAGTTCAGCCATTTTACGATTCAATGATTGGTAAATTAGTGGTTAAGGCAGATACTCGTGAACAAGCAGTTCAAAAAATTCATCGTATTGTTGATGAAACCGTTGTTCATGGTATTTCAACAAGTTTAAATTTCCAAAAAGCTTTATTGGAGGATTCACATGTTCAGCGTGGTGAATTTGATACACGCTATTTAGAAACTGAATTTTTACCACAGTGGACTCGGAGCTTATCAGAAGATGAATAACACAATGCCGCATGCGTTTGACGTGTGCGGTATTCTAGTAAATGGAGACATTTAATATGGACTTATACAACAATAAAAATAGCGATACATCAAAAATTAAAAGAGATGCTTCGGTTAATGACCGCATTCCTGATGGGCTTTTTCTAGCTTGCCCTTACTGTGGTGCACAAATGTACAACAAACAGCTTGGCAAGTATCGCGTGTGTGCAAATTGTGGTTATGGGTTCCGATTGCAGGCCCGAGAACGCGTTAATTTGTTGACTCAAAATTTTGAAGAAATAGATTCAGATATTCAAATGGATCACCCTGATTTTCCTGGTTACGCAGAAAAGTTGAAACGTGCACAATCTCAAACAGAATTAACAGAGTCAGTATTAACAGGTCTGGCAGATATTGAAGGCGAACAAGTGGCTTTGGGAATCATGGATTCTTATTTCATGATGGGGTCATTGGGTTCAATGACTGGTGAAAAAATCACTCGACTATTTGAATATGCTACGGCACATAAATTACCTGTTGTTATGTTTACGGCATCTGGTGGGGCGCGTATGCAAGAAGGAATTGATTCTTTGATGCAAATGGCTAAAGTTTCAGCCGCTGTTGCCGCTCATCAGGAAGCTAAGTTATTATATTTAGTTGTTCTAACTGACCCTACAACTGGTGGTGTAACGGCAAGTTTTGCTATGCAAGGTGACGTTACTTTAGCTGAACCACATGCACTTGTTGGTTTTGCTGGGGCAAGAGTCATTGAATCAACAATACATGAAAAATTACCAAAAGACTTTCAAAGAGTAGAGACATTATTGGAAAATGGCTTTGTAGATCAAATTGTACCTCGACCAGAATTAGCGAAATTGATTGCCAAAATTGTCAGATTACATACAGCGGAGGCCGAATAAATGCCCGATATTTTAAGTGGATTGAAATTATTTAAACGTGAATTAACACCAGCACAAGTGGTTAAGAAATCCCGCGAAGACCGTTTCATGGCTCGGGAAATTATTGATGGTATTTTTACAGATTTTGTCGAATTACATGGTGATCGTCTCGGTGGTGACGATATGTCTATCATCGGTGGTATTGCATTTTTAGAAAATCGACCTGTTACAGTGATTGTTGTTGACAAGGGCACAGACATTCATGACAAATTGAGTAAGCGCAATGGTTCGCCAGAACCATGGGGATATCGTAAAGCTCAACGTCTAATGCAACAAGCTAACCGATTTAATCGGCCAATTATCATGTTTGTCAATACGCCGGGTGCCTTTCCAGGTAAAGAAGCTGAAGCGCAAGGGCAGGGTGAGGCAATTGCAAAATCAATTCTAGAGTCAATGAAGTTAACCGTTCCAATGATTTCAATCATATATGGCGAGGGCGGCTCTGGTGGTGCACTTGCTCTGGCCACAGCTGATCAAGTTTGGATGTTCCAAAATGCAACCTATTCGATACTATCACCGGAAGGATTTGCATCTATACTTTGGAAAGATAGCAAACGTAGTGAAGAAGCAGCAGCTATTATGGGACTAACGGCTAAAGATCTCTTGGAGAAGAATATTATTGAGTATATTATTCCAGAATCACGTAATCATCCTCGGGTTTTCAACTTAATTCGGAAGCGTTTAAATGACGAGATACATACATTGAGTCAACTCACACCAGAAGAATTACTAAGGAAGCGACGTAACCGCTTTAGAGGATTCTAATGCAATAAATATGTTATAATGAAGTCTCCCATATAATGGGTAGATTTTAAACGGGTCTGTTTTTGGAATTCGACAGGTCGTTTAGAGCATTGATTGCGTTTCGCCATCCGGGCGTAAAACGGGCAGAAATTTTAACTGCAAAAAACGAAAACTCTTTCGCTATCGCTGCCTAAAAACCAGTGATGCGTAGCTTAATCTTGGTTGCTGGCGTCTGAGGTTAGGCCATAAAAGGCCAGATCGTGCTACTTTTTACATCTGGAAAAGTAGTACTAAATCCATCAGGTTAGTTGTGTTGGAGAGCCTTGAGCTATGGCGGACAACATAATGAACTATAAATAATAGCCCTATAAACGTAGATATTGATGTATCGGGCGATTTGGACAGGGGTTCGACTCCCCTCAGATCCATTTAGCATTTCATGGCGTTGCATAAGGTTTCAAAAACCTTGATGTAGCGCCTTTTTATATATAGAAAAGTACCAAAATCATTCATAAGTTCATAACGTGAAATGGCTGATGAATTTGGTTGTAGGAATCAAACGATAATAGTGCGGTAAACAGACTTTAAAGTGCTATTAATTATGCGCTTAAAGTATAGAAATGAACGCATTAAATTGAGCTAGCAACTTGTTTAAAGTATATATAAATTTATATGAAAGAGGGTAAGAATTAAATGTATGCAAAACGTTTTATACAGCTATTTATTATATTTCTACTAACGATATTTTTTTCCATGATGTTTGTTTTTTACTTTAAAATTGAAGGCTATTTGGCACAATCTCTTGTTTTATCATTAGTGGGTTACATTGTTTTAGTAATTCCGTTAACAATACTAACAGTTCTTAAGCAGCGAAAAAAGTTTAATCATGATTCAGGCAGTGGAAAAAGTAATAATGTATTTCAGAGTTCGTTGAACGACTTGGATAATATTATTACTCTTTCCACCATTTCTTCAAACAACATTTCTAGTTCTAGTATTATAACGTTTAAACAATCTAATGCTGACGAGAATGTTTTCTATTGTGTTACAGGAAAAGAGACGACACGTGTTAAAAATATTAAAGCAAACAATGCAGTATCCATCACTACTTGGTTTAACAAGAAGACCGGATCTAGGATAAGTTCAAACGCTGTTGTAGCTGTTATTATTGAGGAACAGGCAATAAGTCATGAAATCATAAAACATCCAGAAATAAAAAGCCTATCAGATGACTTTAGTAATAATGTCATTATTAAGTTGACAATTCGTTCTGCTTTAGTTGAATCCTTTCAGTCTAATCCGATTGTAGTTGATTTTGCTTAATTCCATAAGTTAATTGGAATAAAAATGCTCCCATGCTATATTTATCGCAGAGGAAGCATTTTTTTATATTTGATTGTTAAGTTAACACAGTTTTTACCGGCTTATCCCAAAGGCCTTTGGAAAAATTATCAATGAGTTGTGGTGGTAATACCAGTGATATTGTTTCTCCGTCATATGCAGACAACACACGATCGAAAAATCCAGCACCGTATCCCACTCGATAATTATCTGCTGTAAAGGCAACCCCAGGAACAATCATTAAATCAATATCATTTAAGTTGTGGGCAAGATTAACTTCTTGGTTAGGCTCCAAAATACCAAAGTTAGATTTACTTAATCTATTTTTATTATATTCGAACCAGAGTAAATCTTTTTTTGAGACTCTGGGAATTAATACTTTTTTACCGGACGCAATAGCTGTGTCTATTATTGGTTGAGTATTGAGTTCGTTTCCCATACTCATGGTTATTGCCACAGTTGAAGCACGTTGCCATAATTGATAACGAAATAATTGTTCGTACAATCCAGCTTCACGTTTGAGCTTATCGTTTGAGGGATAAGCATTTAATTTTTCCAAAGTATATTTTCTAATTTTTTGTTTTTCTGACAACATAAATTAATACCTCTTATGCATTCAAATATTATTCTGACAGTATTTTATCAACAATGTTTTGTAAATTTGGGACCACTTCTTTTTCAAACCATTGATTCTTCTTAAGCCATATATTATTTCTTGGTGAAGGATGAACGATAGGAAAATAATCGGGAAGATAATTTTGATAATTTCTAATAACGTCCGTGATTTTGTCTTTACTTTTAAGCTTTAAATAATATTTTTGAGAGTAAGACCCGACTAAAATAATCAACTTTACACTAGGCATCTTTTTTAATAAACGTGGATGCCACTTATCTGCAATACCTTTTCGGGGTGGCAAATCCCCCGATTTAGACTTTCCAGGGTAATAAAAATCCATTGGTATAACACCAATCATCCCGGAGTTATAAAATACATCCTTGCTGACACCTAACCATTCACGTAAACGATCGCCTGAAGCGTCATTCCACATAATACCTGTATTTTGAACTCGTAATCCAGGTGCTTGACCGATGATAACAATTTTAGCATTTATTGGTGCGTTGTAAATTGGTTTTAACCCGAGTCGGGTGAAATCTTTATTTGCAGCGTCTTGTTCAATTTCTTCAAAAATTCCCATGTCTTTTCTCCCTAACTCTATATTTAGTAATTAATTATAAACCTGTGATGATTTGATTCAAAAAATTAGTAGGCTATAAAATGGAAAATACTTTTTATTAAATTGATTGTAAACGAAATGAAATTCAAATACATAAGTGTTTGTCTAAACGTACACTGTTTAATAACAAAGATTATTTTCTTAAAAAGTCACTCAAAAAATCAGTTTAAAATAAGTACTGAAATTGATAGGTAGGTGGCGAATAGTAGCCATAATAAATATGGCACTAATAGTAATTTAATAGGTCGCTTATCTACGAATATAATAGCAACAACTAAAATATCCATTATCATAATCATTATTGTAGCTAACAAAAAATTTGAAAATGAAAAAAATACGACTGTCCAAAGTATATTTAATGCTAATTGAACATACATATAGGTATAGAGCTCATGTCGATTGCTTTTCACAAGGTTTAGGTTGGCACAATAAATCCCTAGTAAAATATAGAGCAGAATCCATGCGGGTCCAAAAAGCCATTTTGGTGGTGCCAGTGGTGGTAAATTAAACGTACCATAAATGTCACCTATTGACACACCACGAATCCATTCCACACTGAATGATGATAATGTGCCAAGAACTAAAATAATTATGGTAAAAGCGATAGCTTTAACAAAATTTTTTTTCACGTTCAAACTCCTTTTCTTTTTAATAGCATTAACGCATCCACTAACTATAGAGTACTAAAAATCTTATCAAGTTGCTTGTTTCTTGTCTTCAGTTGGCCAATAGACACTCTGGGTTTATTGTGAATTAACAAGGTGCTAATCATGTTATTAAAGGTACTGAATCCAAGGATTTAGTATCAAAAACAAACTTGGTAAATAGGGTGCAATGTGTAACCAAATAACTTTGCCATCTTTTTTATTTCTATCACACCGGCGAAACATATTACAATGCCAAGAAATGATGATCCTATTTTTGCATATAAATGGTTGCCGGTTATTACAGAAGTTGTCATTAAAGATATAAATATAAGCACACTAATTATTGCCATTAATATGCTAATGATGTTGTGTTTCATATTTCGCCTCTGTATTGATTTAGTTAACGAAAAAAATGTATAACATTGCTAGGCCAGCAACCGTGACAAAAGCAATATCTGAATTAAATTGTTTCTTCTCACTGTAACTTTGAAAACCGAAAACAATCATCATTAATGTCACAATCAGAGCGCCGTATTTTGTATAGTTGAATTGAAAGTGGGCATACTTCAGTAGTGACATTGACATCAAAGTCACTCCACCTATAATTTTCATTATCCTAAACGGTTGTGTTTTCGTGTTTTCATGTTTAATCCCCCAATTAGTTTCTAATCAATTCTAATTTCTCTTTTGTGTTGTCCGTAATAGGCGATAGAGCGTAATCTGTACTATCCATATCTATAGAATAAGTATTAGCATAATGACCACTATTAATCTTCAAATGATCATGATCGTCTAAAATAAAAGTACTTTTCGTAGTTTTGCTATTTTTTGTAATTGTAAGCATATTCTTACTAAAATGAACAGTACCTAGTGTTTTCTTATTAGATTTAGATTGTAGTTCCCAGTTATATTTTGCTAAAATTTGTTCTGTTGTCATCGAATGTGGCGCGGTTACGATTTTCGCACCTATAACAATTAAAATAACTACTGCAAAGATACCTATAACTTTCTTCATGAAAATATTCTCCCACTGTGCTTTTAACGTGGTTCTGCATGTATATTGGTATGCTATATGTTAATACATTATTAATGTATCGTCTAAAATAGATATGGTTTCTTGATTATTTAAAGTAATGAGCTCTACCTTGTTATGGTATTTGTCAAATATAGTGCTAGTTTCATTTTCAAAAGGCATGTCGAGATAGTGTGGTAAAATACTGAAATTAGTTATGCCAAGCCCAGTATATACATTTAAGTTAGGCGCAAAGCTAGCATCATCCATTTCTTTGACATACGTAATATCAGGGGATAGTATAATTGCACCGGCTGATTCACCAACATAGGGAGTTCCGGTATTTATTTTATTGATAAGTATTTGATCTAGTCCTTGCTCTTTTAGTTTATCTAAGAGATAGAAAGTATTGCCACCAGCCATGAAGATAATTTCTGCATTTTGTATCTTATTTTGTGATGTGATTTTATCCAAAGTAGAAATATCTAATTTATCAACCGTATAATTGAGATTTAATAAGGCTTCATAAGCTTCATCTATGTAACCAATGTATTCTTCAACTTTACTAGCTGTGTCAATAAATAAGATATTTTTACTTTTAATATTTTGATTGGTCATAAATTGATTAAACTGGTCAATTGTACCTGCGAAATAGGAAGTTAATAGAATATTTTTCATGTTGGATCTCCGGTTTGGTTTTTTTAATGGATTCTGTGTATACAGTTGCGACTTAATTTATCCGTTTTTGTTCAAGTCAAAGTCTGCTAGCATTGAAAGCATGAATCTCGGATTTAATATACAGACATCATACCAAACAAGAATATACATTAAAAGGTAACAAATATTAGGAAGATTAAGATTAAAACCGCTAAAAATAATAAACATAGTCTGTGTTTGCTATACAGTATATTGGCATAACTGGTAATCAAAATAGCATAATTAGTGTGCAGTTTTACGTGTCTTGAATATCTGCTTGACGAACTGTATAATTTACGGTAACATTAAAATAATCTTAGAGGATTAAGCAAGCGCACGTTCAGAGAGTTGATGTTCAGTGGAAATCAATCGTGTTAATGCCCAAGGTTGCTAAGAAGCATAATTAAATGATATTAAATATATAAGCGGTCGTTTTAAAACGACAAATTAGGTGGTACCACGGTAAAAAATCGTCCTAATCTCTGAAATTTGAGATTAGAACGATTTTTTTCGTGCTACGACTTAAAAGAAAGGAATTAACTATGCGTGATATTGATATGTCAACAAAGTATGATCCAACTTCTGTTGAAGCTGGCCGTTATGATAACTGGCAAAACAAAAAGTTATTTGCACCCGAATCAAACAAAGAAATTCAAGGTAATGAACCAGAACCTTATTCTATTGTCATTCCACCTCCTAATGTTACAGGGAAACTTCATTTAGGACATGCGTGGGATACGACATTACAAGATATGATCATTCGCCAAAAGCGAATGCAAGGGTTTGATACTTTGTGGTTGCCCGGAATGGATCATGCTGGTATTGCAACTCAGGCAAAAGTTGAACAAAGATTACGTGGTGAAGGTATTTCACGTTACGATTTAGGTCGTGAAAAATTCGTTGAACAAGTGTGGGATTGGAAAAACGAGTATGCTGCCACTATCAAACAACAATGGGGTAAGATGGGGCTATCACTCGACTTTGACCGTGAGCGATTTACCCTTGATGAGGGGCTGAATAAGGCTGTTAATAAGGTATTTATTGATTTGTACAATAAAGGACTAATTTACCGTGGGGAATACATCATTAACTGGGACCCACAAGCAAGAACTGCCCTATCTGATATTGAAGTTATTTATCAAGATGATGCAGGCGCCTTTTATCACGTTAAGTATCCATTTACAGATGGAACAACATTTGACGGGAAAGACTACATTGAAATTGCAACAACTCGTCCAGAAACAATGTTTGGGGATGTCGCTGTGGCGGTTCACCCAAGTGATGAACGCTATAAAGATTTAATTGGTAAAAAGGTTTTGGTGCCATTAGTCGGTCGTGAAATTCCAATTATTGCAGACGAATATGTAGAAAAAGATTTTGGTACTGGTATGGTGAAAATTACGCCAGCACATGATCCTAATGATTTCCAAGTGGGTAATCGTCATGATTTGGAACGCATTAACACGATGACTGAAGATGGTCATTTGAATGAGTTTGCTGGTAAATATAACGGTATGGATCGTTTTGAGGCGCGTAAAGCAATTGTCGCTGACCTTGAAGCTGGCGATTATATGCTAAAGGTAGACCCAATTGTTCATTCTGTTGGTCATTCAGAACGTACAGGTGTCCAAGTTGAATCACGTCTATCAACGCAATGGTTTGTTAAAATGGAGCCATTGGCTGAACAAATTTTAGACATGCAAAAGCATGATGATGAAAAAGTTGAATTCGTGCCAGCTCGGTTTGAAGACACATTTTCACGTTGGATGGAAAACATTCGCGACTGGGTTATTTCACGTCAGTTATGGTGGGGACATCAAATTCCTGCTTGGTACAAAAATAAAGGAACAGATCAAGAAGAACTTTATGTTGGTACAGAGGCACCAGAAGGCGACGGTTGGGAACGTGATCCAGATGTTTTGGATACATGGTTTTCATCTGCTTTATGGCCATTTTCAACTATGGGTTGGCCAGACAATCTAGATGGCGACTTTGCTCGCTATTACCCAACAAATACATTAGTAACTGGTTACGACATTATTTTCTTCTGGGTCGCACGAATGATGTTCCAAGGGAAAGAATTTACTGGACAACGACCTTTTAAAAATGTCTTGATTCATGGTTTAATTCGTGATGGTGAAGGGCGTAAAATGTCGAAATCATTGGGTAACGGTGTTGATCCGATGGATGTTATTGAAAAATATGGTGCTGATGCATTACGTTGGTTCCTTGTCACAGGATCAACGCCAGGTCAAGATTTACGATTCACCTACGAAAAAATGGATTCGGCTTGGAACTTCATTAACAAAATTTGGAATGCATCACGTTATGTGATTATGAATTTGGATGAAGAGACACCATCTACGTTACCAGATATGAGTCAATTAACATTGGCTGATCAATGGATTTTGTCACGTCTGAATACAGTAATTACCAACGTAACACGTAATTTTGACAAATTCGAGTTTGGTGAAGCAGGACGTGAGTTGTACAACTTCATTTGGTCTGACTTTGCCGATTGGTATATCGAAATGACCAAGGAAACATTGAACGGTGATCAAGATAAGGCACCAGTTCAACAAACTCTGGCGTATGTGTTGGATCAAACATTACGTCTATTGCAACCAATTATGCCGTTCGTTACAGAAGCTATTTGGCAAGAAATGCCGGCCCAAAATGATAGTGAAGCTGATTTTGCTATTGTAAAGTACCCGATTGTGCACGAAGAATTAAGCAATCCTGAAGCAGAAAAAGCTTTCAAATCATTGCAAGACTTAATTGTAGCTGTTCGTAATATTAGATCAGAAGCAAATGCACCAATGTCTACACCGATTGACTTAATGATTCAAACCACGGATGACAGTTTGAAGCATATTTTTGAGGCGAATGCTGACTATATTAATCGTTTTGCTCATCCTAAAACGTTAACAATCAGTGATGATGTGCAAGCTCCTGATTTGGCGATGTCACAAGTAATTTCAGGTGCTGAAATTTATGTTCCACTGGCTGAACTAATTGACATTGATGAAGAAATAACACGTCTCCAAACTGAAGTGAAAAAATTTGCTGGAGAAGTAAAACGTGCTGAAGGGAAACTAGGGAATGAAAAGTTCGTTTCTGGAGCCCCTGAGGCGGTTGTTACTGCTGAAAAAGAAAAATTGGCTGATTGGCAAGCCAAACTCACTGCAACAGAAGAAAGATTACAGACACTAAAAGCAAATCAATAGGAAGTATAAAATCACTCTTAACAGGGTGATTTTATTTATTATTTGTTAAGTGAATGCATAATTGTTTGTATGGTTAAAAAATCAAGTAGTGGACTTTTTTCTTAAATTCGATACAATAGTTAGAGTATAAAATAGCGTGTAATATATGGCAGTATGCAATTTTTTAAGGAGAGTTACAATGTCCGGAAGTAAAATACTCGCAAGTGCACATTATGTACCTAGAGACATCGTGACTAATAATGATTTAGCAAAAATCATAGATACCAGTGACGAGTGGATTCAGGCTCATACTGGTATCAAAACGCGACATATTTCATTGCAAGGTGAAAATACGAGTGATTTAGCGACACGTGCCGCAGAATCAGTATTGAACCAAGCTGACATGAAACCAGAAGATATTGATTTAATTATTGTAACAACATTTACCCCAGATGGTTTAGCACCATCAACGGCAGCATTAGTACAGCGCAATTTACATGCTGAAAATGCATGGGCCTATGATATCGTAACAGCTTGTTCAGGATTTGTTTTTGGCCTGAGCACAGCAGACAAGTTTATTAAATCTGGTCAATATAGTAATGCATTAGTCATTTCGGCAGAGGTTAATTCCAAAATGATGGACTTCAAGGATCGCACCAGCACTGTCTTTTTTGGAGATGGTGCAGGAGCAGTACTAATGACAGCTGATGATGTAGGTATTGTGAGAGCCGAAAAGATGCATACAATTGGAAATGCCGATGTTGTACATTCAGGGCGAATTGAACCACTGACAAGTCTATCTGTGGATAACTATCCAAAAATAGATGCTTTTTCACAACAAGGGCGCAATGTATTTGATGAAGTAACAACTATTGTTCCAGATCATATTCGTGATTTCTTGAGTGAACATGATTTATCAACTAGGGATATTGATTACTTTATACCCCATCAAGCAAATTTGCGTTTAATCGAGTATATTGCAAATGATCTTGGTGAATCGATGGATAAGTTTTCAACAAACGTGGTTACTAATGGGAATACATCATCGGCCGGGATTGCTATTGGACTAGATGAATTAAATCGGTCAGTTAGCTTAAAAGGGAAACGTGTATTGCTAACTGGATTTGGTGCAGGCTTTACCTATGGCAGTATGATTTTGCAATTTTAAAGAAAACATTAAGGGCGTTAATTGAATTTAACAATATTAAAATGGTGAAAAATACAAAATAAAGCGTATTTTTTCACCATTTTTATGTGGACTAAGTTTGTTTTTAAATGATTAAAAAGTCTTTAAATGCCTATATATCAACGCTTTTCTTCTCGTGACATATTTCAGTAATATTGTCACAATATTGATATAGTTGCACAATACACACGTTACAACAAACGGATATACTAGTTAATGTTATTAAGATTTGTTTAACAAGTAAATCTAAAATTTAATTATTACGAATTAATATAATTCATTCAGGAGTTACATAAGAATATGAGTAAATTTTTTAAGAAGACTTTATTGACCACAGCAGCTAGTGCTGCAGCTTTTGTTGGTGGCCATGCGGCAGTTTCTGCTGATACAGTAGAAGTACAATCAGGCGACACTTTGTCAAAGATTGCAGCAACAAATAATACTACCGTTGATGCGTTAGCCAAGGCTAATGGAATTAGTAATAAAGACTTGATTTTAGCAGGGGAATCTCTAGAAATCAGTGCAACACAAGAAATTTCTGGTCTATCAGAAGACGGCGCATCATATAAAGTGCAGTCAGGTGATACATTATCAAAGATCGCCGAAAAAACTGGTATAGATGTTTCAGTATTGTCTTCATTGAATAGTTTGTCAAATACTGACCTTGTTTTGACTGGTCAAGAATTGTCGTTGAAGGCTGCACCTACTCAAGCAACTAGTTCAACTGCCACAACTGTAACAGCAGCGGCTACACAAACACCATCAGTTGATACAAGTGATTTGACATATATTGCAGCGGCCGATTCAGATAGCAATAACTTTATGACGCTTGATGAATATAATACATATGTTGCAAATGGTGGCTCAACATCTTCAGCTACTACAGAACCAGGGACTCCATCAACAAGCGCAACATCAACTAAAGAAGATGTTGCATATATTGCAGCGGCCGATTCAGATAATGATGGTTATATGACATTGGCTGAGTACAATGCCTATAAAGCGAATGGTGGTTCAACAACATCAACGCAAACTACTACATCAACGACTTCATCTTCAGTAAGTACATCAAGTGATTCATCAGCAACTACTGACAACGTCAGTTATGTTGCAGCGGCCGACACTAACAATGATGGTTACATGACAATGGCTGAGTATAATGCCTATAAAGCGAATGGTGGCTCAACGACTAGCGTATCATCAGTTTCTTCATCAGCGCAAACAACAACGGCTAACACTACTGCTACAACAACTAATGTTTCAACTGGCAGCGCAACGGCTGATGCAACAATCAATGCATGGAATGCAAAGCGTGCAGAATTAGGCTTATCACCTGTTACGGTTTCAGCATCATTGACAGCACAAGCTCAAGGTCGTGCGCAAACAATGGGAACATCAGCAAACTGGTTTGGTACACATATGTCTTCTGGTACGGCCGAAGTTGTAGCAAATGGCTTTGGTGCTGGAGCTTCTGTTATTAATGCCTGGTATTATGAAACAGGTATGGTGAACGGCGGCCACACAGCATTTATTGTTAATCCTAGCTTCACACAAGCAGGTGTTGGCTATTACAACGGTTGGATTGTTATTAACGCACAATAATATGCAAAATGACTATTTAAAATTAGCATTAGATAACTTAGGGGAAACATTCAACGACTACAATAGTGGTCGTTTTGTTGCTCAACAGCTTATAAAAGCACAAGTACCATCACCCGAAGGTACCCGCTGGGATTCTTCACCAGCAAACCTTATTAAGCAGATGCATCACTTATTGGGTGTTTTACAAGCGACACCAGGAGACTTACTATTTTGGGGTACACAGAATGCGCCATATGAAATGGGTATCTATGTCGGTGGAAACCAATTTATTGCTGTAGACAACGTGGACCACGTAGTTAAAATTCAACCATTATCAAAAAGCTGGTATCCATGTATTGCGGGTTCTGCATTTTGACACACAATTGTCATCTGGATGTTTGTTTTGTTACAAAAGAAATTACTTTGATATATTGACAACAAAGTGCAAAGTAGAGAAAATGTCCATGACACAGCCGATTGCTATACTAAGAATTGTCGAGAAGACGGAACTAAATTTAAATTAAAATATATTACTGAATATAAGTCCCTATTAGGAGTTTGACTATTATGAAAAAATCTACTATTGCTAAATCTGTTGTTACAGCTGCCGGTGCTTTTGCCGTTGCTGGTGCTGCTCAAGTTTCTGCTAACACTGTATCAGTTAAAGCAGGTGACACACTTTACAAGATTGCAGCGGCAAACGGTACAACTGTTGACGCTTTGGTTAAAGCTAACAACATTTCAAACGCTAATTTGATTTTTGTTGGACAACAACTACAAACTGCTTCTTCTTCTTCAACTACTACACAAAGTTCAACATCAGAGAGCTCAACTACAACAACTTCATCATCAAATGGCTCATACACTGTTAAACCGGGTGATACATTAAATAAGATTGCAGCAGCAAATGGTACAACAGTAGCAAATTTGGTAGCTGCTAATAAAATTTCAAATGCTAACTTGATTACTGTCGGTCAAACATTGACATTGTCAGCCTCAACAACTACGCAATCATCAACTACCACAACTCAAACTACCACAACTCAAACAACATCAAATGATACTGCAGCTGGATCAAATGGTTCATATATTGTTAAGTCAGGTGATACATTAAACAAAATTGCGGCAGCAAATGGTACAACAGTAGCTAACTTAGTAGCTGCTAATAACATCTCAAATGTTAACTTGATTACTGTTGGTCAAACTTTAAAGTTGTCATCATCATCTGCTTCAAGCTCAACAACAACACAAACAGCAAATACGACACAAACAAATACGACACAATCGTCAAGTTCTAATAATAACGTTCCAGCAGAAAATACAAACAATTCATCAGCGGCAACGACAGCTGATGCTACTATTGATGCTTGGAATGCAAAGCGTGCTACTCTTGGTTTGTCACCAATTAAGATTTCTGCTTCATTGACAGCCCAAGCCCAAAGTCGTGCACAAACTCTTGCAACATCATCTAACTGGTTTGGTTTGCATGAATCATCATCAACTCCTGAAGTTGTTGCCAATGGTTTTGGTGCAGGTGCAACTGTCATTAATGCTTGGTATTATGAAACAGGTATGGTTAACGGTGGACACACAGAATTTATTGTTAATCCTAGTTTCACTGAAGCTGGTGTAGGTTATTACAATGGTTGGATTGTCATTGACGCACATTAATAACACCAAAAAGTGGATAGTTGCTATCCACTTTTTTTGTGTTCTCATGTATAGTAGAGTGCAGAGGTATAAAAAATGTTGTACAAATTTACTGAATTAACAAAAGAAGAATATGTAGATTTTGAAAAGCAAAGTACTGTGGGTACTTTTTTACAATCAGGTGAACAAGCTGAATTATTACAAAAACGAGGCTATAAAGTATGGTTGTTAGGTGTCAAAGCTGACGACCGTGTAGTGGCTGCAGCGTTGGTCATGCGCGAAAAGGTACATATGGGGTATATCTTTTCGATTGATCGTGGGCCATTATTGGATTTTGAAAATCATGAATTATTGACCTTTTTCATGTCTAATTTTGTAAAGTTTTCTCGCCAGAACAAAGGACTTTATATTGAAGTAAGACCAAATGTGACTTTCAAAATGACAAATAATCATGGTGAGCTGCTAGGTCAAGAGAATACAGCATTTATCGAAGAGATGAAAAATCTAGGATTTAGCCATCTACCATTTATAGATGGTTTCACTACAGCTGGTTCTCCAGAGTGGGAATATATCAAAGATTTGTCAGAATTAACCGATGAGAAATCTGTTCGCACCTCGTATAATAAGAAGGCCCAGTACTATTTGAAAAAAAATGCGCAGTTTGGCATTCGGTTGCGTCAATTAACGCGAGACGACTTACCAGATTTTAAAGAATTAACACAAAAAACTGCCGATAGGTTACATTATAAAGATAAAAACTTAAATTTTTATCAAACAGTGTATGATGTATATGGCGATGATGCAACATTTGTTTTTGCTGAATTAAACTTTGATAATTATATTAAGGAAGAGAATGAAAAAATCTCTGAATTAGATGCCAAACTGGCCAAAATTCATCAAAAGATTGAAAAATATCCGGCGAATGACAAATTCAAGCGTCAGTATGCTGAATTTGATGATCAAAAAAATCAACATAACAAGCGCATATTAAAAGCAGAACAACAAAAAGAAGCTGCTGGTAAATCGACAGTCGTTGTTGCCGGGGCATTGTTCATACAGCAACCGCAAGAAATGAATTATCTGTATTCAGGTACTTATGAAGAGTATATGGACTATTACGCACCTTATCAGATACAAGACGTTATGATTAATAAAGCTGTTCAGGCAGGAATCAAACGTTATAACTTCTACGGTATTGCTGGTAAATTTGATGGTAGTGATGGCGTATTGGGATTCAAAACGACTTTTGAGGGACAGGCACGTCAACTGGTGGGAAACTTCATGATGCCTGTCAATCCGTTTAAATACAGTATTTACCGGTTACTCAAAAAAATGATGGGTCGTGCTTAAGATGAGCTTTTTTAGCGAGTAAAACCCGTTTTGTGGTATGGTATATAAGGTAATTATTAAATTGGCGGTATAATACTTATGAAACATAATCCATATCTAGAAGAGCGAGACAATAAAAATGATGCACGTGCTAACTTACCAACACGTCTGCGAATTTTGTTGTTTATATCGTTTATACTCATGGTTGCCCTAATTGCACAATTAGGGTTTTTGACGATCAAGCAAGGAGCCAATTATTTGGCTGAAGTTAACCGAAGTGAAGAGACTGTTGAAAAAGGTAATACACCACGAGGTTTGGTTTACGACTCAACAGGTCGTGTTTTAGCTGGAAACAAGGCACAAACTGCGATTACATTTACGCGCGGTACCAATATTAATCCTAGTACGATGCGAAGCACTGCAATTAAACTTGGGAAATATTTGACAGTTGATACGACCCGTCTCAGTGAACGTTCGAAAGCCGACTTTTACTTGGCTAACGCAACTAACGCAGCTAAGGTGCAGAAACGTGTTGTTAACGAACATAAGAATGGTAGTAGTTTGACGACTGCAGAGATTAATAATCTGTCAGTAAATTATGTAGAAAAGCGTAATTTACTTTCAAAAGTTAGTGATAATGATGCAATGATATTTCAGAGAATGAGTGGCGCTTATTCATTGTCAACGACATTCATCAAAGAAGACGATGTGACAGAAGCAGAGTTAGCAGAGATTGGGGAGCGTTTAAGTCAGTTCCCAGGTATTAAGATAGGTACAAGCTGGGCAAGGCAATATCCTGAAGGAAACGATTTTAAGGCTTTGATTGGTACAGTGACTAGTGAAGATAATGGATTACCTGATGATAAGTTACACACACTCTTGGCGCAGGGATATTCACAAAATGAATCAGTTGGTAATTCTAATTTGGAATCGAGTTATGAATCATTATTAAAGGGATCGGATTCACAAACAGTAGTTACAACTGCTTCTGACGGCACGGTAAAATCATCTTCTGTAAAATACAGAGGGCAATCTGGAGATAGTCTTAAGTTAACCATTAATGCTGATTTTCAAAAAGAAGTGCAGAAAATTTTGGAAGACAATTTGCCAACCGGTGATGTTGAAGGTGCTTATGCTACAGTCATGAATCCCTATACTGGTGGTGTCTATGCTATGGCGGGTGTAGACAGAGATTATGCAACCGGAACAAAAACAGCTGATCCATTAGGAAATATTAATCATGCTATTGTCATGGGATCTGTAGTTAAGCCAGCGGTGTTAGCTACGGCTTTCCAAAAGGGTGTGATTACTCCTTCGAATTCTACTTTGTTGGATCAAGCTATTAAAATTGCAGGAACGCCAACAATCACATCATATTGGAATAAAGCAGGTACACCATTGCCCGTGGATGCACAAACGGCATTAGAGCGTTCTTCGAACACTTATTTTGTTCAATTGGGTATGAAAATTGGTGGACAAACCTATAGTCCGGGATCTGCATTAGGGCTGAACTCCGACGCCTTTCAGACATTACGCAATGGGTTAGGACAATTCGGATTAGGGACAAAAACTGGTATTGATGTTAGCGGAGAAACTGCTGGTTATCGTGGAGATACAACTGGGGCAAGTATTGGTAAATACTTGTATGAATCATTTGGTCAATACGACACCTACACGACACTCCAACTTGCACGATACGTTTCTACTATTGCTAATGGCGGGTATTTGGTTCAACCTCATTTGGTAAGTTCAATATTACAAAGTTCAAATAATAGTTCAAAAAAGCGTACAGTGTGGACAGCAACACCGAATATACAGGGGCAAGTTCAGTTGGATTCTGACGAATGGAAAGTCATCCATGAAGGAATGAATCGTGTTGCCAATGGTACTGACGCGTACAATACGGGTGGAACGGATCTACATAAGCTTGAACCACATGTTTATGCTAAAACAGGAACCGCCGAAACGATAACCAATGATCATACAACTTATACAGAGTCTATCGTGGCATATGTACCAGGACAACCGATGGTCATGGCTATGGCTATCCCAGGTATGAATAATTATTTAGATGGTACCAACGGTAAGATTGCGGCAGAAATAATTAATGCTTATTGGAAGTATGTTCAAAATAAACCATAATTTTATAAAAAAGACAGTAATTATGATTACTGTCTTTTTTATTCTTACCTATTTTGCTATATTTCTAAATAGATGTTATAATCTATTTAGAAATATAGCAAAATAGGTAGTGAAGAAGAATGAGTTTACAAAATACATTAAAGGCGATTTCGAATCCTGTCAGGCGCGATATTCTTACATTATTGAAAGGAGGGCCTCAGTCAGCGGGGAATATTGCGGACCATTTTGAACTAAGTAAAGCAACAATATCATCACACTTAGCTCAATTAAAACAAGCTGATTTGATACGAGAAGATAAATATAAAAATTTTATTTATTATGAATTAAATTTATCTGTGTTTGAAGAAACGGCGTTATGGTTGAAAGGATTTACTAATGAAAAATAAAAAAAGTTTCTTGCCGCTAATTATTACCTTATTACCCATTTTTTATGGACTAATATTGTGGACCAAGTTGCCGGTTGAACTTCCAGTTCATTTTAATATCAATGGAGAAGAGGACAGATATGCTGATAAAGTGTGGCTTATCATTGTTTGGCCAATGATAGCAACACTCTTGCATTTATTTCTAATTACATATCGTACGAAAATAGTTGCTCATAGTCAAAATAATAAGATGCATACAATTATTAGCTGGTCAATTCCATTAGGTATCAATATTTTATTATCTTATATATTTGCTTATGGAATGGGCATTCATATCAATGTAACTAGCATAATGCTGCCAACTAATGGAATTTTATTTATAGCATTAGGCAATTATATGCCCAAAACACAGCGAAATCGCTTTGTTGGGATACGAATACCGACCGCTATGAATAATAATATAAATTGGTTTAAGACCCAACGTATAGGTGGTATGATGTTTGTTGTTGGCGGGTTTATGATGATTTGTGGTGGATTTTTAAGCATTATTTCTGAATCTTGTACTGTAGTATCAATGATTGTAGCTTTGTTATTAATTACCGTCGTACCGATTAGTTATTCGATAAAGTCTAGCCATAAGTCTTGACTTAATTCCAAATAACAGTGTTGTTCATATTTCTTCAAACAGAAAAATAAATAAGAAACTAAAATATTTAACAGAAAAGGTTGAAAAAGAGCATGACTATTGTATACTGGATTGTAACTAGCCAAAAATAGTGTACTAGTTTACCTATTTTTAAAAAGGCTGCATATTAAACGACATAGTAAATTGAAAAAGGAGCAAAGTATGTCATTTTTAGAATTAAAAGATATTCATAAATCTTATTTTTTAGGCAAAGATGAATTTCCAGTTTTGAAGGGGATTAACTTATCATTTGATAAAGGTGAGTTTGTTTCGATTCTTGGTGAATCAGGTGGCGGTAAATCAACACTAATGAATATTATTGGTGGCCTTGATCGAAACTTTTCAGGTGATGTGTTGGTCAATGGAAATAGATTAGACCATAAACAAGAAAAGAAGTTAGATGTTTATCGTCGTGAGACGATTGGTTATATTTTCCAAAGCTTTAACTTAATTAATTATCAAACAAACTTGGAAAACGTTGAAACCAGCTTAAACATGACCACCTTATCATCTGCGCAACGTAAAAAGCGGGCCATGGAATTATTGGAAAAAGTTGGTTTGAGCGAGCATGTTCATAAGTATCCATCACAACTTTCTGGTGGTCAAAAGCAACGTGTCGCCATTGCACGTGCGTTGGCAGCTGACCCTGATGTCATGATTGCTGACGAACCAACGGGCGCGTTAGATTCTGTGAATACCACTGAAGTACTAGAGCTTCTTGAGCAAATTTCCCAAGAAGGCAAGTTGGTTATTGTTGTTACGCATTCACAAGCGGTAGCTGATTACGGAACGCGTATTTTGCATATGGCCGATGGCAAAATTGACGAAGAAAAGAATTTGAAAGACAAATTTGAGGCGCCAACGGAACCTGAACGGTTAACATCTAGACCATTGTCAAGTAAATCAGTTTGGGACATGGCCTTTGATCATTTGAAGTATAAGAAATTACAAAACTTTTTGATTATTCTCGGATCGGCTATTGGTGTTTTTTCGGTCATACTATTCCTTGGATTGGGTAATGGTATTAAAGGGTATATTAACCATCAAGTTAGTTCTTTGGCTAACCCTAACTATCCAACCGTTCTTAAAAACACGTTAGATGATGACGATGCATCAAACAATGAACGTGTTCAATCTAGAGCGCAAGCAGCAGCGACAAATTACTCTTCGGTTGTTTTTTCTGATAATGTTATTAAAAAAGTGAGCGATGTAAAAAATGTTGCCAAGACTTATCAGGGGTACCAGTTTAACGGGGCTGTATTCAAATACGGGGAAACACAGTCACAAGCTGGTACGCAAGTACAAACATGGTCACCAGCCTATGCTGATAAAGTTATCAAAGCAGGGCACAAGCCATCTGGTGATAATGAAATTGTAATTGACAAAGCATTCGCTCAAAAAGCTAATAAAAATTGGAAATCTTTGATTGGTAAGAATATCACGTATACTTACGTAGCTTATAATCAAGATAATCAAGCAGTTCCAGTTACATCAACAATGAAAATTGTTGGGATCACTGATGGTGGACAAGCTGGAGCAGTGTTTGCAACTACATTTGACGCAATGAAAAAAGATTTAGTCAAGGCTAATGCTATGACCGAAGCTAACTTTTTGACATTGAAAATTAATGATACAGAAAACGTAAAGTCAGCAGTAAATGCTGTTAACAAGATTAAGGATAATGGTAAGCAAGCCGTAGTGGCAGTATCCATTGGTAGTATGCTAGACACGATTAACACAATTACAAGCTTGGCTTCATATGTATTGGCTGCCATTGCCGGAATTTCATTGATTGTGTCAGCAATTATGATTATTGTGACAACTTATATGTCTGTTTCTGAACGTACCAAAGAAATTGGTGTATTGCGTGCACTTGGTGCACGTTCAAAAGATATTCGTGGCTTATTTACAAATGAAGCCCTATTAATGGGAATTATTTCAGCTGTTCTTGGCATTGTCACAGCTTATTTGGGACAATTTGCTATGAACGCAGCTTTGTATGGATTAATCAAATTTGATATTGTACAGGTTTCTCTTGGCAATGTGATATTTGCAGTAGTCATTTCTCTTCTTATCGCTCTAGTTGCTTCATTTGTCCCTTCACGTCGAGCGGCTAATTTGAATACAATTGATGCATTAGCAGCTGACTAATAGTTTGACTAAAAAACATTCACTTTTTGTGGGTGTTTTTTGTTATGAATTAGCCAAGTTATAAATAAAAATGTTAACAAAAATTTTAAAATCAATCAGTTAAATGATTCATTTAATTGTATTAGCGCCATTATTGGTTTTAATGGTATAATATTAAATCAGAATATCCTTGGAGGGTACAAGACAATGGATAATAACATGAGTCGCATGGCACGTCAAAATCAAGCGCCAAGACCAGATGATAGGCAACCAAGAAAGCCTAAAAAACGACATAAAATGTGGCGTTGGATTGTCAGTATCATTGTTATTCTGATGATTATTGGTGGCGTTGTGATATCGATGCTATTGAGTAATATCAAACAATCAGTTGACACAATGCATCGTAGTGCGAATATGACCAAGGCTCGTGATGTTAATCAAGTTTTAAAAGAGGGCAAACCTTTCTCGATTCTAGTACTGGGTACAGACACAGGTGCTTTAGCGCGTGATCGAACAGGGTTAACCGATTCTATGATGCTAATTACTGTTAATCCAAAATCTAAAACAACGACAATGTTGTCAATCCCTCGTGATATTATGGTTTCGATTGTCGGGCGAGAAGACACTTTTCCACAAAAACTTAATGCAGCATTTCCAATTGCTGGTGTTGGAGCGACAATGTCCACGTTACAAAACTATTTGAACGTACCAATTGATTTTTACGCTTTAGTCAACATGGGTGGGCTTGAAAAAGTTATTGATCAAGTGGGCGGTGTGAAAGTTAATTCGCCATTAACGTTTACTTATCAGCCTGAAAATGATAAGCCTGATGTTTATAAATTTTACAAAAATCAAGAAAAGTATGAATATGCTCCTGATGGCAAGAATTTTAAAACATATACGACAATGGATGGCTACGCTGCATTGTCATTTTCAAGAATGCGTTACGATGATCCAGAGGGGGACTACGGTCGACAAAATCGTCAACGGTTAGTTTTGAAGGCTTTGGTAAAAAAATCAGCCAGTGCTAAAACGCTGTTGAACGCAAAGTTTATGAAGTCAATATCTAAAAATGCAGAAACAGACTTAACCTATAATGATATGACAAAAATTGCTTTATCCTATATGGCAGCGACTAAAAATCAGAAATCTGATCATTTACAAGGTGTTGGTGACATGTATGATGGTGTGAGTTATCAAATGGTGAAAGCATCAGAAAAACAACGTGTTACCAACTTACTACGCAAATCATTAAACTTGGGCAGTAAAACAACAGGAACACAGTTTGGTAGTTCAGTACCCGCACTATCTTATGACGTTGCTGAATATAATTTAAATGTTATTGGTGAAACATTAGACGCACAATAAAAAAACTTCCTTCATATTTATATGAAGGAAGTTTTTTGAAGCAAATTACTGACGTGTTTTTGCTTCAGTAAAAGGGATTCCGTTGCGCCAAAGATAGCCACGATAGTAGCTTTCCATTGATAGAATCTGTGCTAGTGAAGTGAGCGGCAGTACCCATTTTAACCAAACCATATCTGTCTTAAAAAATGGGATAGCCATCATGGTAGCAGTCACTAAATAAATTAAAATCCGTCCCTTTAATGAGAGTTGTCGATTAAAGACAGCTTCATCAACGTATTGTTGATAGTATTTATTGTTGTGTAGCCAAGAATCTAGTTTTTTAGAAGATTTAGACCACAAAATTGCGGTTAGGACATAAAATCCTGTTGTTGGCAAACCGGGAATCCATATTGCAATGGTACCAATAGCAAAACTGAGTGCCCCAAGGGCAATTAATAGTATTTTCATATATATAGTGTACCATCACATGGTACAATTAAACTAATAAATTGATTAGGATGTCTATATGAGTTATTTAGCAATCGTTGATCTTGGTAGTAATTCTGCCAGAATGGTAGTCGAAGAGCTGCATGATGGTGGCACTCATACCGAGTTAATCCGCGAAAAAAGAGATACGCGTATTGCTCAAAATATGGGAGAAGAACTACTACTAAAAGAAATACCAATTGTGCGTACTATTGAGGCGCTAAAATATTTTCAATCTAAATATATCGAATTTCATCCGAAAGTTCGTGCGATTACAACGGCAGCGGTGCGCATGGCTAAAAATCAAACTGAGTTTTTAGATCGGGTCGTACAAGAAACGGGAATTCGGTTTCAGGTTTTGACGGGTGATCAAGAAGCATATTATGATTACTTAGGTGTAGTTTCAACGTTAGATGTTACCGAAGGCGTGATTTTAGATACTGGTGGTGCTTCCGTTGAATTGATTGCCGTAGATAATCGACGTAATAAGGAAGCTGTAAGTTTATCTTTTGGTGCGGTTACTTTATCAGAACAATACCATTTAGCTAATAATATCATACCGAAAAATCTGGCCTCTGCAAATGACTACATACTAAGTCAGTACAGCACGCTACAGTGGTTGGAAACGCAATATCAAAAACCAGTCATTTTACTAGGTGGAGCCAATCGTTCGCTTGCGCGTATGGCACGTACCCGAATGGGGGAATCCGAAGCCAGCATGATTCATGGCTTTGAGATGTCAGTTGACTTAGTTGAGCAAATTTTTGAAGAAATCAGACAAATGACACGAAAAGAACGTGAAAAAATTGCCGGATTAGAGACCTCTCGTGCTGATATTATCGTCAGTGGTTTATTACCACTATTGAATCTTATGAGAAAAATTAATTCACCTAAGGTTATATTTTCAGAAAGTGGGGTTCGCGAAGGTCTAATCGCTGAGACTTTAGCACAGCAGAATGAATAAAAAATTTTATGAATTATCACCTGATGAGCGTTTACTCGCATTAAATTTAAAAGAAGACGTACGATTATCATTATCAAGTCGTCAAAGCCCGGTCAATGCTCAGATGGTTGAGAATTATATTAGTGATTTTCGTATGCCTATGGGTGTTGTCCACGATATTCTGATTGATGGACAACATTTTAGTGTTCCGATGGCTATTGAAGAACCAAGTGTGATTGCAGCAGCCAACAATGGTGCCAAAATGTTATCGAATGGGGTTCATGTCATCATGGCAGATACTGCTATGATTGGTCAAATATTGCTGGTCGATGCTACTGATGTGAATAAATTCATTGACCGACATCGTGCTGAGATTTTTGCTAAGGCAAAACAAGCCAAGCCATCGATTTATAAGCGCGGCGGTGGTTTGCGTGATGTACAAGTAAGAAGCGTTTCGAAAACAGAAACGAGTGTTGACTTTATCATCGACACAAAAGACGCAATGGGTGCTAATATTGTTAATACAATTTTAGAAGCAGAATTACCATTGTTTGAAAAGTTTACACCTTTAGGTGTGATTTTATCTAATTACGCCACAAATCAACTAGTCACGGTAACTGGTGATGTGGATTTTGATCGCATAGGCGGACATGAAGTAGCCCAGAACATAGTGGCATTAAATCATTTTTCCAAAAACGATCCTTACCGTGCAACTACAGAGAATAAAGGCCTTTTTAACGGTATTAGCGCTGTAGTTTTGGCGACAGGTAATGATTGGCGAGCTGTAGAAGCTAGTGGTCATGCTTACGCAAGCCGTGATGGTCAATATCGTGGTTTAGTAACTTGGACAATTATAAATGGTAGACTTCATGGTGAGCTGACATTACCAATATCTGTGGGCACAGTTGGCGGTGCGATTTCAGCTATGCCGGATGCTAAGCAGGCTTTGTCAATCATAGGCAGTGTGAATGCTAACACACTTCGTGGTGTGATTTTATCTGTTGGGTTGGCGCAAAACTTAGCAGCCTTAAAATCAATTGCCTCAGGTGGTATCCAACAAGGACACATGCGGATGCAGTATCGTGCGTTAGCGATGCAAGTAGGCGCAAAAATTGAAGAAGTTACCGCGGTAGTCACACGGCTAATATCTCTCAGCCATGTGGACGAAAGTGTTGCTAAAAAAACATTAATGGAGATAAGAAATGAACCCAAAAATTAAAGATTTATTGGATAACGTTAATAGTGTCTATCCAGGAACGGTGATGACACGCGTTAATGGAGAGGAAACTGGGGAATTACATATCGACCAAGTTTCACAAGAAATCCTAGGACAACGTTTGCTAATAGAGATTGCTAATAAAACAGAGAGTGACTTCTTGCTTGGTAATGAACTATTAAAAATGTTATTAACATTGAATGGTATTGCCCCCCAAGTATTTTTTGCGCTCACATTCAATAATGAAAGACTGGATGATCAGTTGATACAAATTGCAACACGAATGCACCGTACAGTTGTTCATGCAATTACCTATCGTGAATTAGCCAAACAAGGTATTACAACTTCAACAACCGCAAAGGCTTATTTTTCTGGGCTTCATGCTGAATTGACACCTGAAAATGGTGAAATAGATGATGAAAGCTTATGGCGTTTACTCATGATTTTGGATGCACTAGTATTTGCTGATACGATTTCTGATAGTAGTTTTATTGACGAGTTGCAACAAAAATATCCACTAGCATATACGGCGGCGAGTTCGCTTATTAAACCTGTATTGGCAACTGATTTGAAGCAAGCACGTAATATTCGTCATCAAATGGTTTCTTTGTTTGAAGGAATTGACGAGGTGTTGACAAAATGGGGCAAGCCTACTGTAAATGCTAAAGAATATGTGACATTAACAAGTGTTTTGTCAAAACGTCAGTTAGATTTACCAGTTAATCAAGTATTTACAATTTACCATTCAGAAATGACTGATTTTCAGACGCAGAAGACGGCTTACGTTGGTTTAAGTAAAAATGATAATCAAAATAGCTTTGTTGTATCGCCACCGGATAATGAAGCTGACAAATCAACTTTTTTCAAAGAACTATATGCATTAAAAGTGTCGGAACTATTCCAAAAATTAGCGCTACCTTACATTGAAAGAGACTAAATTAATTATTGTCAGTTAACATTCATAAAGAAAGGATATTCATGTTAGTCACAGCAGAAATTCAAAAGCGCTTTGACAACGCCAAAAATGTTGTATTCATGACCGGAGCGGGTGTTTCAACTTCATCAGGAATACCGGATTATCGTTCCAAAGATGGCATTTATGATGGTGTTAGTCTGCAACCTGAATATTTATTGAGCGCAACAGCTTTTCATAATGAACCTGAAAAACAGTATCAATTTATGATTGACAATATGTACTTTCCTGAGGCTGTTCCAAATGTTATCCACAAAAAAATGGCTGCTTTAACGCGACAAGGCAAGGCAAAAATTATCACGCAAAATGTTGATGACTTACATGTCAAAGCGGCATCGGATCCAGAAAAATTAATCCGTTTTCATGGTTCATTATATGATGTGTATGCACCTGTCGATGGCAAAATTTCTCCTTATCAGGATTACTTGCATGCAATGAGGCGTGCAGACAACGCCTTATTACGTCCGCGAATTACATTTTACGAAGAAATGCCTTTTGATGTTGAAAAATCAGCCTTATGGGTGCGAAATGCTGATTTAATTGTTATCGTGGGTACGAGTTTTAAAGTTTACCCTTTTGCTGGATTATTGCAGTATGCTCGTCTGGCAGTTCCAGTAATATCAATCAATTTTGAACATATTACTACGCCATTTAATGTGGATCAGATTGTTGGGGATGCGGATGCATTCTTTTCAGAATTAATAGTTTAAATAAATATGAATACTTAAAAGTAGCAGATTAAGTTGCTACTTTTTTAATATATGAATTATTTTTCAGATAAAGTGTTAAAATAGAAGCGAGGTGAAAACATGAAGAAACCGACTGAACAGTTAAAAATGAAACAAACACCTTATTTGATAGGTATTTCTTTAAATATGATTTTTGTTTTATCTGAGTTAGTATTTGCTAAATTGGCACATTCAACCGCACTATTTGCTGATGCTTTCCACAACTTGAGTGATGTATTAGCATTAATGATCGCCTGGCTTGCTGTTGTCGTATTTGGTCTGCAAGCTACTAAACGCCATACTTATGGATGGCATAATATGTCCATTTTAGCTAGTGTATTTAATACAATCTTGTTGATATTTGCGGTGATAACGATTTTCTACGAGAGTATTCGTAATCTGATTTTGCCAGAAAATACTGTTACTACAGGTTGGTTAGTAATAGTTGTTGCAGCGATTGGTATTGTGATTAACTTTGCTACTGCCATGCTTTTTAAAGCATCAGGCGTTCCTGATGAACATGGTCATCATCATGAACAAGATTTGAATGCCAAAACAGCCTATATTCATCTTTTAGCTGATGCTGGTGTGTCAGTTGGTGTGATTGTTGCTGGAGTTTTAATTCAAGTTACTGGTTGGCACGTCATTGATCCTATCGTATCAATGATTATCGGTGTTGTTATTGCCGTGACTTCATGGCCAGTTATGAAATCAACATTCAACTTAGCATTAAATGGGGTGCCTGATAATGTGAATGAGTCAGACGTTTTACAGTACTTATCAACACATGAAGGTGTGGAACGACTTCACGACTTGCACATTTGGCCTCTTTCTACGACTGAAGCTGCCATGACTGTTCATTTATCTGTGAAAAAAAATATAGATGAACAAGAATTATTATCGAATATATCTGGTGACCTACGAGAAAAATATGATATAAGTCATGTCACGATTCAAATTGAAACAAACGAATTTGATCAGTCTTGTAATGTTATTTGATGTAAAGGTAAAATTATGTCACGTAACTAATTTGTAATATTTTAATAAAATAGCATTTATCCCTTTTAATACAATGTTTTTCTATTATAAAATGAATAATACACAATTTTATTTTTGTAGGTAAAAAAAATTTTTGTTGACGAATTTAGAATTGAGTGTATTATAAAGTATGTATTAGAGCGATTATAGCCGAGTTAGGTAATTTTCATAAGCTTTCAACAGCCAAGTTGAATGAAATTCTTTATGAAATTTATTTAGCACTTGATGTTTTATTTTAGTGTTTATTAATTGTTAAAAAGTGAATATTTCACGATATTTCAGTCAAGTCGAAATTCGTTTATTTAGCTCTGAGGAGAAATCTAAAGGAGAGATAGAATGCAAGATTCTACAAGTGTTAATCCAAAGCACCACCTTGTCGAGAAGACAGATGATGATTTGAGTTTGGGAGATGTTAATAGCTCCATTGAGGTACCAGTAAATGGTTCTTTTTGGCGTAAGTTGTTGGCATTTTCTGGTCCCGGAGCCTTAGTGGCTGTTGGTTATATGGATCCAGGTAACTGGGTTACTTCGGTAGCTGGTGGTGCGCAATATCGTTATACATTGCTGTCTATTGTTTTAATTTCTAGTTTAATCGCTATGATGCTACAGTACATGGCCGGTAAGTTGGGAATTGTTAAGCAAGAAGACTTAGCACAAGCTACACGTGATCGTACAAACAAAGTTGGTGGATTCATTTTATGGATTATGACAGAGCTAGCTTTAATTGCGACGGATATAGCTGAAGTTATTGGAGGGGCTATAGCACTTCATCTATTGTTCGGTTGGTCAATGATAGCATCTGTTTTGACAACCGCCTTTGATGTTATTTTGTTGCTATTGTTGATGAAATTTGGTTTCCGTAAGATTGAAGCTATTGTCATGACATTGATTATTACTATTTTGGTTATTTTTGCCTATCTAGTTATTTTATCAAAACCACAATTGGCATCAATGTTTGGTGGCTATTTACCTCAATTACAAACTTTGAGTACGCACACGCCAATCGGTGGTGGTGATTCTCAGTTAACGTTAACATTAGGAATTATCGGTGCTACTGTTATGCCGCATAATTTGTACTTGCATTCATCAATATCACAAACACGTAAAGTAGACAGAAGTAACAAGGCAGAACTTAAAGAAGCTGTTCGCTTCATGACTTGGGATTCAAATATTCAATTATCATTGGCTTTTGTTATCAACTCATTGTTGTTAATCTTGGGTGCAGCATTATTCTTTGGACACGCTGATCAAGTTGGTACTTTTGGTTCGATGTATAATGCTTTGAAAGATAATTCAATTGCCGGTGCTATTGCATCACCAATTCTATCAACATTGTTTGCTGTTGCTTTGCTCGCTTCAGGACAAAACTCAACAATCACTGGAACACTTACTGGTGAAATTGTCATGGAAGGTTTCTTACACTTGCGCATTCCAATGTGGCTGCGTCGTGTCGTTACTCGTGGTTTGGCATTGATACCAGTTGTTGCTTTCACACTGATTTATGGTGGTTCTGAAGGAAAATTAGATGACTTGATGGTTCAATCACAAGTGTTCCTATCAATTGCTTTGCCATTTACTATGGCCCCATTGATTTATTTTACTTCTTCAAAGAAAATTATGGGAGAAGAGTTTGCTAATCCAAAGTGGATTGCAATTTTAGGATGGATTGCATTTGCTATTCTGACTTACCTAAATATTCGACTTGTCGTACAACAATTAATGGGCGCTTAATCACTATAGATACTAAGCGCGATACTAGAGGAGAGATAAAATGAGTGAATTAAACTTAAACATCGAACCAACACAATTTAAGAACATCTTAGTCGGTGTTGATGAATCAGAACAAGGTTACTTTGCTTTGGCAAATGCGATTCATCAAGCTAGCGAAGATGGCGCCAAATTGATCATAGCAACAATTCTTGAAATGGGTGACCTGTCAACAATTGAGGCACTACACCTTGACTTTATCAAGGAAAAACGTGCCGAATTTGAAGCTAACCTAATTCGCTACAAAGAATATGCATTGTCAAAAGGGGCTACGAACGTTGAAACAGTTTTCGAAGATGGTTCTAAAGCTGGAGAAGTGTTAGTCCAGAAAATTGCACCGCAAGTAGGTGCTGATTTGATTATTGTGGGTGCGCATTCTCGTGAAGGCTTCTGGGGATCATTAGGATCCCAAGCGTCTTACATTGCTCGTCATGCGAGAGTATCTTCAATGGTTGCACGTAAAGAAAATTAAACATGATTAATGAAAAGTCACTGAATAGTGACTTTTTTTGCTCTATTTTAATACATCGCGGTTGTGTAGGCTGTTATAATTAATGTATGAAAAAAGAAGCCATTATAGAACTTGAAAAAATATTTAAACTACTAGGCAATAAGCAACGTCTGATTATTTTAGAATTACTCAGAGATCGCTCCTATAGTGTTTCAGAAATTATTAACTCTTTAGGTATGGAGCAATCTGCTGTGTCACATCAATTGAAATTATTGCGTGAAGCGCAACTTGTTGAAACAGAAAAACGTGGACGTGAAGTACTGTATGGGTTAAGTGACTCGCACATTTTAATTCTATTAGATAATGCACTTAAGCATGTGAGTCACACCATTATAGGAAATGTTAATGATACAATTCGTTAAGTAAAATAAAAAGCGAAAAAGGGTTGACGAACTCATATTTTACTGGTATTCTAGTATAGTTGTTTAATATTCAACGCCGCTGTGGCGGAATTGGCAGACGCGCTGGACTCAAAATCCAGTGGTGGCAACACCGTGTGGGTTCGACTCCCACCGGCGGCATCAATAGAACTAATAAACAAAAAGCATTACACATACAGTGTAATGCTTTTTGTTTATCTTAAAAAATATTGTGTATTAGGGAATGTAGAAAAATAAAAACCACAAAGCAGAATCTAAATCAAACTTGCTTCGTGGTTGCTGCAATCGAATCGACCGCTTTTCCTATTAAGCGGCCAAAACGATTGAGCGTTTTCCGTTAGAATTACTCAAAAGTTATGACCCCCTTTCCTAGATTACCTATATAGTAAATCCACTCAGCAAAAAAGTCAAACCTTTTGTTCTGGTATAATTAATTGAATAATATATAGAGGTAAAACAATGACGATTCCACTTATTTTTGATACTGATCCTGGCATTGATGATGCAGCAGCCATTGCTATTTTATTAACTAATGATGAATTTGAAGTGCGCCTGATTACGTCCGTTGCTGGTAATGTATCTGTTGATAAAACAACAAACAATGTTTTAAAATTAACACACTATTTTAATCGACCAGACGTTAAGGTGGCTCGTGGTGCTGAGAAACCATTGGTCAAACCATTTAAGGATGCATCAAATATTCATGGGAAAAGCGGAATGCCGGGTTATGAATTCGGCGAGATTTCCACCAAGACTGTAAGTGAAAAAGCTGTAGATGCCATTCATGAAACGTTGAATAGCTATGATGGTCAAACAACATTAGTAGCTGTTGGTGCATTCACTAATATCGCCAACTTGATCCAAAAGTACCCACAAGACATACAGAAAATAGAGCGATTAGTCGTAATGGGTGGTTCGCTTACCGGTGGGAATTTAACATCAGTGGCTGAGTTTAACGTGTTTACAGATCCAGACGCAGCAAAAATTGTTTTTGAAAGTGATTTGGATATTACAATGATTGGGCTTGACGTTACTGAAAAAGCATTGTTAACTAAACAATCTATGTCTGAATTACTTCAGATGAATGAGACTGGAAAAATGTTGATGGGACTGTTTGGACACTATCAAGACGGTTCTGCTGCTGGTGGTAAACCAATGCACGATGTCAATACGCTTTATTACTTACTACACCCTGAAAAATATCAGTTAGAAGATTTATGGGTTGATGTGGTGACAGATGGACCAGCGATTGGTGCCACGGTAGCTGATATTCTGCATAGTACGCATAGTCAGACGAATGTTCATGTTGCCAAGGATATCGATGTACCCGCATTCAATGCTTGGTATTTACTACAAATCTCGGGCATTTCTGATGGAAATATTAATGCTGGAAGGCTTGAAAATTAAGCGTTTTTTAGGTATTCTGGTATTAGCTGAAACTGGCGCTTTTTCGTGCTGAATTAACTGAAATCGGAGCAGAATATTGACAAACGAAGACTTCATCGAAGCATTAAGTAGTGGTGGTATAGATTTAACAACACAGCAGGTTCGGCAATTTGAACGTTATTACGAGTTGTTGGTTGCAACCAATGGACATGTTAACTTAACGGCTATTACTGAAAAAAAAGATGTGTACTTAAAACATTTTTATGATTCTTTAACTGTAGCATTGTATGAACAAAAGTTAAAAAATTCTGAAAGCACTTTAATTGATATTGGTACAGGCGCAGGTTTTCCGTCATTACCCTTGAAAATAGCCTTTCCAGACTTGAAGATTACAATGGTTGATGCGCTAAAAAAACGTGTTAATTTTTTGCAGGAAGTAGTTGATACGCTCGGCTTAACTGGCGTAGAAATTGTTCACGGGCGCGCAGAAGATATCGGACAAAATCCCAAGTATCGGGAAAATTTTGATTATGCAACAGCGCGAGCAGTTGCCCGTACTAGTGTGTTAGCTGAATATACATTACCTTTTGTTAAGATTGGTGGCAAGTTCTTAGTCATGAAGGGATCAGCTGCTCATCAAGAGCTCCTCGATGGCCAAAAAGCATTAGCTATGCTTGGCGGTCAAGTTAACGAGGAGTTTGTATTTACACTACCAAATGGCGATCAACGCTATATACAAACAGTAGATAAAAAAAATAAAACACCTAAAAAATACCCTAGGCAAGCTGGAACACCAAGCAAAAAGCCAATCTCATAAATAAAGGAGGCACCTAAAATGGCGCAAATAATTGTATTAGCTAATCAAAAAGGTGGTGTGGGTAAAACAACAACCAGTATTAACTTAGGCGCAGCATTAGCACAAGCTGGACAACGTGTGCTACTGGTTGATATTGATGCACAAGGAAATGCTACAAGTGGTTCGGGTGTTGATAAATCTTCATTAGAGCACGATAGTTATGATGTAATTGTTGAACAAACGCCACTACACGAAGTAATCATAGCCACCGATAATTATGACCTAGTCCCAGCCACCATTCAATTGTCAGGTGCTGAGATTGAACTTGCTAAGCAATCGAAACGTGAGTATCGTTTGAAAGCGGCGCTTGAAGCAGTGCGTGATGATTATGACTTCATTTTAATTGATAATCCGCCAGCTTTAGGATTAATGACTGTTAATGCATTTACAGCTGCTGATGCCATTCTGATACCCGTACAGACTGAATTTTATGCTCTAGAAGGTCTAGGGCAATTACTAAATACGATTGAACTTGTTCGGCAGCAGTTTAATCCAGATCTTGATGTTGCTGGTATTTTGTTGACAATGTACGATGGACGGACAAACCTTGCTAAACAAGTAGCCCAAGAAGTGCGTAGTTATTTTGATGATAAGGTTTATGATACAATCATCCCGCGTTCCGTACGCCTGAGTGAAGCACCATCTTATGGGCAAGCAATTATTGATTTTGATCCGCGAAGCGTGGGTGCACAAATGTACAACAATCTCGCACAGGAGGTTCTGAAACAATATGGTAAGTAAAAAAGGCGGACTTGGTAAGGGCATGAATTCACTTTTTGGTGCAAATAATGTGTCCAAAGAAGCCGTTGAACATACAAAGGTCGTTACTAAAGAACAAGAAGCAACGGAACAAGTCGTTAAGTTACCATTAAAAGATATTAAACCTAATCCGTTTCAACCGCGGCATTACTTTGACGAAAGTAAGCTAAAAGAATTATCGGCATCTATCACAGAAAATGGTGTTTTGACACCAATTATTGTGCGTCAAATTGGTCAGAAATTTGAAATTATTGCTGGTGAGCGCCGTGTTCGTGCTTCAAAATTATCTGGTTTGAAATCAATTTCAGCTATTGTACGCCACGTCGATGATGATACGATGGCAGCATTGGCATTAATCGAAAATTTGCAACGCGATGATTTAGACGCTATCGAAGAAGCACAAGCTTTTGACGCACTTATGTCACGTTTACAAATGACACAGGCAGAAATAGCTGAAAAAGTCGGTAAGGATCGCGCAACAGTCGCTAACCTACTGCGTTTATTGAAATTACCTGAATCTGTACAAGTACTGATTCAAAATGGCGAGTTATCAATGGGACAGGCTCGGGCATTACTAGGGTTAAAAAAGAAGACGCAAATTGAAAAGGTAGCAGAAACGGTTGTCTCCCGTGGATTGAATGTGCGTCAAGTGGAGAACTTGGTCAGGCAAATGAATGAGGGTGTACGTGAACCCAATACGAAAGAAATTTCACCTTTTGTTGTTGCGCTATCTGATCAACTGGAAGAAAAGTTTGGGACCAAGGTCAAAGTCAACGCGGGTCCTAAGGGAAATGGTAAAATTGAAATTAATTATATTTCAAATGAAGACTTAAGTCGTATTTTGGCATTGTTAGATATTGAGGTGGACTAATGGCAATCGTACCGGACTATAAACTTCATGATATCGTTGAGATGAAAAAGCCACACGCTTGCGGCACCAATTCTTGGGAAATTACACGTATTGGTGCTGATATTAAGTTGTCATGCACAAATTGCGGTAGAGGTATTATGATGTCACGTTTTGATTTTAACAAACGAATAAAAAAAATTTTACAAGTAGCAAATCAGAAAGAAGAATAAAATGGCACTAACTGCTGGAATCGTCGGCTTACCAAACGTCGGCAAATCAACACTATTTAATGCAATTACTAAAGCTGGTGCTGAAATGGCAAACTATCCGTTTGCCACGATAGAACCAAATGTTGGCATGGTAGAAGTACCAGATAATCGCTTAGCGCGTATTCAGGAAGTTGTACCTGCTGATAAAATTATTCCAACCACGTTTGAATTTACCGATATTGCTGGTATTGTTAAAGGCGCTTCTCAAGGAGAAGGTTTAGGGAATAAATTTTTAGAAAATATTCGTCAAGTGAATGCCATTGTACATGTTGTACGAGCATTTGATGGGGATGAAATTATTCATGTGAATGGGGTAGTTGACCCGCTAGATGACATTGAAACAATCAATACTGAATTAATTTTGGCTGACTTAGAAGCTGTCGACAAGCGTTATGCTAAAGTTGCACGTGCAGCAAAAGGAAATGACAAGAATGCTAAGGCTGAGTTTGCTGTACTAGAAAAAATCAAACCTGTTCTTGAAGCGGGTAAGTCTGCTCGAACGATTACATTTACTGAAGAAGAGCAAAAAATCGTTAAAGGCCTGTTCTTATTGACAACAAAACCTATTTTATATGTTGCCAATTTAGCTGAAGATGATATGGCAGATCCGATGGGCTCAAAGTACTTTAATCAAATCAAAGATTTTGCGGCTACTGAAGGAGCTGATGTAATTGGTTTGTCTGCTAACGCAGAAGAAGAAATTGCGCAATTGCCAGAAGAAGAAAAAGCCGAATTTTTAGAAATGGCTGGAGTAGAGGAAGCTGGCTTAAATAAGTTGATTCGAGCAGCCTATCACCTATTAGACCTACGAACCTTTTTCACTGCAGGTGGTAAAGAAACTCGAGCATGGACCTTCACCGCGGGATCAAAGGCACCACAAGCTGCTGGTGTGATACATTCCGATTTTGAAAGAGGATTTATCCGTGCAGAAACGATTGCGTTCTCTGATCTTGATGAGTTAGGGTCTGTTAAGGCAGTCAAAGAAGCTGGTAAATTACGTTCAGAAGGTAAGGAATACGTTGTACAGGACGGCGATATCATTGAATTCCGTTTCAACGTGTAAATGGCGCTAATCGCGCTGTACATAACATTTTAGGGAGACATTTTATGTCAGAACAAAAAAAAGAATTAACGAAAAAAAACCAGGATTTTATCTTTCAATTTAAAAAGTTGTTAGCTCAAAACAGCAAACTAAATGGTGAACAAATTGAAGATATTGTGGCTGAGGTTGAAAATAACCTTCTTGAAACCCAGGGAAAAGGACAAACAGCGGCGCAAATTTATGGCACGCCAACAATGGCTGTTCAACAGTATCTTGATCCTAAGCGAACAGCTAAGAAACTTTTTGACTATAAATTTAGTACTTTGGCAATTGATACATCTTTAGCTATCTTTATGTTATTTGCTGTGGTGTTTGGTTTAACGCTGCTCTTTTCCAAAAATACTAGTAATCAAGGTGCGGGAATCGTTTCCTTGCTTCTCATCGCAGCATTGGGTGGTTCAATCTATACAGGTGTAGTCTTAAAATTAACACCAAATCCTAAAGGGAAAGACAAACAAGAACCCACGAGCCGTCGATGGGTTTACCTATTACTGGCTGTTGTGGCTTGGCTTGGTGGCTTTTTGGTACTAGGCATGTTACCACAGGTCATTAATCCAACCTTACCACCAGTTGCATATATTATTCTTGGTGTCGTAGCATTTGGTGCCTTTCGTTGGAACCGCAAAAAATACGGTTTAACAGGTGGATTCTTCGCAATCAGTCAATTATCACAGCAAGCACGTTTAGAAGCATCTAAAAAATAGTTACTATATGTAGCAAACATTTAAGAGGATAATATAAATGAAAATTTTAGTAGTTGATGATGACATTGAAATTGCAGAATTACTTGAAATTTACCTAAAAAATGAAGGCTATGAGCCAATTATGGCCGACGATGGTAAGGAAGCGCTTTCTAAGTTGAATACAAATCCAGATATTGCCTTAATGATTTTGGATGTTATGATGCCAAACATGAACGGTTTAGATGTTGTGAAAACAGTTCGTAAGGATAGCCGCATTCCTATTTTAATGTTGTCAGCAAAATCTGGTGATATGGACAAAATTCAGGGACTTATTACAGGCGCTGATGACTACGTTACCAAGCCATTTAATCCGCTTGAGGTTATGGCTCGTGTCCGTTCATTATTGCGGCGCGCGGAGAATGCCGTTCAAGATCAGACGCCGGATGTTTTGGATATTGGCTCGCTAATCATCAATAAAGACAGCCATGAAGTCAAGACGTCGACTGGTGATTTGGTCAACTTAACGGCTTTAGAGTTTGGTATTTTGTATTTATTAGCATCGCATCCTAATCGTGTTTTCTCGGCAGATGATATTTTCGAGCGTGTTTGGCAACAAGAATCTGTTGTTTCTGCAAAAACCGTTATGGTGCACGTTTCACATTTGCGAGATAAAATTGAAGAAGCCACAAATGGCGATCAAGTTATTCAAACAGTTTGGGGCGTTGGTTACAAAATTGAAGTGAATCAATGACAAAAGTAGCGTTGATACTCAAACGTAATCGCACTAAAATATACTATTTGATAGTGACGATATTATTACTGTTTCTTTTTAGTTGGACGGTTGTGACGGCATTTGATAGGATAAGATATCGATTTTCTTTTATCTCATTAAATATTTGGAATGTCTTAGAGTTTGTGACTTTTGTTTCAGGAAATATCAGCATTGTGCTTTGGCAGTATTTAAAGTGGCGTCGTGATGAAAGTTTGTATCGTTTGATTAGAGAAATGCGTCAGGTCGCACGTGAAAATTCTGATATGACAATTTCGTGGCGTGCTCCCTATGCGCCGACAACGCAAGCGTTGATTGATGTATCTAACACAATTGCTGAAAATACTCGTCGTATTCGAGAGGAAGAACGGCAAAGTGAACGTTCTAAGGATGAGATGATTACCAATATATCTCATGACTTACGAACGCCACTAACCGCTATTATCGGTTATCTTGGCTTGGTTGAGATGGGACAAGCCTTGAGTGAAAAGGATCAAAAAAAATATATTCACACAGCATATAGCAAGTCTAATCAAATGAAAATTCTAGTTGAAGACTTATTTGAATACTCACAGACACAAGCACAAGATGCCGCCTTAAATATTACGTCACTTAGTCTAAATGATTTGTTTGGCCAATTACTTGCTGGCTATGAATTAGAAGCACAAGAGAAGAATATTGCCTTGAATCAATTAACAAATCCTGAAATGATTGTTATTGAAGCTGACTCTGACAAATTAGCACGTGTCTTAATGAATTTGGTTTCTAATGCGTTTAAGTATGGTGATGGAGCTACTTTCATAAAACTTACGGCACAAGCTGATGATAAAAATGTTGTTATTCGTGTGACAAATGATGGTATTAAGATACCAGATGACGCAATCGGCGATATTTTTGATCGATTTTATCGCGTTGAAAGTTCACGAAATAGTAAAACCGGTGGTACGGGATTGGGACTTGCCATCGTGAAGGGGATTGTTGTACAGCATCATGGCAGTGTAGCTGTTGAGTCTGATGATGATATCACTGCATTCATTATTACATTACCGTTGAAGCAGACATGAGGGGAATATGTTACAAAATAAGAAATATCAAGTGAAAAAAATATACTTTATTATCATTGCATTAGTGGTTATATTATTGGCTATATTTTTTGTGATTCCTCGTCATGAGCAATCAACACTGTCAACAACCAAGGTAACAACAGTCAATGATCAGCCGGTTCAATTAGAAACTAGTGCAACCTCTGCTCTAGTGGTTGATTTGACCACAGGGCAAATTTTGGGCCAAAAAAATTCTTCAAAACAGGTAGCGATTGCTTCGCAAAGTAAAATGTTGACAGCTTATGGCGTGCTTAAAAGTATTAAGTCAGGCAAAATAAAATGGTCTACGATGGTTCCAATTACTAGTAAGGCAGATTTATCAAAAGAAGATAGCCATTTGTTTTCTCATATCGCAATCAAAGCTGGAGACAAAGTATCAGTTCGTGAACTCTACGATGTCATGTTTGCTAATTCTGCTAACGATGCCGCTTTTGCATTGGGTGAGTTTGTTACTCCTAAGGGAAAAACGACACAGCAGGCTTTAGAATCATGGGCTGAAGAATTACATTTGAGTGGTTCACAATGGTATAATGCTGCTGGGCAGGTAAATGAGAATGCTTTTGAAAATGAAATCACATCGGCCCCTAAAACAGCTTCTAATAAAGCTAGTAATCAGCAGTTAGCTATGATTGCACGAGCTATCTTAAAATTAGATCCTTCGCTGCGTCAATTATCAAAAAAGTTGACGATTTCATATCATATGACGCCTAACTTTGTTGTGACAGATAAAACTGATTATTGGCAATTAATGACTGAAACCATGCCAAACCTTAGTAATCCCAACCAGCTAACCATAGAAGGACTCAAGACAGGATCTTCACCCGAATCCGGTGCTGGATTTACTGGTTTAATTAAAGATAAAGACGGTCACGAATTCATAACTGTGGTCAATGGTATTGCTGATTTCATGGATGAAACGCAGCGCTATCAAGAGTCACTACGTGTTGTTGATCAAGTATTAGCAAAAAAACAGCCAAACTATGTTAAAGAAAATCAAACCGTTGGCCATGTAAAAGCACTGACGTTCCCGCATACAAAGCAAGAACATATAGTTGTGAAGGCCGCACAAACAAAACATTATTGGACAAATAAAAATATAAAATTGTCATTTACACAACCGACTTCTGATCCGAAGTTAGCCAATATAAAAGAGAATCAAACCGTAGGCTATACAACTGCTGCGTTAAATGCTCAATATCTACCGCACATCCCAAAAACAGAGAAGAGAATTGCATTAAAATCAACTTCTTCATCAAAACCGGTTAACGGGTTTGTTAAATTTTGGCGTGATAGAACAAAATAATTGTTAAAAAGACCATAATTGGTCTTTTTTTATGTCATCCACTATTTCTTGAAAAACTTGCTACAAGACTAGAAAGGTGTTATTATATTGGTATAGACCAAAAAGGTATAGACCAATTTGAAAGAGGTTGGATGATGAAAATTATTAGAGTTAAAGATGCTGAACAAGGTGCAGAAAAGGCACTTGAAATTTATCATAGGGCTGTAAAACATGGTGCGAATGTACTAGGTTTGGCAACTGGATCAACACCAATACCCTTATATCAAAAGATGGCAACTAGCCAAATTGATTTTTCTGAATTGGTGTCGATAAACTTAGATGAATATCTTGGTTTGGATGGCGAAAACGAGCAGAGTTATCGTTATTTTATGACCAAACACTTATTTCAATATAAAACATTTAAACATTCCTATGTGCCAGATGGTAAGTCTGAGGATCATGAAGCAGCGATTAGAGCTTATGACAAAATTATTGCTGATAACCCAATTGATTTACAATTATTAGGTATAGGACGCAATGGACATATTGGTTTTAATGAGCCAGGTACACCATTTGATTCAACAACCCATATTGTGAATCTCACACAATCTACAGTTGCTGCTAACGCTCGTTTCTTTGATAAAGAGTCGGATGTTCCTACACAAGCAATTTCTATGGGAATTGCTTCAGTAATGTCTGCCAAGAAAATTTTGCTGATAGCTACGGGAGAAAGTAAAGCAGATGCAGTGGCAGCTACTATCAATGGTCCAATAACCGAAGAAGTGCCAGCGTCGATTCTGCAAAAACATTCGGACGTTACAATCATTATTGATGAGGCAGCAGCGTCAAAGTTGTGATAAAATAAACTTGTAACCGATTTCATAATTTTTAATAGGAGTAAAAAATGGCACATATTACATTTGACACAAAGAACATTGAGAATTTTGTTGCAGAGCATGAACTTGATGAAATGCAACCACTAATCACAATGGCAGACGAGCAGCTTCGTAATCGAAGCGGTGCTGGTGCAGAATATTCGGATTGGATTACCTTACCAACTGATTATGATAAAGATGAATTTGCCCGCATTCAAGCTGCTGCTAAGAAAATTCAATCCGATTCGAAGGTCTTGGTTGTTATTGGTATTGGTGGCTCATATCTTGGCGCAAAAATGGCTGTTGATTTCTTGAATCCAATGTTTAATAATGAATTGGCCGACAATCAACGTCAAGGTGTTAAAATTTATTTTGCTGGTAATTCGACATCTGCTTCGTATATCAATGATTTGGTACGAGTGATTGGTGATCAAGACTTTTCCGTTAATGTTATTTCAAAGTCTGGGACAACAACGGAGCCATCAATTGCTTTCCGTGTGTTCAAACAATTACTGGAAAAGAAGTACGGTACTGAAATCGCTAAGGAACGTATTTACGCTACAACTGATGCGAACCGTGGCGCATTGCATGATGAAGCAAAAATTTCAGGATACGAGACATTTACAATTCCTGATGGGGTTGGAGGTCGCTTTTCTGTCTTAACAGCAGTCGGCCTACTGCCAATTGCTGCTTCCGGTGCTGACATTGAAGCTTTGATGGCAGGTGCTAGAGATGCTCAAGAGGCTTATTCTGATTCGGATATAAAAAATAACGAAGCCTACAAATATGCTGCTGTCCGTCGTATATTGTACGATAAGGGTTATACAACTGAACTATTGATTAATTGGGAACCAACAATGCAGTACTTGTCTGAGTGGTGGAAACAGTTAATGGGGGAGTCAGAAGGTAAGAACCAAAAAGGTATCTATCCATCATCTGCAAACTTCTCAACAGATTTGCATTCTTTGGGGCAATATATTCAAGAAGGACGTCGTGATTTGTTTGAAACAGTTGTCAAACTAGACAATCCAGTTTCAAATATTGATCTTCCCCATGAAGATGGTAATAATGATGGGTTACAGTACCTTGAAGGTGTTACAATTGATGAAGTCAACACAAAAGCTTCACAAGGTGTTACATTAGCTCACGTTGATGGTGGGGTACCAAACTTGGCTGTCCACTTACCAGCACAAGATGCCTATTCATTGGGCTATTTGATTTACTTCTTTGAAATCGCTGTTGGTGCATCAGGATACACATTCGGTATTAACCCATTCAACCAACCCGGTGTCGAAGCTTACAAAACAGCAATGTTTGCTTTATTGGGTAAGCCTGGTTATGAAGAACAAACGAAGGTTTATCGAGCTCGTTTAGGTGAATAACCAAATTAATTATATTTTATAAAAGCATGCTCTTATCTTAAATTTCGGGTAAGGGTTTTTTATATGGATAATAAAAAAGGCCTGGCAGGCCCATAGCATTATGATGAAAAATTAATACGTTATTGGAAAAAATTTTGAACAGCATGAAAAGCCATTTCAGTACCAACAAAATAAAGTGTATCCCCGCTCTCAATGACAGCATAGGGTCCAGGTGATACGACAAGTTCTTCATTATGTAAAATAGCGATTATAGTTGCGCCGGTATTTTGCCATATATTCAGGTTGCCAATTGATTCGCCAAGTTGTTTAGAAGAATCTGATAGGCTAAATTCGTAAGGTGTTAATGGATTATGACGTTGTACACGTTGTGTTTGGTCAAATAAAGCCGTTAGGGAATCAGAAAGACTATTTAAAGACGTTCTTTGGGTCTCAATTAAATCGTTAATCTGATCATGAATTGTTTGAATATTCGTCGTTTCTTGGGCTTGATTCAAAAAATATTTTGCTCTTTCACGTGATAATACTTCAATACCACTACCGTGTATGGGTTTAACAATATCGAGGTCCGATAAAATATTAATAGCTTTTCGAGCAGTCTCTGCTGAAACACCAAACGTTACGGACAAAGTTGACCTGGCGTGAAGTTTGGATCCGACTTTGTACTCGTTATTAACAATTTTTTCAGCTATTTGAAAGGCTATTTTTCGGTAACGCGGTTCTCTGATTTTTGACATTTGTATATCCTATAGATTCAAAATTTGACACAAGTGACAATCTATGTAAAAATTGAAGTTGTCAATTAAAGAGACAACTTGTTATAAAGTATAGGTTGTCACTATATTTTATACGGAAATTCGAAAAGAAGCAAGGAGGAGATGTGTGTGGTGCCATTCGAAATGATGTGCATGATGTAATATTTTATATTACGCGGCACCACCACTTTAGAACATGCCAAAAGTAGAAATTAAGCATCTCACCAAAATATTCGGTAAGCGTCCAAAAGCTGCGATGAAAATGGTGAAGCAAAACAAAAGTAAGAACGAAATCGTTGAGAAGACAGGGAGCACGGTTGGTGTCTATGATATCAACATGTCAATTGAAGAAGGCGAAATTTTTGTTATCATGGGGCTGTCTGGTTCAGGAAAATCAACGTTGATTCGCTTACTAAACCGTCTAATTGAACCAACAGCGGGGCAATTGTTTATTGACGGTCAAGAAATTACTAAATTGAATAAAAAACAGATGATAGAAATTCGTCGTAAAAAAATGAGTATGGTTTTCCAGAACTTTGCTCTATTCCCACACCGTACTCTGTTAGAAAACACAGAGTACGGTTTAGAAATCCAAGGTGTAGGGAAAGAAGAACGACGTAAACGAGCAGAGCAAGCTTTAAAAAATTCTAAATTGCTATCATTTAAAGATCAATATCCACACCAATTATCTGGTGGTATGCAACAACGAGTTGGTTTATCTCGAGCACTAACCAATGATCCTGATATTTTGTTAATGGATGAAGCCTTTTCAGCATTAGATCCTTTGGTACGTGGAGAAATGCAAGACGAGTTATTAGATTTGCAGGCGAATGTTGAAAAAACAATTATTTTTATTACCCATGATTTAAATGAGGCCTTACGAATAGGTGACCATATCGCTATTATGAAAGATGGTCAGGTACAACAAATTGGTACTGGGGAAGAAATTCTTACGAATCCAGCCAATGATTATGTGAAAACCTTCGTGGGTGATGTTGATCGTTCTAAGGTATTGACGGCGGACAGTATTATGATCCCAGCTTTAACATCAAACATTTATGTTGATGGGCCAACTGTTGCGCTGAGAAAAATGACGGCAGAAGAAGTTTCAGGCCTCGTTGCAGTTAATCGTCATCGTCAACTTGAAGGCTATTTGTCATCAGAAGAGGCGATTCGCGCACGTCGTGAAAAGATGCCACTTGCAGATGTGCTCACGGAAATGCCAAAGATTAAACCTGACACGCTTATCATGGATATCATGCCTATTATTTATGATGCTCAGACACCTGTGGCCGTTGTAGATGACGATAACCGTGTGAAAGGTGTTGTTATTCGTGGCGCAGTATTGAAGGCACTTGCTGATACGGAAGGGGAAGATGACAATGAATAATTTAGTAAATATTCCAAAAATTCCACTTGAAGATTGGGTCAGTTCAGCGGTTTCGTGGTTAACTACTAATTTATCCGGATTTTTTGATGCCATTCAATCTGGCGGTCAATATATCATGGATGCCTTAACAAATGGTTTAATTGCTGTACCTATGCCACTAATGATTATTGGTATCACAATAATTGCCATTGTTACGTCACCGAAAAAGATTGGTTTTCCATTATTCACATTCTTAGGACTTTTGTTAATTGCCAATCAAGGACTTTGGTATGACTTAATGAATACTGTTACATTGGTAATCATGGCGTCTATTGTTTCGTTGATTATTGGTATACCGCTTGGGATTTTAACAGCAAAGTCGCAAAAGACTGCGGTAGTCGTTCAACCAATCTTAGACTTTATGCAGACTATGCCAGGATTTGTTTATTTGATTCCTGCTGTTGCTTTCTTTGGTATTGGTGTGGTGCCTGGCGTCTTTGCGTCGATAATTTTTGCCTTACCACCAATGGTCCGTATGACTAGCTTAGGTATTCGTCAAGTTCCAGTTGACTTAGTCGAAGCAGCTGATTCATTTGGATCAACTACTTGGCAAAAATTATTTAAACTAGAACTGCCTAATGCCAAAAATACTATTTTAGCAGGTGCTAATCAAACAATCATGTTAGCATTGTCGATGGTTGTTACGGCTTCTATGATTGGTGCACCAGGTCTTGGACGTGGTGTCTTGTCTGCAGTTCAACATGCCGATGTTGGTTCTGGATTTGTTAATGGTCTTGGATTGGTGATTTTAGCAATTGTTATTGATCGTTTTACACAAAAGTTTAATACTCAACCAGGACAAAAGGCAGTGACAAAACCATGGCGTCGTTGGACGGTACTTGCAGCTTTGTTGGTTATGATTGGTGGTGGTGTTGTCAACGCCTTCACTTCCGATAAAACAACGGGTGAAAAAGTTACTATTGGTTACGTTGAATGGGATTCAGAAGTTGCCTCTTCGAATGTACTGGCTGAATCATTACGACAACATGGATATGATGTCACGTTAACGCCATTAGATAACGCTGTTTTGTGGCAATCACTATCTAATAAGCAAGTTGATATTTCAGTTTCAGCATGGTTGCCGGATACACATAAGCCTTTGTATGATAAGTACAAAGATGATGTGACATTGCTTGGTACTAATTTGAAAGGTGTTAAAACTGGATTAGTTGTTCCTGATTACATGGATGTAAATTCTATTAGTGATTTAACAACTCAAGCAAATAAAACAGTCACGGGCATTGAGCCAGGAGCCGGTGAAATGGCCACAGCCGCTAATGCTTTGAAGTCTTATTCAAACTTATCAGGTTGGAACTTATCAGCCTCGTCTTCAGGTGCTATGGTGTCCGCATTGGACAAAGCTTACAAAAATAAGCAAGATATTGTGGTGACTGGCTGGTCACCACACTGGATGTTTAGTAAGTACCACTTGAAGTTCTTGTCTGATCCAAAAAATGTATTTGGATCTGGAGAAACCATTAATACGGTTGTGAATAAGAAGTTTAAAACTTCTAACCCTAAGGCCTATAAGGTTGCTGACAAATTTAATTGGACGAAAGAAGACATGGAATCAGTCATGCTTGACATTCAAAATGGTCAAACACCAAAGCAGGCTGCTGCTAAATGGATTAAATCACATCAAAAGTTAGTTGATAGTTGGTATAAATAAAAAATAACGCTAGGCTGATTTTCAGCTTAGCGTTATTTTATTTGTTATTTTGAATCGTCATCTTTTTATCTTGTGTAATGATAAACTGACACAAGTCTATGTCATCAATACGGGTGGGATTTTCTTTTAGAAATCGTTTGTATAAGAAAGCGATACGTGGCTTAAAAATCAAAGTATTGGGTGCTACTAGATCATCGCTCAGTAACTGATAGCTTCGAATCGCATACGTTATCAGTTCATGTTCTTTTTGCCATGATTCTGTACTTAACCCGTTTTTTTCAATGAATAAGTGTTGACGTTCTGCATATCCCAAAGCTTGTTGAAATCGATTTAAATTATCAGGATCAATAGAAGAGTCAGGTCCAATGGTAATCATTGTTTGTTTAAAACTAGTTATTGCTTCTGGTGATGCGTGTTTCGTTAATTCAAAACGTTGAAAGGGGATGCCATTGCTAGTCTGACGTTCTTCATATTTATACCATTTGGGATTTTTTAAGAAGTATGGTGTATTGTCCAAATGTGTTCCTCCGTTTACCTGCGACGCAGTCTTGCTGTTAATTGTTTCATAATTGGTTCATCAGAGTACGATAGCACGTTTCTGGCGTAAATTCCTTGACCGAACCATAGTAGTAACAATAAAGTGATAACAGCAATAAGCAATGCAATTATTGCTGCCGGCCAGCCTTCAGTATGCGTAACAAGTCGTATTGGCATCATACTTTGAGAGGCAAATGGTATATAACTAAGAATACGAATCAAGAGATTATTCGGCATTTGAGTCATGATAAAGCTAAATACATAGCCAACCATAGCAATCATGGAAATGGGTTGAATAGCCTGCTGAACTTGTGCATTATCATTAATTAGGGAGGCAATCATTGAGGTTAGCACTAAGTACAGCGCAACGGAAACAAGAACAAAAATTACTGCATAGATTATAAATGATAATGTCACACCATTTAAGTTAGATGCTAATCCTTTTACAAAACTGTTTTCTTTAAAGAAGTTGAAAGCTGCAAATCCAGCGATGACGTAGATCAGCAGATGTGTGGTTACTAGAGCAAAAATGCCGATAATCTTCCCAAAATATTGTACGCGTGCAGATGTCGCTGCCAATAGAATTTCCATAATGCGAGATGATTTTTCATTGGCGATTGTATTTGCAATCATTGACGTATACCACATGACTATAATCATAGTGATGATACCAATTGCACTGGCTATTAATTGGTTAGCACTTTCAGTATTGCTACTATTAGTTGATTGCTTTGCTTGTTTGACAACGCTTTTCAAGTTATAAGGTTGGACTAAATTAGCCGTTTGTTCAGCTGTTAGTCCATATTGAGTAGCTTTTTGTGCGCGTGAGAGATTACCTAATATAGCAGTGATTTGTTCTTTTGGAATTTGTTCACTTTTAGGTTGTGTGGTGATTGTGGCATCATCCTGGTTGACAGTCAATATGCCATCTAATTTTGCGTTTTGCAGTGCCTCATTGGCTTTTTTCTCATCGGTTATGTTGGAAACATGGATGTCTAATTCTTTTTCTGCTTGGACTAAAATATGGCGGACATCTGAATTACCAACAACAGCAATATTAGGTGTTGTATTGCCTTGCATTTTGGTAATACCAAAGATAACAGCACCTGCTACAGCAGCGAAAATCAAAGGAGAAAGTACAAGCATCCAGTAGCCACGTGATTTAAATTGGCTGAGAAAAGTGTCTTTAATAACAATAAAAAGTTGATTAGTCATGAATAGCGACCTCCTGGCGGAAAATATCATCAAGTGTTGGTGGTTGTTGGCTGAAAGCGGGAATATAGCCATCTTTTGTAACGATATCAAACACACGGTGACCAGCCTTTTCTTCTGACAAAATTAAGTTATAGCCGACACCATGTGGGGTAACTGATGTGACGCCATCAATAGCTTTCAATGCTGCAATTGAAGTAGAGGATTCTACGTAAATACGTGTGCGACCAAATTGTTCACGAATATTTTGCACAGGACCTTGAAGAACAATTTTTCCACGTTTTAACATAGTGAGGTTATCAGAGATTTTGGTCACATTATTCATGTCGTGACTTGAAAAAATAATCATTGCACCATTATCACGTAGACGCATGATTTCATCCATCATTAAACTTGTATTGACGGGATCTAAACCAGAAAAAGGTTCGTCGAGTATAAGTAGACTAGGTTCAAAAATTAGTGAAGCAATCATTTGAACTTTTTGTGCGTTTCCTTTGGAAAGTGACTGTACTTTATCGCTTGCTTTACCAACGACATCAAGCCGTTTCATCCAATCCTTTAATGCAATGCGGGCATCTGATCGTTTCATACCATGTAATTCTGCAAAGTATAGTATTTGTTCTTCAACAGTTCGTTTTTGGTATAAACCACGCTCTTCAGGTAAGAAACCAATACGCTGTTTATCATTTTGGGTAATGGGTTGGTCGTTCCAAGTGATTGTGCCCGACGTTGGTTTAATGAAGTTTAAAAGCATACGGAAGGTGGTTGTTTTGCCGGCGCCATTTTGCCCAATAAGTCCCATTACTTTGCCCTCAGTCAGTGTCATGTTCATATCAGAGACAGCAATTTTTTGCCCAAACGTCTTGTTAAGATTGGTCAGTTGAATCATATTTTTTATTCCTTATAATATTTTATTTAGTAGATATCGTACACCGCTATTGAATAAACAAATTAAGACAATTATTAAATATAGATATCCAGCTCTTCGGTCCCAATAAAAAGTTGCCCAACAAATAGCGATATAGCTCACAATTAGTAGCATCATAAAGGTTATCTTGTTTGCACGGTGAGCAATGTCTTGTAGTCGTTCATCGGTTGCTTTTATCTTGCTTTTGTGTAGATACTTGCGATTATGAATTAGTATTCTAGATGTAATGATGGCACCGATACCGCCACCAAATATACCGGATGAAAATCCATGTAGAAAACTTCGTGAATTTGGTGACTTTTGTAAGCTTGCTAAAATCATTGTAATAGCGACAGTCAATATGATGACGATTGTCCAAAAATTAACTTGATATTTGATTTTTGTACGGTAGTCGTCGTCAGTTATTCCCGCTTTTGGTGATGCGAATAGTTTATTAATCATTATTTTCCCCTTTCAAAAATAAAGACATCCTCAATCGGTAGGTCAAAGAACTCGGCAATTCGATGCGCCAAAAACAAAGAGGCATTATATTTACCTTTTTCGAGTGATATCACGGTCTGACGTGTTACTTCAAGTTCAGCAGCAAGCTCTGCTTGAGTTAATTTACGTGATTTCCTTAGTTCTTGAATACGATTTATCAAAGTACGCCTCCTATAGTTTGGCTATTCAATAAAAATAGTATAGCGTACTTTACATAATATGTAAAGCTTTGTTTACATTTTTAAAAAGTTGCAATCAGGGGCAATAAGAACTATAACTGATATAGAAAGGGGGCCGAAACATGGCTGATGAAAAATTTGAAACATTGGATCTTCCAATGAGCGAAGTCTTTAGTTGGAGCGAGGACAAAACCCCACTACGCGATGCATTGTGGAACCATTATATGGACACGAGCAACAAAAACACTTTGGAAACTTTAAAGCATTTAAAGGCTTATGAAAGTATGAGTGCTGATGAGCTTAAGCACAAAGCTCAAGAGGTATTGCAAGAGGCGTAATCAAAAAAAGAGATTGATATTATTTCAATCTCTTTTTATTACAAAAAAGCATTGACGTAAGCTGTTTTTTTCGGTATACTTAATATCTGTTATGGCGCTATGGTCAAGTGGTTAAGACGTCGGCTTCTCAGGCCGAAATCGAGGGTTCGACTCCCTCTAGCGCTATTAGTATATTTCATGGCGTTGCAAAAGGTTTCAAAAGCCTAATGTAGCGCCTTTTGTTATGGTTTATCATTTCATAAGATTGCATGGTATTTCAAGCGAAATAACACAAAAATAACACATAAATTGAAACGATGATTGAGCGACAGAACGGCATTTGAGCCGTTTTTTGTTTGTCCAAATAACACATAAATCAGCATGTGGTACATATTACATAAATATACGCATATCCGTGTATATAAACATAAAAAATACATAGGAATAACATATGATCATAGAGACAAGAAATGAAGATATTTTGGCTGATTACTTCACTGGTAGATACATCTCTTACATCGATTACGTTAGTAGTGTAGATGAACCAATCAGTGATAAGAAACGTTTTATATTAGATGTAATGGATAAGCTAGACCCGTTTGTGGATACTTTTACTTCAGAACAGTTGGCCATGTATGTTGACAAATATAGAACCCATCAACCATTCACACATTACTACGATAAAGGTATACCAAAGTCCACTATTGTTTTTCAGAAGAAGAAGTTAAATCAGTTAGTAAAAAACATTCCTAGACCAGATACAGGTGTATTTTCAGGTACGGAGGCAACAGCTGTTTTTGCAAGCATACAACACAAGTGTAGGTAAACATACGGTTGTTATTTTTGTACAATTCTGAATAAAACCACTTTTATTTCATTTTTGAGTAAAATACCTTTGTTCCTGTCAGTATGCCTACATAACAAAAAAACAAGAGATACATTCAGTGTTCATGTATATAATTATATACATGAATATATGCATATTTCTTTTTTTAGTTACATAAGTGATTTACAATAAAATTACATTATGATTAGATTCGAAATAAAAGCGTCATTTTGTATAGGAGGTGGAATTATGGTATTAAGAGACAAAGATGTTGTTATTAATATTACTTCTGAAAAACAAGAAAATAGAATTCGAAAAATCTTGCAGCCGACAAATAATGAAATGGAAAGTGCAGAATTTCAAAAAAGGGTTACTAAAGTCGCTACTGGGTTTGTTAGTGCCAGAAAGGGAATGGACAACATTCGTAAGTTATTAGGTTAATCACGAGATGGAATTTGAAATTGTAGCATACAATGATATGCTTAATAAAAGCGACTTAGATGGATATGAAACAGGTTTTCCTGGCTTAGACAATTTTGTTAGTGAGGAAATTAATGATTTTGAAAAGGCAAACCGTTCAGCACTTAGTGTAGCGTATTATAATGGTATAGTAGTTGGAATGTATGCACTATCAGTTACACAAACAGTAATAAGCAACAATCATACTGAAAAAGTTTTGGGAAAAAAGATGGATCGAAGTCCTTTAATTAGTTTAGATCATTTTTCTGTCAATAAAAAATTTCAATATGATCCTAAAAAAGAAAAATCTGAACAACTAAGTGTAGGAAAAAACTTGTTATATGAAGTTTTTAAATTGATGGCGTCCATACGAAGAGTACAGAACGTTGCTATATCTGGTATGGTTGCGTGTGCAATTCCTGATGCAGTTGATTGGTATTGTGATCGTGGCTTTGATTTCATTTCTGATGATGAAAGAGATGCAATTAACAAAGATTGTTATCAAATGATAATTGGTTATCCTTTTATGGAAAAGTCTTACTTAGAAGCAAAGGATAATTGATAATTATAATTAATAAAAGAAAAGACCACTGGCTTAAAAGTCGGTTTTTTTTATTTTCTAAAATACTACTTGCAAATGGGAGGTTCGACAATTAAATAGCAATAATAAAAGCCTCCGAATAATCGGGGGCTTGTTGCTATTTAAAAATGAATGATTGGAAATATGATTTTAATAAATGTCAAAAGATTTAATACGCTAACCAGTGCGTAAGCTGAAAAGGGTAGCCATTTTTTCTCTTGCAATCTTTCAAAGGCATAAGTTCCCATCACCGTAGACAATAACAGTGATAAAGTAGCTCGTGCATAGGTTTGCGTATAACTATCAACTGATTGAGTAAAACCAACGATTGCTATAATAATGGCAAATACAGCTAACAACACTCTGAATTGAAACATCTGGCTATGAATATTTATATTTTCCATAAATTTTATCTTTCTGTCTCTGGCTTATCGTCAGAGGCTTTTTTATTTTGGGCTTTTAGGAAGTTTAAATACTCTGAATCAGATAGATACTTTATCTCGTTTGATCCGTGAATAACGTGCTTTTTTGATTGCAGTTTTTTTATAGTTTGATTTAAGAGATTTAGACCTTCATCAACACCGCTTTGGCCATTGCTTGGCTCAATACCCATCACTATTTCATTACTGATAAGGCTCAATGCAGTAATTAAAGCATCAACATCTGCTATTTTTTTATCAGCTTTACTTTGCTCATAGAGAGAAGTAATGAACATTAGCCAACCTTTAAATACTTCATCATCAGAATTTTGCATGTAGTTATTAGAAGAATGTATAGTCTGCTGAATTAGTTGATTGTAGTATTCATCTTCGTTTTCAGGAGAGCGAATACCTTGAAGATATCCAACCGGGACATCAAAATAATCAGATAACTTTATCCAAGTTTCTAGCTTAGGTTCCCGGTCCCCACGTTCATAGTTTGACAGTGTATTGACTGGGATTTTCAAGTCTTTTGATACATCTTTAAGCAATTTTTGTTGATGCTTACGCACTAATCGAATGTTATTGGTCATACTAATATCCTCATAAAACATTCTAACATTAAAACCCCAAATTGAGAAAATAAATATACATTTAGTGTTGACTAATACCCCAAAACGAGGTATATTTAAAATATATTAATTCCCAAAATGGGGTATAAGGAGAAAGAATGATTGAAATTAGTAGTGCTGTTCTTTTGAAATTTAAAAGAAAACGTGGTGAGCGAAACATTAACGTCACGGTTTTGTCAGAAGAAACGGGTGTTAGTCGTTGGACTTTGGCTGATATCCTTGCAGGTCGTAGGAAAATTATAAGGAAATCGACTTATCATAAGATCGATAACTGGATTGCAGAAAGCAGTGAGGAGTAGTGACATGATGGAATGGTTAGGTGAAGTAATAGCATTACTAATTTTAATCGGTGGTGCGTTCATAGCCGGTGTGGTTATTGGAGATAAAGAAAGTGAGGGCAAGAGATGAAAGAGGTGAAAAAAAAGACCCTTAACGATAGTTTGGTGACGAACGTTAAAGGACTCAAAAAAATATTTTATACTCGTAATTCTAGCACAATTATTGAAAATTTGGTAGAACGAGTAATTAAACTAAGGGGGAATTAATGAAAAGTATTGAAAATAAAACTAATGAGGGAAAGAACATACAGAAACAAAAACTACCAAAATTTATATTTATAGATGACAAAAGCAAGCAAAAGATTGATCAATTAATTGTGGTAGAAATAGTCATAGAAAAAACGAATTTCTTCTTCACCTCTAAAAACTTATCTGGTTATTTTTATAATGGTCAGTACTGGGAACAGTTCAAAACGCAAGCAATAAGAGATAGAGTTCTTAAGTCTTTTATTAGCAAAACATTGGGAAACTATGCTACAGCTCGTCTTATAAGAGACATATTGGAATTACTACTTTCAAAAGCTTTAAAGGATAACTTGATTAATGTGTTTAACCATCGTCCATCTGTTGTATCATTTAAAAATACAGCAGTAGATGGTGACACTATGGAGTTTATACGTAATCGTCCTGCATTATATATATTAGGTGGTTTTGACTTTGAAATAAAAAAAGGCAGTTGTGAAAGAACAAAAAAATTGTTCAAACAGACGTTGGGTGAAAATGACCAGTTCATGATTGAGTTCTTTGGTTCTATGTTTCATCGTGATTACAGACCATTTCAATACATGGTGATTGTACAAGGTGGCGCGGGAACTGGGAAATCTTACTTAGTAGAGTTAATGAGAACATTTATAGGTGAAGAAATGACCACAAGTTTATCACTGGAACAAATAGCCAAGGACAAGTTTATGACAGCTAACCTGTATGGTGCATATGCAAACATAAAAAGTGACTTAAATAATGATTATATCCCAAGTTTTGAAATAATCAACAACTTAACAGGATCTGATTCATTACAAGTTCAGTTCAAAGGTGAGAATAGTTTTAGTTTCACTAATCATGCTAAGCTACTATTTACGGCAAACGAAGCTCCGACTATCAAAGTAAATGCAGGCATTAGACGTCGAGTTAAGATAATGAATTCCAAATCCTCCGCACATGTTTCTCAACATGATGACGATGATAATTACACGGAGTATATGAAAGAACGTGGAGCATTTGTATACTATGCAATGGAAAAATTCAGGATAGCCAAACAAAATCGAAAAATGAGTTTAACAGATGACATTGATAAAACAACTAATGAATGGTTTTTGCAAGGAGACGATATTCAGCAATGGGCTAATGAACATTTGGTTACTGATTCTTCTATCAATCAACGAAAAGACTTCCTTTATTTTCAATTTTCGCAAGATTTGAAAGATGATGGATTTATAAAACCTATTACAAAACAAATCTTCTATAAAAGGCTATCAGATCTAGGATATGAATTCAAAAAGGCTAGATCATCAATAACTGATAATGATGATACCCAAGATATAGGAACACCAGCAAACAGAATCATCGGGGCAAAATATGTACGATAGATTGTTCCAAAAAACATAAGATGTTCCTAAAATGTTCCATAAATGTTCCATAAATGTTCCTAGCTAAACCATTGATAATATTGAGTTGTTCCATATGTTCCATAAAATATAAAGTCAGTGGTATATAAAAAATAATAATTATAAAAATATATAAAGAGCTAGTCACTATTTCCTGGAACTTTTGGAACAACCTTTGGTACTACTGGGTTTTAACTGGAACTTTATTGGAACAAAGGTGGAACAAATACAAATTAAACGGAACTTTAGGAGAACTAAACCATGAACGATAAGAATTTATTGATGATGTATTTGAATACGACGATTGATCACTTAATCAGTGATGTAGAGTCAGTTGAAGATTATAACTCATCATTTTGGAAACAAGAAGAATTGAAGAAACAAACAGACCGCCTATCAAATACAGCATTATTACTAGGTGATTTGTTAGATAACTTGAATGAAGTAATTTAATTGCAAAAGGAGAATTTGAATAATGGTAGTTAAAGTAAAAAGTAATACAACAATGAGTGATGTAACTGGTCGTGTCAATTACTACTACAAGCGTGCGAATGAAATTCATAAGCTAATTGCAGATGATGAGAATGAAGCCGAGAGGCAGTATACAATATTGTATAAACGGCAAAAACAAGATAACCACGAGCTTTGGTTAGTTAGAAATGAAGCCATTATAAATAATAATCGTCCATTAGAGTTGTATAGAGGTTTTCTATCTCACCTTAGTTTTATAGAAAATACTAAGCAAAATATTAAATGGAATTTAAATGAGTTCAGGCAAGGGAAAAACTGGTTTGATGAAGAACTGAAAAAGATGGGAGATTAGTATGGCGGATAAGACAGATGAATTATTAACCAACTATTACAGTGGTGTGATTGATATGAAGATTCTTTTACGTAGATCAGAACTACAATGGCAACCACATGATGATGACAATGCTGGTATTAAGTCATTAAACAAGCACACACGACCTTTAGATGATTTGATAGCTAAGTATGAGGCAGACAGCATCTTACATGAACTAACAAAGCAACGTGATGCTATTAAACGATTAGAGACGACATTCAGTGAAGAAACAAAGCAGATAGTACAAATGCACTATGATAGACGTGAACGGCTGTCTTGGGTAGTTATCTCATTACGTATGAATTTATCAGAGCGAACATGCCGTACTTATCAAAAGACATTTAAGGATAGTGTTGCACAAACATTTAATGAGTTAGACATTGCTGTATAAGTTGCCGTCATTCTGCCGTTTCTGACTATCAATACATGGCATAATTGTAGTATGCAATATTAGATGGAGGTACTCAATGAGATTACATAGATGTGCCGAGATTGGTTGCCATGAACTGATTAAGTTAGGCTTTGATTATTGTGATAAGCATTATCAACTAAGAATAAATGATTACCACAATAGAAAGTCTGAAGCAGATAAACTAAGTTCCAAAACATTACGAGGTCAGCATGACATTGCAGAACGTAACCGAGAATACAATTCAAGTGTTCGAGATGAGTTAGGACATGAGTTCTATAATACTAAGCAATGGAAACGGATTAGTGAATATATTAAGCAACGAGATATGTATACCAGTTCTGTTGATGGTCGAGTATATGGTAAGGGTGATCTAATTGTTGACCACCTCATACCAAGACGACTACTCAATACTATGGCTGAACAATATGATGTGAGTAATCTATGGTTACTGACAAAAGCACAACATAATCATAAAACAGCTATTGAGAATAAAATAAGTGATAACAAGTTGAAACATTTAAGCCGTGACTGGTGGATAAAGATATTAAAGGATTGATTGAGTTCAGTCCTTTTTATATTGCGTACATGGTTGGAGGGTGGGTACGTGAAGCATATTGACTGTAATGCTTGTTCGGCATTGTAGTTGTTCTAAAAGTCATATTTTTTCTACTCGGGTGGGTGGGAACGTTTTATATTTTTAACGACAAAAAAATATCCCCCGCGCTATCAAGCGTAGAGGAAGCGACACACAGAGTCGGCATCTTCGATAAAAGAAGCAGTTATTTTTTCAAAAAGGCTGGGACTGATTTGAAACGCTGTTATATCAACGTTTAACGTGTTAATTACTTGACTTAAGTATAGCACATTTAACGAGATATGTCTGTGTGTTGGTACATATTTCAAATAAAAAAGGAGGTAAAAATGCCTAGAAAAGCAAAAATAACAACAGATGATACAGACCGTGCCTATCAAAGAGAACGTACTGAAGCCTTGAAAGAGGCTAATGCAGATATTAAACAGTTACCAAAGACAGCGCCTAAGCATCTGACGGGTGTAGCTAGTCGATTGTGGACTACCTTAGTACCAGCGTTGAATAAATTGGGCTATATCACAGTAGCTGACAAATCGACACTTGAAGCCTTTTGCATCAATTACAGTGTTATGCGTGAAGCCTATGAGAATATCAAAGAAGTTGGGGCTATCTATGAAAATAGTGGACGATACTATAAGAACCCAGCCACAGCCGTTTTGAATGATGCCACTGGTAAGGTGAAGTCATTAGGTGGCGAGTTAGGATTAAGTCCAAGCTCTCGTGCAACCTTGATTGATTTGGCTAGTGCTGATGACGGTAGCTTGAATGCTGATGCCATTGCTGACATGTTTGGTGGTAGCCAATGATTGAACAATATCAAGATGTTATCAATGATTTTGGGATTGGTGAACCGACTATCAAATATGCTGTTGGTGTCTTGACTGGTCATATCATTGCAGGAGAGAAAATCAAACTATCATGTGAACGTCACTTATCAGATTTACAACGGATTAAAACTGATCCAGAATTTCACTACGCTTATGATGCAGAGCGAACAGAAAAAATTATCAAGTTTAGTACATTATTGGTTGATTTAGAAACAAATGAGCCGTTTAAAATTAGTCCTTATGAAGCGTTTATTGTTGGTCTATTAGAGGGTTGGAAAGAGCCTGAAACAGGTGGTAAGCGCTTTGATAGGGCAATTATATCAATGGCACGTGCAAATGGGAAAACAGCCGTGATGGCGTTGATAAGCTTGTTTAATTTCTTGTTTGGTCAACCTAAAACGAACCGACAGTTAGCGGTTGCCAGTGCTGATACGGCTCATGCTGATGCCTTGTTCAAATACATGTCTAGTCAGTGGGCTAACCTAGCAGGTGGGACGTTTTCTAAGATGGCTAAGCAGTGGGGTATTGAGTACAACCAACGTGAGATGAAAATTAAAAGCCAGTCGACAACCATGCGTAAATTAAGTGCCTCATCAAGTACAACTAGTGATGGTATTGGTCATTTTAGTTACGCTGTGGTTGATGAATATCACTTATTCAAAGACCGTTCGTTTATCAATTCAATTACATCAGGGCAAACGTTCCTACCATACTCACAAACGATATTTATTAGTACCAGTGGGACAGATGTGCGCAGTCCAATGTTTGCAGATTATAAGCGGTATAGCTCATATATGGAGCAAAAGACATGGCGTGAGATTGATAATATTCTGTTTCTAGCATGGGAACAAGACAATGATGATGAAGCCTTTGGAGACCCAAGTGTTTGGCAGAAGTCTAATCCATTATTTGAGTTAGAATCTAAACGCAAGTCAGCGATACCAAAAATGACTGCTGAACGAGATGAATTAAATTCACAGGGACGTTTACCTGATTTCTTAACCAAAAACATGAACAGGTGGCAGAATGCAAAAGAGAATGCGTTTCTACCAGTTGATTTGCTCACACAGTCGATTATTACAGCGTTCAATATGCAAGGTAGAGATGTCTATATTGGGTTTGATTACAGCCAAACTAATGATGATACAGCCATAGCCTTTGTATTCCCTTATACAGATGATACAGGTAACCAAAAGTTTCACTTATATCAACACTCATTTATCCCATTGGCTAAGTTAGGAACGATTGAAGCCAAAGAACAGCGTGATGGCATCAACTATCGAGATGTAGAAAGTAAGGGCTTTGCTACAATTACTCGTGACAGATTTGGGTTGATTGATGAAGATGAGGTATTTAATTTCATGTTGTCGTTCATTGAAAAATATGATCTCAATGTTAAGGCTATCTTGTATGACCAATGGGGAACAGGGACGTTTATCAGGCGACTAGATGAGGTCAAGAACGATTATCTGATTATTCCAGTTCGTCAGGGTATCAAGTCATTAAACGAACCCACAAAGTTCTTACAAACAGCGTTTATCAAGTCACAAATAACTATGCTTGATGATGAAGCCATGTTTGGCGCTTTATCTAATGCGGTTATTGTACAAGATAACAATGGTATCAAGATTGATAAGAACACCAACAGTGCAAAGATTGATGTGGCTGATGCCATTGTCAACGCCTTATTTGAGGGTATGTTTTACTTTACTTCATTCTCAAACGCCCCAGAAGATAAGAGCCACAGTCCATTTGCTGGTATGAGTGAAGACCAGGTAAATGATTATTTTATGAATGAGTTTAAATTTTAAGAAAGGTGGTGCTGAATGAATAAATTAAAAAATATTAGTCAATACATACCGTTTGTACTGATTGTGTTGGGTATTATTGCGATTGTGATTTGTGCCTTTCAATTAGCTACACAAGTCGGTTGGCTTGCCATTGGTATTGGGCTATTTGTCTTAGCTTATATCCTAGCGCCTAAAGGTGGTCAATCATGAGTATTAAAAATCCATTTGAAACAAGGCAGATGATTACACCTAGTAATTACATGCCTTTTATTTTTGCTGACAGTGGCGTGGCTATTGTCCCTAATGATTTGATTAGCGCTGATGTTGCTTTACACAACAGTGACCTATACAGCGTAACAAGCCTTATCAGTGCAGATATTGCAGGTGCTATTTTTACAGGAAGTAATCCCAACGCCTTGAACGTTTTGAATAAGCCAAGCCATTTGACGAGCCGTTACAATTTTTGGCAGACGGTTGTTTTGGAGATATTGCTATCAGGTAATGCCTTTGTAGTGATTGATGGTCAAGAATTGCGCTATGTTCCTAATCAGAATGTGATGCTTGATTTAACCAATGATGTGCTGACTTATCAAATTACACCCTTTGGCGATTATCAAGGTGGGACATATCAAGCCAGTGCTGTACTTCATTTCAAGATTATGGCTCATGGTGTCAATGGTGCTGAATTAATCGGTCACAGTCCACTAGAAAGCCTAGTGAATGAAGTTCAACAGCAGGAACAAGCCAATCGGTTGTCGTTGAGTACGATAGCGAAAGCACTTAATCCCACGTCAGTTATCAAAGTACCTGAAGCAATAGTGAGTCCTGAAGCTAAGGATAATATCCGTAACGAGTTTGAGAAAGCCAATACAGGTGCGAATGCTGGTCGTACTTTGGTATTAGATCAGAGTGCAGACTTTCAAAGTATCTCAATCAATGCAGACGTTGCCAAGTTCTTAAACAATGCAATTTATCAACGGACACAGATTAGTAAGGCATTTGGTGTCCCTGATAGCTACTTAAATGGTCAAGGCGACCAACAAAGTAACTTAGAAATGATACAGAGCATGTATGTGAATGGTTTAAATCGTTACATTGAACCAATTATTAGTGAAATACAAGCTAAGTTTAGTGACGATATTTCATTAGATATGAGTAGCATTTTGGATTATTCCAACGCCACTTTAAAGCAAGATTTACTGAATTTTGTTGATAAAGGTATCTTAGACGGCTCTCAGGCGCAAAAAATCTTAGTTGACAAGGGGGTAATCAATTTATGAGCGATAAAGAGGTTAGAACCTTTGATATTAAAGGGTTAGAAGTGCGTGATGCCACTAGTGATGACTTTATTGGTCAAATTAGTGGGTATGCCGTTGTATTTAATGAACCGAGTGAAAACTTAGGCGGGTTTATCGAATATGTTAATCCTGATGCGTTTAATAATGTCAATCTAAGTGACGTAGTTGCTTTGTATGATCACAATTTTGCAAACGTATTAGGCAGAACATCAGCAGATACCTTAAAACTTGATGTTGATAAAAAGGGCTTGCATTTTATTTTAGATATTCCGAATACAACGTTAGGTAATGACGTATACACCAACATCAGAGCAGGTAATTTAAAGGGCATGAGCTTTGGCTTTACGGTTGATTCAGATGAATGGGGTAAGGAAACAAACGACACACCAAAACGAACTATCAACAGTATAGGGGCGTTATATGAAGTGTCAGTAGTTACTATGCCCGCTTATCAGGAAACAACCGTGGCAGTAACCAGAGCGCTTAAAAATGATGCCTACAAGCAAAAGATGTTGGCAATGTTGAAGCTATATGAATAAGGAGGAAATGATGAAAATTTCAGAAATAGAAACAGAGCTAAATGCTTTAAAAAAGCAAAAGGCAAACAAGATTGTAGAAGTTCGTGCATTAGCAGATTCTGATGATTCAGATGTGGCAGATGTGCAAAAGGGTGTTTCTTCTATTGATGACTTGCAAGAGCAAATTGATGCTTTACAGGCGCAATTAGATGCCATTAAAAAAGCACAAGGGCTGTCAGACGATTCAACTGATGACAGTACACGAGATGATGACCCAGATTTACCAGAAGAACGCAGTTTGAAAGGACGAGAAAACATGGAAATTAAATTGAATCAAGAACAAGAAACAGCCGAAGTACGAGACTTCATGCACTACTTAAAGACTGGTGAAAAGCGTGACAACGGTATTACCACAACTGATGCAGGTGTTGTCATTCCAAAAGAGATTTTGGATATTCAAAAAGTACCAACAGATGTGCGTAACCTGTCTGCTGTTATTAATCGTGTCTCTGTTACATCAGGAATGGGTTCACTGCCAATTCTACAAAAGAATACGGCACGTTTAACAACAGCAGAAGAACGAGCTGAAAACCCTGAAATTGCAAAGGCAGTTTTGAAGAGTGTCGATTATAAGGCACTTACTTATCGTGGTGCTTTGCCATTGTCTATGGAAATGGTACAAGATGCACCTAACCTTAAAACATTGCTCAACACGTATGTTCAAGAGGCTAAGGAATTAACAGAGCAGTACCAAATTGGAAAGATTTTGCAAACAGCCACTGCTGTGTCAGCAACTACAACTGATGACTTAAAGACAGCATATAATAAGGGCTTGGCAAACTATCAACGCCAATGGATTGTGACTGAAAGTTTCTACAATGCTGTTGATTTGTTGAAAGATGGTAATGGTCGTTACTTGTTACAAGATTCAATCGCTAGTGCATCAGGTAAGGCATTGTTTGGAGCTAGTGTACTTGTTGTTTCTGATGATGTGCTTGGTGTTGATGGTGATGCAAAAGCCTTTGTTGGTGACCCTAAAGCCTTCGTGTTGGAAGCTATGCGTTCTGATGTCGCGATTGAATGGGATCACAATGAAAACTTTGAACGTATTCTCGCAGTAGCTTTGCGTGCAGACTTTAAGCCAGCTGACACTAATGCAGGTAAGTTCATTACATTTGGTTCAGGTAAGTAAACTCATGTACCCAGTAGTGGGTGCGTACATATTAAATAACCACAGGAGGTGGCACATGGCGTTAATTACACCACAAGAGCTACAAGATGAACTAAATATTGATGATGAAGAGAACGAGCTTCAAACACTTACGAGCTTGATTAGTGGCGCCACTGCCATGATTAAGGCATCTATTCAAATGAAAATCACAGATGATGATATTTTAGCGGTTGATGCAGAGCTGTATAACCGTTTGATTAAGACATTGGCTACTTCAATGTACTATGATCGTGAATTGAGTAATGGTTATTCAACTGGAGTTCGTATCATGTTGACAAATCTTAGAAGTGAGATTGTGGGGGCTGCCAATGCTTAGATATAAATTACTTAAATACAAACCAAGTGACTTCAATAAAAGAGCACAGTTTGGCACAGTTAAATCAGTGGTTAATCCTAACACAGGACAAAAAGTTAAACAGTTTGTCTCGCAAATAGGATTAAAATATGCGCCACGTACTCGTAGCATGACACAGCAATATTCCATTACAGGAACAAGTTTAGAAGACACTATTTTGATTGTAGTGAGGCATAACAAAGCGATTAATAAGAAGTTAATTGTTATGTTACCAGATAAAACTTATTACGATATTGCTAGTATCAGTCCAGATGATTCTAACAACGTGATCACATACGATATTGTAACTTTGAAATTAAACACATCAATACAATAGGGGGCATTATGGCTATTCAAACAATTATTATTATTGGCATTCCACTGTGGTTGATAGCATGGAAAATGTATACAACAATAAAGCTATTAACCAACGAAATTAACTACTTCTCAAAAGAAATCAAGGGGGTAGTTGAGAGTATGGAACGTCTAAACAGTCAAGTACAAGTACATGAATCTAAAATTAAGGCATTGGAGAATAAATGATGCAACAATTACAACGTTGGCCAAAGTGGTTAAACAGAAATGAAGCACATCAATATATCAGTGTTGCTGATAACACATTCATGAAACATTATGTTAAGAATGGCAAGGTAAAGGGCTATCCGACAGAACATGGTATCAGATATGATCGTGATGAAATTGATGAAGCAGTGAAACATTACTACGATTAAAACGTGCAACCAGTCAAATAGTGTGAAATAATGAAAGCGTGTTAGTTTGAAATTACCACGCTTTTTTATTTTGACCTTTTGTCTCAATCATCAAAAGGAAGTATAAAAATGCAGATAAAACAAGTTGATAGCAAACATGGTAAAGTCTATGAAGTTGTGGGCTACATTGGTAGGCATCAGGACGGAACGCAAGCAAGAGCCAAGAAACGAGGTTTTGACAGTAAACGTAGTGCACAACAGTGGTTTAACAATGAGGTGGCTCTGTTTAGCAATGGACAGAGTAAATACAATAAAAAAACAACCCCTAACGTTATGACCGTTAAAGAGTTGTATGATATGTGGATAAACACCTATCAGCAAAGCGTTGAAGAAAGTACGTTAGGTAAAACCATGACCATATTTAGGCTTCACGTGCTTCCACAATGGGCTGACATCAAGGTAAATGAAATCAAACCCATTGACTTACAACTATACATTAACACATTACAACGAGAAATGCAGATGTACAGAAAAGTTACAGGGTACTTCCGTAAAATGTTAGATGTGGCTGTAAAGATGGATATGATAGAAAATAATCCATTTGTTAAGGTTGAGTTACCAAAAGAGAGACGAGTATTTGATAAGCCTAAGCAATTCATGGAGGCATCAGAATTTAAAGAGTTTATAGATGTTTTAGATAAGAAATACCAATATGTCAATCGACAGGCATACACACTGCTTAGATTAGGCGCTTTCACTGGTATGCGAACAGAAGAAATACTTGCGTTAGAATGGCAACATATTGATTTTGATGGCGGTTATATCAGCATTGAGCAGGCATTGGGCCGTGGCTTGGCAGGTAGCACTTATCTAAAAGAACCAAAGAGCAGAACAAGTAAGCGTACTCTGAAAATTGAGAGTTCAATGGTTAGAGCATTGGCTAGTTGGTATGATACCACCCAATATAAAAATGATGATGATTTTGTATTCACCAATGGCGGTAAGACATTACAACCGTTACGACCTAATAAGTGGCTACATGATGTTAGTGATAGGTATGGTGTAGCAGTTGGCTTATCAATGCACAAATTACGCCACACTTGGGCTACATTGGCTATTGATCAGGGCGCAAGTGTTAAGCAGGTACAGACATATTTAGGTCATGCAGATGCCAGTATCACACTTAATATTTATAGTGGGATAACTAAGCGAGCGAGTGATGAAACAGGTAGTATTTTAAACGGACTAATTGATTAAAATAACACACAAAGTAACACAAAACGCCTTATGTACTGGTGTTAAAGGGTTTTATAAACTCCCTCTAGCGCTATTATAAAAAAACGATCAATATTATTATTGACCGTTTTTTTGTTGGTAACCACATGTATGTCGTTAGTTGCCAAGAAAATATGAATGGTATTTCAAAAATAGGTGTGGTGCTTTAATCAAACCACAAGATAAAATATCATGGATTTAGGGTTCAAGAAACCACGGTGTGTACTATTGAATTAGTAGGGCGGATATGGTTTGATCATTTGTTAAATGATTAAAAAGAGAAGAATCCGTCATATGCTGGAGGGGTTGATTAAGTTGACAGTGTTCGGATTTTTCACGTACAATGGTAAAGTATCAAATTATCATTTTCGTGGTAATTTCAACATGAAATGGTCGATACATTGCTAGAAATGGAGAAGACACATGGCAAATGAAAAACATCCTGCAGTATGGTATGAACATCTTCATACTGAAAAGTATACAGGTGCTCGACGAGGTCGTATTCACACGCCACACGGTACGTTTGAAACACCGATGTTTATGCCGGTTGGCACACAAGGTGCTGTAAAAGGTGTGGGCACACGCGAATTAAAAGACATTGGTTCACAATTCATTTTAAGCAATACATATCATCTATGGGTACGTCCTGGAGATGAATTAATTGCTGAAGCAGGCGGTTTGCATAAGTATATGGGATGGGATCAGGCTATTTTAACTGATTCTGGTGGCTTTCAAGTTTTTTCATTGTCTGATGCACGTAAATTAAAAGAAGAAGGCGTAACTTTCCAGAATCATGTTAATGGTGACAGAATGTTTCTATCACCTGAAGTAGCTATGCGGATTCAAAATAACCTTGGGTCTGATGTTATGATGCAGCTAGATGAAGCCATTCCTTATTTTGAAACTTATGATTATATCAAGAATTCAATGCAACGCTCATTACGGTGGGCTGAGCGAGCTAAAGTAGCGCATAAGAAGACAGATACACAGGCTTTATTTGGTATTGTTCAAGGAGCAGGCTTTAAAGCTTTGCGTACTGAATCGGCTAATAACTTGGTCGATATGGATTTACCTGGATATGCAGTCGGTGGTCTATCAGTCGGTGAATCGAAAACTGAAATGAATCGTGTTCTTGACTTCACCATGCCACTATTACCAGAAGATAAGCCACGTTACTTGATGGGGGTAGCAGCACCTGATTCATTAATAGATGGCGTTATGCGCGGTGTTGATATGTTTGATTGTGTATTACCAACTAGAATAGGACGCAAGGGAACATTGATGACACGTTATGGTCGGGTTGTCATCCGAAATTCAAAATATAAAAATGATTTCACGCCGTTAGATCCTGATTTGAGTTATTACTCGCCAAATCCTATTCGTAAGGAACAATTTGGCAATTTAGCGCAGTATGATATTCCAGGCTACAATCCTTTTAAAACATTAACTCGTTCTTATTTACATCACCTATTTAATGCAAATGAATTATTGGGAGCACAATTGGCTTCGGAGCATAATTTGCGTTTCTTATTACAATTCATGGAAGATATGCGTACTGCTATTGAAAATGATGAACTGTTAGCTTTCCGTGAAACTGTTATGGAAGAATATGGATATAATAAGCCTAATGCACGATTATTCTAAGTTTGGTATAATAATAGTATTAGCAAAATGAGTGAAAGTTACTGTGAAATGGAACACGTAGCTAAACTCGCTTAAGAAAGTAGGAGTTAGAATGTCGTTGAATTTGATTTTGCCATTAGTAATTATTGTGGCAATGTTCTGGTTTATGTCACGTCAGCAAAAGAAGCAACGTGAACAACAACAAAATATGCAAAAAAGTATGCAAAAAGGTAGCAAAGTTGTTACCATTGGTGGTTTGCATGCAGTTGTTGATAGCGTGGATAACGCTGCGAAGACTGTTGATTTAGATGCTGAAGGTGTTATTTTAACATATGAATTATCAGCTATTCGTTCTATTAGCAATCCAGTAGATACTGAAAAGCCAACTGTGGCTGACATTACACCTGCTGATAAGGTTGAAGAAACAAGTGAAAAAATTACTGACGATGCTGAAAAGCCAGCAGATGACAAGTAATATATAGTGGCAGTATAATAAAAGGAAGCGTAAGCTTCCTTTTATTATGGAGAAAATATGAAAACAGTCACAAAAGTTATGTCGGATGGTACAAAAATTGTATATGACGAATATGGTAATGATCAGTTAAAAACTGTTTTTTTATTACATGGAAATGGTAGCTCCGCTCGCTATTTTAAGCGACAATTACCTAACTATACGGCATACTTTCATGTGATTGCGATAGATTCTCGAGGACATGGTCGCTCTTCTAATACAAAAAAATCTATTAATATGGTAGATGTGATTCGTGATATCGACGAATTGAGACAAGGACTTTCTATCGATAAAATAATTCTAATTGGTTATAGTGACGGTGCAAATATTGCATTGAAATATGCCGTTAAAAATCCAAATCATGTTTCTAGAATGGTTTTGAACGCGCCTAATCTAACGGCCGATGGTGTTTATCGTATTTTATGGTGGGGGGATGCTATTGCACGATTTGTAACTGAATTATTTTCACCAATTAGTCAGAAAGCACGTCGCCGTCATGTACAACTTCATGTCATGAGTGAGCCGCTGAATATTACACGGGCACAATTAAAGACACTAGCTATACCGACATTATTTGTTATCGGGCAATTTGATGTCGTTAAACGGCAACACATCGAAAATATTTCAAAAATTATGCTAGTTGCCAAAGTTTTGATTCTTCGTGGCCACGGGCACTTCGTAACGTACACCAATCCGCGGAAGTTTGCACAGTTGATTACACCATTTTTACTTGGGGGAAAGCATGAAGGGTATTAATCACGTTTTATCAAAGTTAATTATATTAGTTATGACACTGGTGTTGATTAGCCAGCTGTTCATTATGACACGAGAAATCACGTGGCATGCAATTTTATCGACAATGAATGACATTGCTTGGTGGCAAATGGTATTGCTATTGTTAGCTGGATTTTTGGTGATTGTACCAACGTTATTCAATGATCTTATTTTGCGAGAATGGCAAGGTTACGAACTAACTACGAGTGAAATGTTGCAGCGTGCATGGTTAGTTAATATTTTCAACCTAAATGCTGGTTTTATTGGTGTTTTAAGTGTATTTTTACGACGTATTTTTTATAATGATCAGCCAAAAGAAAAGCTGATTAAGCCGTATATACAAATGTATATACTTGGACAAAGCGGTCTACTCTTTGCAACTATTATTGCTTTTATCATTTTAATATTAGATTCTAGTAGACAATTAACAGAACAATTAATGTGGTTAGCTCTGTTCATTTTAGTAGCTATTATTGGGATTATTGTTTCCTTTAGTAAACGAATAAATATTTGGCAAGATTTGAAAAGTATAGTTGTTATACGTTTTATAGTCAATTCAGTTATTACGCTGTCCGCTCAAGTAGGGTTGTTTATATTAATTGGTCGTTTTATTGATATTGATATTAGTGCATCAGAAATAATACTTAGTTTTATTATTGCTAGTGCAATTGCTCTGATCACCATGACACCTGGGACCTGGGGTTCATTTGACGTTGCAATTATCATTATGTTGTCGTTTTTTGATGTAACCCGTGTGGATGGTTTTATCTGGCTCATATTGTATCGCGTTAGTTATAATTTATTTCCTTTATTGAGTGCTGTGGTTCTTTTATTTTTACGTATTTCTAAACGAATTAATGCTAGTTTTCGAGGTGTGCCACATTACGTTGCTCAATCGGTTGTTCACCAATTTTTGATTATTATACTCTATTTATCTGGTGTGTTGTTTGTCTTAGCAGGCACAATGCCAAAAGTTGCAGCACAAATATTCGTTTTTAATCACTTACGCTCTTGGCCGGTCACATATACCCTAATCAACCAATTACCCAATATTTTATTTGGCTTTTTAATCTTAATTAGTGCACGTGGCATTGCTAATCGGGTACAACGTGCTTATGGAACGACTATTGTTGTCTTGTTACTAGTGGCTACATACGTATTTTTCTTTTACCAGTATGTGCTCCCGTTATTTTTGATAGCCATTATGCTAATAGCAGCATTGTTTAGTAAAAAGTCTCTGTATAGGAAGCAGTTTATTCATTCCTGGGAAGAGCAAGTCGTAGATTTTCTGATTTGGGCTGCACTAATTATTAGTTATTTGGCTTTGGGCGTGATTAATCTACCGCCAATTCATCACCATTTCCGCCATGTTAGTAGCTTACCATCTATGCATTGGTGGTATGTCGGTCTCATTATGATCAGTGTGGTCTCTATTTCTGGTTTGGCTTTGTCTAAATTTTTGCATGCACAGCAAATTCAGCTTGGAGTAAGCTTAGATGAAGCAAGAGTGAATAAAGTTTTGGCGATAGGTGATAATCATTACACTAATCTCGTTTTTTTGGGTGATAAAAGATTATATTTTTACCAAATCGATGATGAAGATGTTGTTGGTATTCAATTTCGAATTATTAACAACAAGGCGATGGTTATGGGCGACCCTTTTGGGAACGAGGAGTACTTTGCTGCAGCGATGGAGCAATTTGTAAACGAGTCAGATATTCTTGGTTATGTGCCAGTTTTTTATGAAATTAGTGAAAAAATTGCCATGATAGCTCATGAATTCGGTTATGATTTTTTCAAATTAGGTGAGGAAGCATTGGTTATCCTTGATGATTTTTCGACGGCTGGTAAAAAAATGCAGAATATTCGTTCTGAAATGAATCAGGCAACGCGTGCTGGTTTCAAATTTAGAGTATTAGAACCACCATTTAATCATGACGTGTTACAGCAAATGAAAATAATTAGTGATAAATGGCTTGCTGGACGTGAAGAAAAAGGATATTCACTTGGGTTCTTTGATGAAAATTATTTGCAGCGTGGTGCCATAGCTGTACTGGAAAAAGAAGGACAAATTGAAGCATTTGCAACGCTAGTGACTTCATATACAGAACAACAAATGTCAGTTGACCTAATGAGATTTACGCATGCTGCACCAAATGGTGTCATGGATGTCTTATTCGTCAATGTATTTGATTATGCTAAACAGCGACATTTTAAAATATTTAATTTGGGTATGTCACCTTTGGCTAATGTAGGCCAGCATCGCCAAAGTTTTGGACGTGAGCGCTTGGCTAATTTGGTCTACCAATTTGGATCAAAGGTTTATTCCTTTGAGGGCTTACATCATTATAAAAATAAATTTACTAAAGTTTGGCAGCCGATGTATATTGGCTACTCAAGAAAAAGTAGCATTGTTGCCGTTATGGTTGGCTTGTTAAAAATAGATAATAGAGGAGTAAAACATGCACCGAAAGAAGATATAAGATATACTAGAAGCAATTAAAATAGGAGGAAAAACATTTAGCATAAATTGTAAGTGGCTAAATGTTCTGATAAATAATGCCAATGCATCAATACTTCATGGGAATGAGTCAACTTGAACTCATTAACCGAGCTCCAGGTTTTTTTAAATACCAGCCCCATAGTGTAGCCTCACACTCATGGAAAGTCACTCAAATTGCTCAATTTTTAGCTGATGTTGAAGAACAAAATGGTGCTCAAATTAATTGGAAATCAGTTTATGAAAAAGCTTTAAATCATGATTATACAGAAAGATTTATTGGTGACATTAAAACACCAGTAAAATATGCGACATCAACATTACGTTCAATGTTAGCTGATGTTGAAGAATCAATGACAGAAAACTTTATTAAAACAGAAATCCCTGAACAATTTCAAGCTGCATATACACGCCGCCTAGGCGAAGGAAAAGATGATACGATTGAGGGTAAAATTTTATCTATTTCTGATAAAATTGATTTGCTCTATGAGGCATACGGTGAGTTAGAAAAGTTTAACCCGGAACCTGTCTTTGTGAATATTTTTCAAAGTAGTTTGGAAGCACTCGCTGAATTCACAGATATGGCCAGTGTGAAGTATTTAGCAAAAGAAATATTACCAGAAGTTTTTAAAGAAGATTTCATTCATAAGGATTTATTGTTCGACTTAGCTAAAAGTCTATTACCTGATTTTGCTGAGGTGGTTAAGAGTTAATATGGAAAAGAACTACATTGCGCGTATGCGTGAAAAAGTCGGGCATGAAGGCATGATATTTGTCTCTGCATTTGGTGTATTGTGGAATGATGCACATGATGCAATATTATTAGAAAAACGTTGGGACTCCGATGATGGCTGGGGATTTCCTGGTGGTTATCTTGAGTACGGTGACTCACCAATGCAGGCAGTTAAACGAGAATTTAAAGAAGAAACGAATCTGGATGTTAAAGTCACTCGCATGTTAGGAATTGCTACAAATGAGGTAGAAAAAAATTCTTGGGGTGATGCGCAAGAAACCATTGGCATTGGGTTTGAAGTTGAACATGTTGGTGGTGAGATGTTGAAAGATGGTACTGAAACGCTTGATTTACAATTCGTGCCAGTTTATCCAGAGCCAAAAATGTTCGTTCCACAAGCACAAAAAACAATGCATCTGATATTGACACAAAATGAGATTAGTGAACAACCTTGGATGAGGGAGACGAACGAATGAAACTTTATGTTGTACGTCATGGTCAGACAATATTTAACATATTAAATAAAGTGCAGGGTTGGGCTGATACACCGCTAACCAAGAAAGGTGAAAAAGATGGCCAGGAAGCTGGTAAAAGACTAAAAAACGTAGCTTTTGATGCAGCTTTTTCTTCAGATACTTCACGTGCGATGCATACAGCAGAATATATCTTAGCTGAAAATATTCACGAGCACACCAGGTTACAAATTACACCAGAATGGCGTGAATACTTTTTTGGTAGCTTTGAGGGTGGTAGTAATGATGTGCTGTGGGGTGCTGTGGCTAAAGAATTTGGTGTTGCTAAAGGGACACCAGATGCTATTGCCGCAGAGGTGCAAGATATGACGGCAATTATGGACAAAATTTACGAAGTGGATCCAGAACATCTAGGCGAGAACGCTACAAGTTTTTGGCAAAGAATAGACGCCGCATTAGAGAAACTTCTCATGACACAAAAGGCTAATGCTAATGTCTTATTGGTTACACACGGGCAGCTTATAGGTAATCTAGCACAGCACTATGGCCATTTTATCAAAGCTGAAAGACCCAAAAATGGTGCGGTAGCAGTTTTCAATCTTGATAATGATGGCTTGCAAGTGGAACTTTTTAATGATATTGACACTATATTTTGATAAAATATGGTCAATACTTTATTTTTTTTAAGAACAAATTGATCCAAACAAATCGTTTAATGATAATGTTTTCACTGATGTTTCAGAAAACACACTCGTTATTTTCTTCACAAAAAGTGTATTAAACGATTGACATTTCATGGTGGAACCGGTTACAATATTATGGTAAGCGATTATCATAAATGAAGGAGATAACATGGTTAAACAAGATAGTTTGCTCACTAAAATTGCTTTTTTGGGCATTTCATTTGTCTTGACAAGTGCATACGCTATTAACGGCGCATTGCCACAAATGACAGAGGCATTGCATATTTCATCTACCGAAGCGCAAGTGCTGGCCACTACACCTTCTATTACTGTGACTATTTTTGTTCTTTTGAGCAGTTTTATAGCTGCTAAATTGGGCGATAAAAATACAATCATTTTAGGTGTAACATTGGTTGGAATTGCTGGAGTGATACCATTTTTTACTGATTCATATGTACTTATTTTAGCATCACGAACGGTATTAGGTGCTGGATTTGGTATTTTCAACTCACTGGCGGTCTCCATGATTGCTGTGATGTATGATGGCAAGACACGGTCTTCGATGCTTGGATACCGTGCAGCTGCTGAACAAGTCGGACAAGCAGTATTAACATTGTTAGCAGGATTGTTGTTAGCATTTGGTTGGCACGCAACATTCTTGGTATATCTAATTGCATTTCCGATTTTGTTCTTGTTCATTAAGCGAGTTCCTGATACATCAGAAATGACACCGCTTAAGACAGAAACAACGGACAGCACACAAGTGGAAGAAGTAACTCGTATTAGTCCCTTAGTGTTGTTACTGACACTATTTGCTGCTTTCCTTGTGATTGATTATATGGCCATTCAACTAAGCTTTCCATTTATGGCGGCTGACTTGAAGGGAGACGGATATAATACTTCACCAATATTGTCAGCCATGTTGATTGCAGCAACAATTGGTGGTGTGACATATGGTTGGTTTGTTGCTAAGTTTGGTCGTTTCACACTACAAATTGGATTAGTATTAATGGCACTTTCAAATTTCTTGGTTGCCTTCTCAAATGGAAACTTTGGTATGTTGATTTTAGGAGTTTTGTTAATAGGATTCCCGCTACAACTAATTTCACCATTTATTTTTAACCAATTACCAAAGTTGGCACCACTTGCACGCCAGTCATTGGTAACATCAATCATATTAATCGGATTTAACGTTGGTGTATTCGTTGAACCGATGGTTGTTGCAGCATTTGCAAAAATCATTGGTCATGGTGGTGGCAGTGCTGCGGCGTCAGCCTATGCAACTATTCCATATTTGGGATCAGTACTTCTTATTATCGCAATTATTACAATTATAACTAACAGAAAGCAGGAAAAATAATTATGGAAATTCAAAACAAAGCAATGCTTATCACATATGCTGATTCATTGGGTAAAAACCTTAAGGACGTTCATAAGGTATTGAAGGAAGATATTGGTGATGCTATTGGTGGTGTTCACTTGTTGCCATTTTTCCCATCAACCGGAGATCGTGGTTTTGCACCGTCTGATTATACACGTGTTGATTCAGCATTTGGTGATTGGAGTGATGTAGAAGCATTAGGTGAAGAATATTACTTGATGTTTGATTTCATGATCAACCACATTTCACGTGAGTCTGTTATGTATCAAGATTTCAAGAAGAATCATGATGAATCAAAGTATAAGGATTTCTTCATTCGCTGGGAAAAGTTCTGGGCCAAGGCTGGTGAAAATCGTCCAACACAAGCTGATGTTGACTTGATTTACAAGCGTAAGGATAAGGCACCAACTCAAGAAATTACTTTTGATGATGGTACAACTGAAAATTTGTGGAACACATTTGGTGAAGAACAAATTGATATTGATGTAAACTCAGCTATCGCTAAAGAATTTATCAAGACAACTCTTGAAGATATGGTGAAGCATGGGGCTAACTTAATTCGTTTGGATGCCTTTGCATACGCTGTTAAAAAAGTTGACACAAATGACTTCTTCGTTGAACCTGAAATTTGGGACACATTGAACGAGGTTCGTGAAATTTTGACACCTCTAAAGGCCGAAATTTTGCCAGAAATTCATGAACACTATTCAATTCCTAAGAAGATCAATGATCATGGTTACTTCACATATGATTTTGCTTTGCCAATGACTACACTTTATACATTATACTCAGGTAAGACAAATCAATTGGCTAAGTGGTTAAAGATGTCACCAATGAAGCAATTTACTACTTTGGATACGCACGACGGTATTGGTGTTGTTGATGCACGTGATGTCTTGACTGATGAAGAAATTGATTATGCATCTGAAGAGTTATACAAAGTTGGTGCTAACGTGAAGAAGACATATTCTTCTGCTTCATACAACAACTTGGATATCTATCAAATTAACTCAACATATTACTCAGCTTTGGGAAATGATGATGCTGCGTACTTACTGAGTCGTGTCTTCCAAGTGTTTGCACCTGGTATTCCACAAATCTATTATGTTGGTTTGTTGGCCGGTGAAAATGATATTGAATTGCTTGAATCTTCAAAAGAAGGTCGTAATATCAACCGTCACTACTACTCAGTTGATGAAGTTAAGGAAGAAGTTAAGCGCCCAGTTGTTGCTAAATTATTGAAGCTTTTGTCATGGCGTAACAACTTTGCTGCATTTGATTTGGATGGATCAATTGATGTTGAGACACCATCTGACACAACAATCAAGATTACTCGTAAGGATAAGTCTGGTGAAAATGTTGCAGTCTTGGTTGCTAATGCTGCTGATAAGACATTCACAATCACTGCAAATGGTGAAGAAATATTAGTTAACAAAGAAGCTGATAAGAAACAATTCTAATGTTAAATATATAAATGATTAAAAAATCAGTACGAAAAGTACTGGTTTTTTATGTGCTGAAAAATAGTAAATAATTAGTATATTTTACATTGACAGGAAAAGTAATCTTTCCTATACTAATTGCGTATTAAGTAGTTGAAAAATGACATTCTATAGCGTAACATTAATTTTTAATGTCTTGAAAGAGGAAATAAAATGCAAATTTTAAAAGAACATGCAAAGCCGTATACTCGTGATATTATGTTTTCAATTATTGCGGTGGTTATTATGGCTGTTGCATCATTGTGGCAACCACGGTTACTGCAACAGGTTATGAAAGCAATTATCGCTGATGATCAAAATAAGGTTATTACTTACGGATTTCAACTGTTATTTTTAGCTTTAATCGGATTGGTCGCTGGTGTAATTAATACAGTTTTTGCATCCAAAGTTTCACAAGCGATTGCTGCAGATATTCGTGCACACGAGTATAAAAAAATACAATCATTCTCATTTGGCAACATTGAAAAGTTTTCAGCAGGTAACTTGGTTGTCCGTATGACAAATGATGTCAATCAAGTGCAGCAACTAATCATGATGATTTTACAGTCTTTGACACGTATTCCGATACTGTTTGTAGGTGCTTTTATTTTGGCATTGATTACATTACCGCGTTTGTGGTGGATTGTCATTTTAATGGTTGTATTGATTTTTATGGCTTCGCAAGTGATTTTTAAGCAAATGGGAAAGTTCTTTGCTAAAATTCAAACGCTAATTGATAAAACGAACACATTAGCCAAGGAAAACCTTCAAGGTGTTCGTGTTGTCAAGTCTTTTAACCAAGAAGAAAATGAAACGAACCGCTTTACGGATAATTCTAACAAGTTGACGCATGTCAACACGACGGTTAGTTATTTATTTTCAACTATGATGCCGATGTTCATGTTAATATCTTATGTTGCCATTGGCGCAGCTATTTTAATTGTAGGCCGCGATGTTGTCAAGCATCCTAATGATTTAGTTGCGATTACTTCTTTTACTTCCTATTTAATGCAAATACTCTTTGCTATCATGATAGGTGGTATGATGGCCACCTTTGCATCCCGTGGTTTTGTTTCTCTAAGACGTATTAAAGAAATTTTGGATACCACACCAGACTTAATCTATGCACAAGATGCGCCCGAGCGTGATTTGAACGGAGACATTTCATTCAAAAATGTTTCTTTTACCTATCCTGGAGATACTAAACCAGCTTTAAAAAACGTAACGTTTGATATTAAATCAGGTGAGATGATTGGTATCGTCGGCGCAACTGGATCGGGTAAGACAACACTTGCACAATTAATTCCAAGATTATATGATCCTACGGAAGGTGAGATAGCTGTTGGTGGTGTAAATCTTAAATCAGTAAATGAAAAATCGTTACGAACTGCGGTTTCGTTTGTTTTACAAAAGGCTATATTGTTTAGTGGTACGATTGCAGCAAACTTGCGTCAAGGTAAAAAAGATGCTAACGAAAAAGATTTTCAAAAAGCTGCTGAAATTGCACAGGCTGCGGAATTTGTTAGCCGGTATGAAGATAGTTTTGACCATACTGTTGAAGAGCGGTCTGCCAATTTCTCTGGTGGTCAAAAACAACGTCTTTCTATAGCGAGAGGTGTTGTTGGTAGTCCTAAAATATTGATTTTAGATGATTCAACATCGGCATTAGATGCGCGATCTGAAAAGCTGGTTCAAGAAGCACTTGATCGAGAACTAAAAGGAACAACGACAATTGTAATTGCTGAAAAAATTAGTTCAGTTATTCATGCTAATCGCATTTTAGTAATGGATGAGGGTAAGGTAGTTGGTATCGGTACACATAACGAGTTGTTAAAAAATTCACCTGTCTATGCTGAAATTTATCAAACACAAAAAGCGAAAGGGGCAGAATAATGGCAGATATTAAACAAGCAATTAAATATTTCGCAAAATACCTTAAGCGTTATTGGTTAGCATTGTCTTTTGTTGTTGTTGTGACAATAGCTTCAACTTATTTTCAAGTTAAAGCACCAGTCTACATGGGAAAAGCCATCACAGAATTATCGACCTATTTAGGTCAATATTTGAATCCTCAAACGCAGGCTTCTGCTAGCAAAACACCTTTCTATCATGCGCTGGAAGCAATGATGGTTTTCTTTGCCTTAACAGCATTGACAATGTTTATTTCTAGTTTTATATCTAGTCGTATTAGTTCAGAAGCATCAGGTCGAATGAGAATTGGTCTATTTGCTAAATTGCAAAGGATGACGATTAAATATTTTGACACACATCAAGATGGTGAAATTTTATCTTTGTTCACGTCTGACTTAGACAATATTTTTAACGCGATGAATCAAGCTATTTTCCAACTTCTATCACAATCTGCTTTGTTTGTTGGCATCATTATTATGATGTTTCAGCAGAATGTCAAATTAGCATGGGTGACGATGGCTTCGACCCCAGTTGCTATTGTTGTTGCTTGGTTTGTGATTAGTCGTGCTAGAAAATATATTGACACGCAGCAAGCTGAAACCGGCCGTATGAATGGCTATATTAACGAACAAATTAATGGTGAGAAGATTATTATCACGCAAGGATTGCAACAAGAATCAATCGCTAATTTTGGTCCTTATAATGAGCGAGTGAAGCAAGCTACTTATAAGGGACAGATGTATTCTGGTATGTTGTTTCCTCTAATGCAAGGATTGTCATTGTTGAACTTAGCTATTGTGATTTTCTTTGGATCATGGTTAATTGTTCATGACGGTATGGATAAGTCGGTTGGCTTGGGATTAATTGTGGTGTTTGTTAACTATTCACAGCAATATTACCAACCAATTACACAAATCACATCTATTTATAATATGTTGCAGTTAGCTGTTACTGGGGCCAAACGTTTGAGTGATGTCCATGAACAAGCTGAAGAAGTTAACCCTGAAAATGGTCAGAAATTAGCTAACTTAAAGTCAGGTGTTACTCTAGAAAATATTCATTTTGGATATAATGATGACAAAGAAATTCTTCACGGCGTTTCAATTGACGTTAAAAAAGGCGAGATGATAGCCCTTGTTGGTCCGACCGGTTCAGGAAAAACAACAGTTATGAACTTATTGAATCGATTCTATGATGTGACAGAAGGTGCTGTGAAGTTTGATGGCACTGATGTTCGTCAGTTAGACTTGCAGTCTTTGCGTGATCATATTGGCATTGTGCTGCAGGAATCAGTATTATTTAGTGGTACTGTTGCAGACAATATTAAATTCGGTGAACCGAATGCTACCGAAGAAGAAATGATTGATGCTGCCAAACAAGCGAACATTCATGACTTCATTATGACTTTGCCAGAAGGTTATCAGACCAAAGTAGATGACGAAAATTCAGTCTTTTCAACAGGGCAAAAACAGCTATTATCAATCGCTCGCACAATTTTAACTAATCCGGATTTCTTAATACTAGATGAAGCAACATCTAACGTGGATACGGTAACAGAGGCAAAAATTCAAGCAGCGATGGATAATGTTATTGCTGGACGCACGAGTTTTGTTATTGCGCACCGATTAAAAACAATACTTGGTGCTGACAAAATTGTTGTTCTTAAAGATGGTCAAGTGATTGAAAAAGGATCACATCAAGAATTAGTTGCTGAAGGCGGATTTTATTCAGAATTGTACCATAACCAAATGGTATTTGAGTAACATAGAAAAAACCAACAAATATTTTGAATTCCTAGGTTGTAAAGGATGAAAAAATATTTGTTTTTTTTATGTAAAGAACAAATGCATCAGTATTCGACCATTTTTACGTAAAATGTTATAATAGCAGTATTGCTTTTATAGAAATTTGTATATTTTTAAACATTGGAGAAAACAATGAACATTGGTTTGTTTACGGACACGTACTTTCCACAAGTCAGTGGAGTTGCGACTTCGATTAAGACACTTAAAGAAGCACTTGAAAGTCAGGGGCACGAGGTTTATATTTTCACATCTACTGACCCCAAGATACCTAAAAATAAATTTGAATCGCATATTTATCGTTTTTCCAGCCTACCATATCTTGGATTTAAAGATCGGCGACTCGCATTTCGTGGCTTGATTCAAGCTGTTGAAATCGCCAAATCCGTACATCTTGATATTGTACATACCCAAACAGAATTTTCTTTGGGTTTAATGGGTAAATTTGTAGCACGACAATTAAAAATTCCTGCTGTTCACACCTATCATACGATGTATGAAGATTACACCCATTACTTTGCTAAGGGAATGTTGATTGGTCCACATGGCGTCGGACGTATTATGAAGATTTATATGGCTAGTATGGCGGGTGTGATTGCACCGTCGAATCTCGTTCAAGATACGTTGCGTCGTTACGGTGTTACTGCGCCTATGAGAGTTATTCCAACAGGTGTGTGTTTACCAGAGCATAGCACGAAACAAACTAACTTACGAGAAAAGTATCACTTCTCTGAATCACAACCTATTGTTTTGTCGCTGGGACGTTTAGCGTTTGAAAAGAATATTAGTGTGACAATTTCTGTATTTTCTGAGGTATTACAGACCATACCCGAAGCACGGTTAGTTATTGCTGGCGATGGTCCAGCACGTAAATCTCTAGAAGAGCAGGTTGAAGAACTCGCTCTGGCAGACAAAATAATATTTACAGGAATGGTCAATCATGACGATATCTTTGATTATTATAAAATGTCGGACGTATTTGTAAGTTCTTCAGATACTGAAACGCAAGGCTTAACATTTATTGAGGCGATGGCAGCAGATAGACCGTTTGTGGCTATACATTCACCTTACTTAGATAATTTGGTTGATAATGAAGCTATTGGTACATTGGTGAGTGATTATGATGAACTACTAGCAGGTATTACAAAATATCTTAGACGACCCAATACGGAACATGATATCGCTTATCGGCATAAAAAAATGAAAGACGTGGATGCAAATACTTTTGCAACACGTGTTTTAGCATTTTATGACGATGTTTTGGCCAGTTATCATGCTAGCGATGTGGAAGATGAGTATCCCAATGATGAAGAAGTGGGATATATGAAACGTATCCTACGTAATCCATTCAGGAGAAATTAATTGAAAGTTTTACTTTATTTTGAAAATCAAAATTTAATAGCTAAATCTGGTATTGGGCGTGCGTTAAAGTTACAAAAAGAAGCATTATCTTACACGGATGTTGAAGTAACTACTGATATCAAGTCCGTTGATTATGATATATTGCACATTAATACATATGGTGTGAATAGCCATCATATGGTTAATAAGGCGCATAAATTGGGAAAAAAAGTTGTTTACCATGGGCATTCAACTTATGAAGATTTTCGAAATTCTTTTACTGGTTCTAATGCTATTGCACCGCTATTTAAACGATACTTAGTATCGCTTTATAGTAAGTCTGACGCGATTATTACGCCGACACCTTACTCGAAGCAGTTGCTGCGCGGATACCGTTTAAACCAACCAATCATTCCTATTTCTAATGGTATTCCCTTAGAAAAATATCAGCATGACGATGATAAAATAAAAAAGTTTCGTGAATACTTTGACTTGGCAGATGATCAAAAAGTGATTATGAGTGTAGGGCTTTTCTTTGAGCGGAAAGGTATTTTAGACTTTGTTGAACTAGCTAAAAGGCATCCTGAGTATATTTTTATTTGGTTTGGTTACACTGATTTAAGATTAGTACCTCATAAGATAAGTCGTTTGATAAAAGGCAATCACCCACGAAATTTAATTTTTCCTGGATATATCGCTGGAGATGTCATTCGTGGTGCTTTCCAAGGTGCAGATTTATTTTTGTATCCTTCTCACGAAGAAACGGAAGGCATTGTGGTACTAGAAGCTTTAGCTTCCAAGCAAAATGTTTTAGTTCGTGACATTCCTGTATATAAAAAATGGCTACAAAATGGGGTAAATTGCTATAAAGCCTGTGATTTAGATGAATTTGAAATCAAAATGCAAAAAATTTTAACCGGGGAGTCACCTAACTTAAGTGAAACAGGCTATAAATTAGCTCAAACACGAAATCTACCTGAAATTGGGAAAAAGTTACAAGCGGTATATGAAATGGTGTTAGAAGGGTGAGTAATTGCGATGTTCAAACGTAATAGATTATCAATGATTGTCGTTATTGTTCTGACGGCTATTATCGTTTATTTTTTAACCAAAGAATTAAGTGGTAAAGGACACCAGTTGTCCGTAGCGTTGGAAAATTTGGATTGGCATTGGTTACTGTTTGGTCTGCTCACGATGATTTTATCAATTTTCCTTGAGGCGGCTGCGACAAGGACCTTATTGAGCAAAGAAGATCGGCGTCACACCACAGTTTTGTCCTTATTAAGAGTTCCACTACTAAATTTGTTGGGAACAGGCGTCACGCCGTTTGCAACTGGCGGCCAGCCGGCACAATTATACGGCTTATCGCGATCTGGAGTAGAAACTGGTCGAGCAATGTCTGTTATTCTTATGAAGTTTTTAGTCTATCAAGTTGTTGTTGTGGTATTCTTTATAATAGGCTATATCTCTGCCGAACATTTTATTTATCAACAGGTTGATCCCACCTTCGCAACATTCATTCCTTTTGCCATAGCAATTCATGCTGTAGTAATTATTGGGATTATATTAGTTATGTTTTGGCCATCATTAACATTACGCTTAGTTGATTTAGTGTCAATAGTTGTAAAAAAGATGATGCGTCGCGAGCGTTTTGAGCGATTAATTGCGAATATTAAGCAAAAGATTGATAATTTTCATACCGAATCACGTCGCGTGATTAGCAGTTGGCAAGCATTGATTGGCGCCACTTTTTTTACTTCACTACAACTAATTACGTTCTATATGATACCTTATTTTGTCATACGTGCCTTTGGATATCAGTCTGTTAATCCATGGCTGATAGTAACAATGAATATTATGATTGTTATGGTGATTTCTTTATTTCCTATTCCAGGTGGTGTTGGTGGTGCGGAGCTTAGTTTTCAATTATTGTTCTCACCTTTTGTTAAAAATCCAGCGACATTGATTCTCGTTATCTTACTCTGGCGATTTATTACTTATTATTTTGGTATCTTTGCAGGAATCATTGCTTACATTATTCCTGCTCACCATTATAGGAGAAGTGACGATGCTTGACAACAAATACAATACGAGTAATTTGAAACAAATTTTAAGTCGGTTACGTGCTATGATTGATTCAACAGATGGCAGCGTACAAACGCGTCGTTTTGATGCTTTTGGCATTGAAGCTTTACAGGTTACGTATGATCAATTGACAAGAATCTGGACAGTTCAAGAACATCGTGAAATACGACAGTTTCAGTTTGATGACATTGATTTAGTTGCAATTGAAATTTATGATGTTTTACATGATTTCAAACTAATTTATTAGGAGGGTGCCCAACACATGCGATTAGGATGTTACCAGGCACGTTTATAACAAATGATAAGTTTATTAAAACGCATCTCAAACCCCAAAAACCTCTGGCACCAAGTAAAACGGACCATGGATACTTCGGCACCGATAGTTTGGTTTTTTATATTAAACGTCGTTCTGGTGTGGTTGAAGACATATGCCGAATATCATATGAATTTTAATTTAGGCGTGGAAGGTTCAACGCAGCAATTTTTACTATTTTTGAATCCCATTCCAACGGCTATTATATTTTTAAGTATTTCCTTGTATTTTCGTGGTGTAACCAGTTATTGGTTGGCAATTATTTTTAATTTGATTCAATCAGTATGGTTATTTGCGAATATGCTATACTACAGAGAATTTTCAGACTTCCTATCGATGGGTATTTTGGGTTCAGGTAGTTCAACTGGGACAAATCTTGGTAAATCGATTGCGGCAATTATTCATTGGACAGATTATCTTGTATTTATTGATATTGTAATCTTAATTCTACTGGTTGTTTTCAAGCAATTAACGATTGACCATAAAGGTGTTCAAAAAAAGTTTGCTATTTTAACAACACTTTTTGGTGTCATCTTGATGTTAGTAGATTACGGTATCGCATCAACAGATCGTTCAGGTTTATTGACTCGTTCGTTTGACAATAATTACATTGTTAAATATTTAGGATTGAATGAATATGCTGTGTTTAATGCTGTACAAACGTATAATCAAACTGAAAGTCGAAAACGAGCAAAGCCATCTGATTTAGCTGAAGTAAAAAAGTTTGTTGCTACGCAAAAATTACCTGCCAATATTCAGTATTATGGTACGCAAAAAGGTAAAAATGTCTTTATGATTCATTTGGAATCATTTCAGCAGTTCTTAATAGATTATAAAGTTGATGGGCAAGAAGTTACCCCCAACCTGAACCAGTTCTATCACGATCAAAATACACTCAGTTTTGATAATTTTTATAACCAAGTTGGTCAGGGTAAAACATCTGATGCAGAGATGATGCAAGAAAACTCTCTATATGGTTTGGCTACGGGGTCTGCCATGGTCAAGTATGGTACGAGTAATACGTTTGAGTCATTACCAGCTATCTTAGGACAAAGAGGCTATACAACTGCCGCCTTCCACGGGGATGTTGCAAGTTTTTGGAACCGGGATAACACCTATAAATCATTTGGTTATAATTACTTTTTCTCTAAAGCTTATTATGCTAATGCAAACAAAGCAAACTATAACATTGGTTATGGGATGAAAGATAAAATTTTTTTGCGAGACAGTGCGAAGTATATTGAACAGCTCCCACAACCATTTTATGCGAAGTTAATAACTGTAACAAATCACTATCCATATGATTTAGATAAACAAAATATCAGTTTCCCAGCAACAAAAACTGGGGACAAAACAGTTGATGGTTATGTTCAAACAGCGCACTATTTGGATCAGGCATTTGCTGAGCTGATGAATTATCTTAAAGAAGTTGGCTTGTATGACAACTCTGTATTTGTTTTGTATGGTGATCATTATGGCATTTCTGAAAACCATCAAGATGCCATTGCACAGCTACTTGGTAAAGATAAACTTACTAATAATGACTTAGCTACCTTCCAAAAAGTACCATTTATGATTCATGCGACAGGACTAAAAGGTTTTGTTGACCATACATATGGCGGTGAAATTGATATGTTACCAACTTTAATGGACGTTCTTGGTATTCCAGATGAGAATATGACCATGTTTGGCCAAGATATGCTATCTTCTAAGTACGATGGTAAAGTTGTTTTCCGTGATGGTGATTGGGTAACGCCAGCGTATACGAAATATAATAACCAGTATTTTAATACTAAAACTGGTGATCAAGTTACGCTCAAATCAGATAAAAGATTACAAAAAGTTGCCAAAGAAATGTCCGATTATGCAACAAAAGTTTTGGGTCATTCAGATGCAGTTATTACAGGCGACTTACTACGCTTTGATACGTCAAATTCTGATTTTAATCTGATTAACAAAAAGAATTATAGTTATAAAAAAGATGAGGGACTAGCTTCCCTTAAAAAAGCACTCGAGTCTAACCCTTCGAGTGTATTGGCTAAGAATAAAGGGAAATCAACACTTAGCGATTATGTCACAGATGCACCGGAATTAAAAAACGATTCTGATGATGATGACAAGTGATCACAAAAAACGAACAAGCGCTCATGTAGAACGTTTGTTCGTTTTTTGTTATAATGAAACGATAGTGTACTAAGTATGAAATAATAAGCAGATTTATGAAAAGAGAACGTCAATGGTAGAGCGACAGATAGAACATGAATTTGAAATTAAGTCTCAATATGAACCAACCGGTGATCAGCCACAAGCTATTGAAAAATTAGTTGGTGGCATTAATCATCATGTTAAAGAACAGATATTACTCGGAGCCACGGGAACGGGTAAAACCTTTACTATTTCAAATGTGATTAAGGAGGTAAAGAAGCCAACGTTGGTTTTAAGTCATAATAAGACTTTAGCTGGACAGTTGTATGGTGAGCTAAAAGAGTTCTTTCCTAACAATGCAGTAGAATATTTTGTCTCGTATTATGATTATTATCAGCCTGAAGCTTATGTTCCAAGTTCTGACACATTTATTGAAAAAGATTCAGCTGTGAATGATGAAATCGATAAATTACGAAACTCAGCGACTAGTTCGCTGCTTGAACGTAATGATGTTATTGTAGTCGCCTCCGTTAGCTCTATTTTCGGTTTAGGAGACCCGCACCAGTATAAGGATCATGTTATCAGTTTACGTGTTGGATATGAGTATGAGCGGGATCAATTAATGTGTGATTTGATTGATGTGCAGTTTACTCGTAATGACATTGATTTTCATCGTGGAACATTTCGTGTTCGTGGTGACGTGATTGAAATTTTCCCTGCTTCTCAAGATGAAATGGCTTTGCGCATTGAATTTTTCGGTGATGAAGTTGAGCGGATTCGAGAAATTAATTCTTTGACAGGAGAAACGATAGCAGACCGTGATCATGTAGCTATTTTTCCAGCAAAACATTTTATGACCGATGACGATCAAATGCAGGTGGCATTGGACGGTATCCGTCAGGAAATGAACGATCAAATTGAATTGTTCAAAAAAGAGGGTAAGTTATTAGAAGCGCAACGTATTAAACAGCGTACAGAATATGATTTAGCTATGCTTGAAGAAATGGGATTTGTTGGTGGTATTGAAAATTACTCACGCTGGATGGATGGTCGTCAGGCGGGTGAACCACCATTTACATTAATTGACTTTTTTCCAGATGATTTTTTGATTGTTATTGATGAAAGTCATGTTACCATGCCGCAAATTCGTGGCATGTTCAATGGGGACAAAGCTAGAAAAGAAACGCTAGTTAACTATGGCTTTCGTTTGCCAAGTGCGCTAGATAATCGACCTTTAAAACTTCCTGAATTTGAAAAACATGTTAACCAGATTATTTATATGTCAGCGACACCTGGTGATTATGAAAATGAGCGTGTCGATTCAAAACATGTTGTTCAACAAATTATTCGACCAACGGGCCTGCTTGATCCAGAAATTGAAGTGCGACCTGTTATGGGACAAATTGACGATTTGGTCGGGGAAATAACGAAGCGATCGGAGCGTGATGAACGTGTGTTTATCACAACATTAACCAAACGTATGGCTGAAGATCTAACCGATTATTTGCAAGATTTGGGAATTAAAGTAGCTTATCTACATGCGGATATCAAAACACTTGAACGCACGGAAATTATCCGTGATTTACGTTTGGGTAAATACGATGTTTTAATTGGTATTAATTTATTGCGTGAGGGAATTGATGTTCCTGAAGTATCCTTAGTAGCAATATTGGATGCCGATAAAGAAGGATTATTACGTAATCCACGTTCATTGATTCAAACGATTGGTCGTTCCGCGCGTAATGAAAATGGACATGTTATCATGTATGCGGATAAGATGACTAAATCTATGCGTGAAGCTATTGATGAAACAGCCCGCAGACGAGAAATTCAGATACAATATAATACCCAACATGGTATTACACCGAAAACAATTAAGAAAGATATTCGTGACTTAATATCTGTCACACATGCTGCCACTAAAGAAAAAGCTGTTGATTTGACAAAGGTGGCGTTTAACGATTTGCCTAAAGATGAGCAACAGTCTATTGTGGATAATATGACGAGTCAAATGAAAGCAGCAGCTAAAGCACTTGACTTTGAAGAGGCGGCCCAATTACGTGATACGGTAATGGAATTAAAAGCACGTGCTAATCTTTAATTGAACTAAGATAAACGAAAAAGAGAAAATAATGGCAAAAAATCATATCGAAATACGCGGTGCTCGCGCCCATAATTTAAAAAATATTGATGTAAATATTCCTAAAAATCAACTCACAGTCGTTACTGGTTTATCTGGATCAGGTAAATCGTCATTAGCTTTTGATACCCTATATGCAGAGGGACAAAGACGCTATGTGGAAAGTTTAAGTTCTTATGCACGCCAATTTTTAGGACAAATGGATAAACCAGATGTCGATTCTATCGATGGTTTATCACCTGCTATTTCTATCGATCAAAAAACAACATCTAATAATCCACGCTCAACCGTCGGTACGGTGACCGAAATCAATGATTACTTCCGCTTATTATACGCACGTGTTGGGAGACCAGATGATCCAGAAGATGGTACAAAAATTATGTATACAATCGACCAAATGGTTGAATATACATTAAATAACCTACCTGAGGGTACAAGATTACAAGTGTTTGCGCCAATTATTAAAGGAAAACGAGGTTCACATGAAACAGCATTTGATCATATGCGCAAACAGGGGTATATCCGCGCTCGTGTAGATGGCGATATTATTGAGATTGATTCACAGCAATTGAATCTTAATAAGAACAGGTCTCATGACATTGACGTTATGATCGATCGAATTGTTTTACGTGGTAATTCTAGGTCGCGCTTATTTGACTCGATTGAAGCAGCTATTCGTTTGAATGACGGTCAAGTTGAACTCGACGTGGTAACCCGTGATGATGAAAAAACAATTGCACCGCTGAAGTTTTCTGATCATTATCTTGGAGAGTTGAAGGATTTTCGTGCAGGGCGATTAGAACCACGCTTATTCAGTTTCAATGCACCATTAGGCGCTTGTGAGTTTTGTCAGGGATTGGGTGTTACGCGCGAAGTGGATATTGATTTGGTAATTCCTGATGACACGAAAACTTTGAATGGGGGCGCTATTCTGCCATGGAATCCAATATCATCTAACTATTATCCAGAAATGTTGCGTCAATTTGCTGAGCAATTTGATATTGACATGGACACACCATTTAATAAACTTCCTAAGAAACAACAAGATTTAATCTTGGATGGTTCTGATGAAAAGGAGTTTCACTTTCATTATAAAAATGATTTTGGCGGGGTTCGTGATGTTGATATTTCTTTTGAGGGGGTAATGAATAATATTTCTCGTCGTTTCACAGAAACAAATTCAGATTTCACACGCGAGCAGATGACTCACTATATGACAGAATTAAAGTGTAAAGCCTGTGGCGGCTATCGCCTGAACAAGGCAGCACTTTCAGTCAAAATTAATGGCAAACACATTGGTGAGGTATCAGAGTTGCCAGTTGACCAAGAATTGGCATTTTTTAATAGTGTATCCTTGGGGCAACAAGATAGGGAGATTGCCTCGCCTATTATCAAGGAAATTAAGGATCGTCTTGGCTTCTTACAAAGTGTTGGTCTAAAGTATTTAACACTTTCTCGTTCAGCACGAACACTTTCTGGCGGCGAATCTCAGCGAATTCGTCTGGCTACTCAAATCGGGTCTAATTTATCAGGAGTTCTTTATGTTTTAGATGAACCTTCTATTGGGTTGCACCAGCGAGATAATGATATGTTGCTAGAGTCAATGCATCGTATGCGTGACTTAGGGAACACCTTAGTTGTTGTCGAGCATGATGAAGATACAATGCGTGCGGCGGATTATTTGATAGATGTCGGCCCTGGTGCTGGTGCTTTGGGTGGTACTATTGTGGCCAGTGGTACGCCAGCTGAAGTTGAAGCTAATAAAGGCTCATTAACAGGACAATATTTATCTGGGGAAAAATTTATTGTAATTCCTGCCAAGCGCCGAAAAGGCAGTGGCAACTGGATTACTGTGAAAGGTGCCAAAGAGAATAACTTAAAAAACATTACAGCAAAAATACCTTTAGGAAAGTTTGTCGCAGTAACTGGTGTTTCAGGTTCTGGCAAATCAACCTTAGTCAATACAGTGTTGAAGCGAGCTTTGAAGCAAAAACTAAATAACAACTCTGAAAAGCCAGGTGCGTATCGATCAATCGAAGGTATTGACAATATAGAGCAAATAGTTGATATTGATCAATCACCGATTGGACGTACACCACGTTCTAATCCTGCGACTTATACAGGTGTGTTCGATGATATTCGTGATTTGTTTTCACAAACAAATGAGGCTAAAATGCGTGGTTACAATAAAGGACGTTTTTCATTTAATACAAAAGGTGGTCGTTGTGAGAATTGTCGTGGCGATGGTGTGATCAAAATAGAAATGAATTTTTTGCCTGATGTGTATGTTGCTTGTGAAGTTTGTGGTGGTACTCGCTATAATTCAGAGACGTTGGAAGTTACATATAAAGGCAAAAATATATCACAGGTCTTAGATATGACTGCTTCAGAGGCACTTGAATTTTTCACGCCTATTCCCAAAATAGCTAAAAAACTACAAACGATTAATGATGTAGGTCTAGGTTACGTAAAACTCGGACAATCAGCAACGACTTTGTCAGGGGGTGAAGCCCAACGTATGAAATTAGCATCAGAACTTCATCGACGCACTAATGGTAAAACAATTTATATTCTAGATGAACCGACTACTGGTTTACATACTGACGATATTGCTCGTTTGCTCGAAGTGCTAGAACGATTAGTAGATGCTGGCAATACTATTGTAGTGATTGAGCACAACTTGGACGTGATTAAATCAGCTGATTGGATAATCGACATGGGGCCAGAAGGCGGTGCTGGTGGTGGAAAGATATTGGTTGCCGGCACACCAGAAAAGGTTATGAAAACGGCAGAATCTTATACTGGTAAGTATTTGAAAGAAGTTATTGAACGAGATTTGTCACGAGCTTAAACGAGAAATCTTTCAACCAACGGCTAAAACCACCTAGCAATTTGTTGGGGATGTTGTGTTAAAATGAATGTAAGTATACGGAAGGTTAACCATTTATATGAAACCCAAAATCGTCATTATTGGTGGTGGTTCGGGTCTGCCTGTAATTATTAAGCCACTTGTGAAACAAGAAGTTGATTTATCAGCAATTGTGACAGTAGCTGATGACGGTGGATCAAGCGGACTACTACGAAACTACATTAATATAGTACCTCCTGGAGATATTAGAAATATCCTCGTAGCAATGGCAGATACGGATGCTGAATTTTTAAAGGTGATGCAGTATCGTTTTGATGCAAAAGATGATTTTTTTGCTAAGCACGCTGTGGGGAATCTAATTATCGCTGCAATGACTGAAATGCATGGTAACATTTTTGATGCAGTGCAATACTTAGCTAATTTCATGCATGTTCAAGGGCATATTTATCCTGTTTCTAACGAGCCTCTGGTATTGCATGCTGAATTTAAAAATGGTGACACAGTTGCTGGAGAAGCCGAGATAACACGTGCACATCAGACAATAGACCATGTTTGGGTAACAGGTGATGAGCCGGGCGAAGAGCCTAAGGCTGCTCCAGAAGTTGTTGAAGCAATTTTGAGCGCGGACTTAATTGTCTACGGCCCAGGAAGTCTGTTTACGTCAATTTTACCTAATGTGGTTGTTCCTGAAGTCCGAGAGGCATTACAACTTACTAAAGCTAAACAAGTTTACATTGCCAACATTATGACTCAGAAAGGCGAAACAGATGCGTATACAGATGCGCAACATCTTCTTGCTTTAAATGCACACATTGGTATGCAGGCAATTGACTATGTTATTTCAAATAGTGAAAAAGTTCCTGATGATTTTGTGGACTTTCAAAAATGGAATGAGATTTCTAATCAAGTGAAGCTTGACGAGAAAGCAGTTGTGGTTCAAGGAGCCACTCAAATTTCAGGTGATTTTTTGCAGTTACGTGATGCTGGCGCATTTCATGATGGCCAAAAAATCACTGAAGAACTATTGAAAATTTTGGAGCAATGCTAAATGTCATATGCAGCAGATGTAAAAAAAGAACTGACAGGTTTGATTGTTCATGCCGGAAATGCCAAAGCTGAATTAGCAGCTTTAATGAGAATGAATGGGGTTAGTACCCTTGGTCTTGATCAAACTATTCGGGTACAAACTGAAAACGCCGCCATTGCCCGTCGAATTTATACACTCTTAAAAGAAACGTACGTTGAAGTTGAAGTTGAAGTCAGCGTAACAGATAACAATCATTTATCACAACACAAATCTTATGGAGTATTACTAAAAACTAAGATTGATGAAGTGCTGGATGATTTAGGTATTGATCCATTTGGCCTGCATCCGGAAGTACCACCGCGTATTCTAAATCAGGTTGACAAACGACGTTCTTTTTTACGTGGTGCTTTTTTGGCTGCTGGATCAGTTAATTCACCAGAACGAGCTAATTATCATTTAGAAATTTATACGACTCACGAAGAATTGGCTGAGCAATTGATGACAATGATGCAAGAATTTGATTTACCATCAAAAATTTCTGAGCGAGGTAATGGTTTTATTGTCTATTTAAAACGTGCAGAAAAGATAGTGGACTTTCTGCAGACAATTGGTGCGACTCAATCTATGCTCAAGTTTGAGGATATTCGTATGATGCGTGATATGCGTAATTCAGTTAATCGTTTGGTCAATGCTGAAACAGCAAATATGCAAAAAACAGCAATTGCAGCAAATAAACAAGTTAGTCAGATTAATTTAATTATTGACACACTAGGCAGTCTAGATTTATTGCCCAAAAAACTTCGTGATATCGCGAAGGTGAGATTAGAATATCCTGATGAAACATTAGCAGAATTAGGTGAAGTACTAGATATTAGTAAATCAGGTGTTAATCATCGTATGCGCAAATTGACACAGTTAGCAACAATGATTGAGCAAGGAATAGAGTATGATTTAACTAAGTTATAATTTTTTTAGCACTCTCATCTCTAATGTGCTAAAATATATATAAGTTAATTATTAAATTAACCACGCTAAGATATGAGGTAAAATATATGTGGCCAGGAGTTATTGAACAGACAGCCAATGGACGTGAAAATTATGATTTACCATCACGTTTGTTAAAAGATCGTATTATTTTGGTACAGGGTGAAATTGAAGATGGTATGGCAACATCGATTGTTGCGCAATTGTTATTCTTAGAAGCCCAAGATCCAACAAAAGAAATTTCTATGTATATCAATTCACCAGGCGGATCAGTGACAGCTGGACTATCAATCACTGATACAATGAATTTCATCAAGGCGCCAGTGACAACTATTGTCATGGGGCTAGCAGCATCGATGGGAACAATCATTGCTGCATCCGGTGAAAAAGGTCATCGCTTTATGTTACCAAATGCTGAGTACCTCATTCATCAACCAATGGGTGGTGCTGCGGGCGGCACACAGCAAACTGACATGGCAATCATTGCAGAACAGTTGACAAAGACACGTGCTAAGTTAAACAAAATCTTAGCTGATGCTTCAGGTAAAGATTTGAAGACAATTGGTCGCGATACTGAACGTGATAACTGGATGAGTGCTGAAGAAACATTGGAATATGGCTTCATTGATGGTATTTTAACTAAATCAGGTGAAAAACCAGCGACAAAGTAATACGTAGTGCATGAAAAAACACCATACCAAGGTTTTATTACCAAGGTGCGGTGTTTTTGTATACTACTTATTATTTAAAACGATCTAAATTCTCCACGCTTGAAACATGATAACCTTTCTTTTCTAAGCGTTTGATAAGTTTGTCCAACTGTTTACTATCCTCTTGCAAGGGAAGTGTAAAAAGAACGGTTAAGGGCTTAATCTCAGATTGAATGGAAAGTAATGATTCGATATTTGAATATCGTGTGATGATCTTAGAAATTTTGTTCAAATCTCCTTGCGTGTTATGTGTTGAAATAGCTATGGCAACACCACCGGAACGAACTGACCAACTCTGTGACAATAAGTCCATTAAGGCATCATGGGTAAAAATACCATAAAACTGATGATTTTCGTCTAAGACAGCAATAAATGGTAAATCTCTAATCGCAAAAAAAACTTCATAAAATTTACTATTCGTGTAAATGAATTTTGTTGAGTTACGCATAATGGCTGTTGCGGGTAGGTTCATATTTCCATTTTTTGCAACGTGTTCAAAAACGTGTTGTTTATAAACATTACCACGAAAAAGCTTACCTGATTCGTCAAGAATAGGCATGGTACGTGTATGGGCATTTTCTGGATTATTAAAAATATCATACACTTCTTGAATTGTTGCATTTTCGGTTACGGTTGTTAATTCCGATTTAGGGATCACCAAAGATTTTTGAAACATTATCCTGTCCTAATCTAATTTTTTTATCATTAAATAGCCATACAATATGATAACACAAAATTGTAGTGTGTGCGTGGTATACTGGAGGTTAGATTATTTTAGAATGCTTTAAGAGGAATAGAAACGTGAAATTTATATTTGGACTTGGAAATATTGGTGCAGAATACGATCAAACACGACATAACATTGGCTTTATGGCTGTGGATGCTTTTGCAATAGCAAATCATATGTCATTTTCTCCAAGTAAGCAATTTGCTATGGTTGCCAAAACAATCATAGACGGAGAATCAGTTATGTTAATTAAGCCAACAACATACATGAACGATTCTGGTAAAGCCGTTCGATCCATTTTAGACTATTACGATGGAGATATTGATGATGTGTTAGTACTGGTTGATGATATGGACTTACCATTTGGGAAAATGCGGTTTCGCGCAAAAGGCTCAGCGGGTGGTCATAATGGTTTAAAGAGTATCATGACGCATACTGGTTCTCAGTCATTTCTACGTTTGAAATTTGGACTAGGACATCCTGCTCATGAACAGAATGTAGTTGTTAATTATGTTTTGGGAAAATTTACTGCGGCAGAAAAACCAGATATAGATGCAATGTTGGATCGCAGTACGCAAGCAATAACGGATTGGGTTCAGGGTGCCACAGCGCCTGAACTAAGTAATCGATATAATGGATAAATGACATTAATAGACTTTTTAAGTGACACACTAACAATTAAAAAACTTAACAAACAGGCAACTGTGAATTCGGTACAGTTGCTTTTGGGCGTGAATGGAACTGCTCGTGCCGCTAGTATTGCTGCCTTATATCGTAAAAATCCTCGACCAATGTTGGTTATATCTGACACGCAAGTGCATGCTGATCAATTTTTTGATGATTTGTCATCTTTGCTTGAAAATCAAGTCTACAACTTTCCAGCAGAAGAGTCTATTGCTACAGAAATGGCCATCAGTTCCTCTGAATTACGACTACAACGTGTACAAACATTACTCGCTTTAAAAACAGAAAAACCAATAATTGTGGTTACAAGTTTGGCAGGGGCAGAACGTTTGGTGCCTAAAAAACAGGCATTGGAACAAGCGCATTTACATGTTAAAGTTGGGGATGCTTACGATTTGAATGTCATTAAAGACACTTTAATGATGATGGGGTATACGCCGACTAAATTGGTCCAAACCCCAGGTGAATTCGCACATCGAGGATCAATTATTGATGTTTATCCAATTACTTCTGATGATCCAATTCGACTTGATTTTTTTGATGATGAATTGGATCAATTAAAAAGTTTCGATGTTACAACGCAAAAAAGTAGTACCAGTTTGGACGAAATCAATATTGATCCGGCGACAGATTTTATTGTATCAGAGCGTCAGTATGATCAAGCAAAGTTAGCGATTGAAAGTGCTTTTAGCGATTACCGTACCAATTTAAGCGGAATTGATAAAAAGCATGCCACAGATGGATTTGCTTCGACACAGTATATGCTGAACGAACGAGAAAGAGGGAGTAGGTTAGTACCGTACGCTACTTTTTTCTTTGATGGCCAGACAACCCTACTTGACTATTTCCCAGTCGATTCGCTACTCATCATTGATGAATACACACGATTAATGGAAACACGACTGCAGCAGATGACACGTGATCAGGAATGGATCGAGCAACAAGTTGAATCGTATCAGTTATTACCAAAACAAACGTTTCGAGCTGAAATCGCAGACTTATTATCAAGTAATCAACATGCGACGATTTATTTAGCTAATTTTCAGCGTGGACTCAACCGAATTCAGTTTACCAATATTGAAGAAGTGACAACGCGTCCTGCCAACCAGTATTATGGACAAATTAAAGCATTGAAAAATGATTTAATATATGCACAGGAATCTGGTAATACAATGGTATTATTAATTCCTGATGCCAAACGACGGGCTAATTTCTCACGCAGTTTATCTGAATTAGAAGTGCCAATTACTGAAACACGAGATGTGGTGACAAACAAAGTACAAATGATGCCAGGTGAGCTATCAGCTGGATTTGAATGGCCAAAATTACATTTGACCGTACTAACTACACATGAACTATTTACACAAGCAAAGCGTTCTACACCGCGAACCCGTAAAATAGCTAACTCAGAGCGTTTGAAATCCTATAATGAGTTAAATGTGGGTGATTACGTTGTTCACATTAATCATGGTATTGGCCGCTATGAAGGCTTGCAAACCATTGAAGCAGATGGTGGTAAACAGGATTATTTGACGGTTGCTTATCAGCAAAATGCGAAAATATTTATTCCTGTCACACAACTTAATCTAATTCAAAAATATGTTGGTGCATCTGATGTTGCTAAGAAACCTAAGTTGAATAAATTAGGTGGTAGTGAGTGGGCTAAAACAAAAAGGCAAGTTGCGGCAAAAATTGAAGATATTGCTGATGATTTATTAGAGTTATATGCTAAACGCGAAGCGCAGCAAGGGTACGCTTTTCCACCTGATGATTATGATCAAATTAAGTTTGATGATTCGTTTGGCTATCCAGAAACACCTGATCAAATTCGTAGTATCGAAGAAATTAAATCTGATATGCAAAAGCTACGACCAATGGATAGATTACTTGTGGGAGATGTTGGTTTTGGCAAAACAGAAGTTGCTTTACGTGCTGTTTTTAAAGCTGCCCACGCTGGTAAACAGGTTGCTTTTCTAGCGCCAACTACAATTTTGGTTCAACAACATTATGAAACAATGTTGGCTAGATTTAGTGATTTTCCAGAAATTAAAATTGGTGTATTAAGTCGGTTTCAAACACCTGCCCAGAATAAAATCATTATTGAACAGCTTCAAAATCACGAAATTGATGTAGTTGTCGGTACGCATCGTTTGTTGAGTAAAGATGTGGACTTTGTAGATCTTGGTCTACTGATCATAGATGAGGAGCAGCGATTTGGTGTTAAGCATAAAGAAAGACTAAAACAGTTACGAACAAGTGTTGACGTCCTAACACTAACTGCAACGCCAATTCCACGTACGCTTAATATGGCCATGGTTGGTGCCCGTGATCTATCTGTCATTGAAACACCACCTGCAAATCGATATCCAATTCAAACTTATGTTTTGGCAATGGATTGGAAAATAGTTCGTGATGCGATTGAAAAAGAAATTGCACGTAACGGCCAAGTTTTTTATCTACACAATCGTGTTGCTGACCTAGACCGTATTGTTAGTCAAATAGAAGAGTTAATCCCGTCGGCAAGGGTAGCTGCAATTCATGGGCAAATGTCAGAAACACAGCTTGAAAGCATTCTCTATGACTTTTTGAATGGACAATATGATGTTCTAGTAACAACCACAATTATTGAAACAGGTGTCGATATTCCTAATGCAAATACTTTAATTATTGAAAATGCTGACCACATGGGTTTGGCACAGCTTTATCAATTACGTGGTCGTGTTGGGCGTTCGACACGTTTAGCGTATGCATATTTTACTTATCCGTTTACGCGGACACCTTCAGAAGAAGCCGAAAAAAGGCTTGAAGCCATACGCGATTTCACGGAACTGGGTTCAGGGTTCAGAATCGCTATGCGTGATTTAAGTATTCGCGGTGCCGGTGATTTGCTCGGTAAGCAACAACACGGATTTATTGATTCAGTGGGGTATGACATGTATACTCAAATGTTGAAAGATACTGTGGCACAAAAACAAGGAAAGCAAGTTACGACAACCAAACCAGAGACGGATGCAGAATTAATCTTAGGTGTGCTGGCCTATTTGCCAGATGAGTACGTTAGCGATAATGCACAAAAAATTGAATTATATTCGCGCATCCGGCAGGCTAGAACAGATGCAGAATTTGAAGATATTGAATCTGATATGCTAGACCGTTTTGGTGAAATGCCAGATGAGGTAGCTCGTTTATTGCTCGTAGGTCAAATTAAGCAGTTAGCTGATCAGTCACAAATTACGAATATACGACGTCAAAGGAAACAATTAATCATAACTTTTAATGAATCAGCTACGACAAGCTTAGCGGGTGAGGCCATATTTGAGACAATGGTTGACGTGCCTTTAAAAGCAGCTGTGCGAACAGAAAAGAATAATTTACAAGTGATTTTCACTGTGAATGATGTCGCAGAAAGTAGTATCTGGCTCAATATTTTACGTAACTTTTTGTTAGTTATTATTGACAAATTATCAGCAAAAACATTCAATTGAACATTATCATCAAATATAGGAGAAGAATATGCGTTTAGATAAATATCTTAAAATTTCGCGGTTAATTAAGCGTCGGACGGTCGCAAAAGAAATTGCTGACCAAGGACGAATATCAATTAACGGTAAAGTTGCTAAATCATCATCGGATGTGTCTACAAATGATGAATTAGAAATACGCTTTGGAAACAAAACGTTGACAGTTAAAGTAAGTAAAATTGTTGAAACAACTAAAAAAGAAGAATCTGCTGATATGTACGAAGTGATTAGTGAGAAATTTCAGCAAGATTTCCGTAAAATTGGTGATGAATAATACCCGAAATGTTTAAGTTAGTTTAAATATTATTGTAAAATAATAAAGAACGTGACAAAATTACATTAGGTAGAATTCATTATGGCGGGTAATTTTAAAAGAAAACAATCAAATATTGCACCGTTAAACCCAGCGATAGCACGTGAAATTAAAAAATCGGAACGTGCTAACTTGGAAGCGGCCAAATATTATCGCAAAGCACATGCGCGAAGAGAGAAAAGAATTCTTCTCATTGGCGGATTGATAGCGATGGTTTTTGTTGTGCAGCTCTTGATAGGACAAGTGAAGTTGCATGCGGCTAACCAAGAATTAACGAACACACAAGGTCGTTTGGAAAAAGTCCAAAAAACCAATAATGATTTGACTGCTAATACAAAACGTTTAAAAGACGCAACGTATTTGCAACAATTGCTACGAGACAAGTATGGTTATTCGAAGCAAGGAGAACTTGTTTATAATTTACCATCCGATAATAATTAATTGAAGCGCCCTAGGGGTGTCTTTTTCGTATATGACAAAAAAAATTTTACAAACTATACAACAGTATAAATGGCCAGAAACAGTGATTGTTGCAGTTTCTGGTGGCGTTGACTCCGTCGTTTTAGCGCATGCGTTGTCAAAAACTAAGGCAAACCTTGTTATTGCACACGTGAATTACAGGTTACGTGAAGAAAGTGATGATGATGCTGTCTTCGTTCGTCAGTTTGCGACTCAAGCTGGTGCTATATTTGAAGAACAGGTCTGGCAACATATTCCAGAACATGCGGTGGAAAAAGCAGCTCGTCAATTTCGTTATGATTTTTTTGAGGATTTAGCTCAAAAATATCACACGAACACAATTGCTGTTGCCCATCATGCGGACGATCAAGCAGAAACAGTCCTTCTTAAGATGATACGAGGAGGGCAACTACAGCAAATGGGAGGCATGCAAACAAAGAATCATAAAGTGATTAGGCCCTTTTTGTCGATAACTAAACAGGAACTAATTACTTATGCACAGGATAATCAATTGGAATGGCGTCAGGATAAAACGAACTTTGACGTTGATTATACGCCGAGAAATTTATTGCGTAACGATGTCTTACCAAAACTGACAACTGTTAATCAACAAGCCGTCAGACACATTAATAATATGGCTACACAAATCGCACAACAACAGCGGTTAATTGATCATCAGGCTAAAATATACGCTAGTGACATTCAAAACTGGCAGAATATTCCTATACTTTGGCAACTACCAACATTGAAATACTGGCTACAAAAAAATAAACTATTCAACATTAAAGAAAATCAACTACAGCAAATGGTTCGATTATTGAGTAATACCCATAAACCGAATGGAAAAATTGCTTTAGCGGATAATTTTGAGTTTATAAAAAGTTATCAAAAAATCAGTATACAAAAACAAAAAAATATGGCGCAAGTTTTGACGCCAGTTATGTTAAAATTGAATCAATGGCATTCTTTTGCAAAAACAACATTTATGTGGACTGATAGTGTCCCTATAAATGGCCAATCATTTATTAAGTTTCAGCTTACGCGTTCATTACCATATCTAAGCTTGCGTCCAGCAAAAGCGAGTGATAAAATTGCTCTCATAAACGGCCATAAAAATTTACGACGTTTAGCAATTGATGAGAAACTGACGCCGCAAGAACGTACAATGATGTGGGTTCTTGCGACAGCTGATGATGAAGTAATTGCAGTGCATTTACGTAGTAATCAGTGGCGTATAAATGCGGATTTTGCTGTTAAAGAAAATACACAGCCATATTGGCTCGTATGTCAAATTGAGGAAACCTAAGTGGATAACGATATACAAGAAGTGTTGTATGACCAAGAAAGTATTCAAAAAGCGGCAGAGCGTTTGGGAAAACAAATAACCCAAGATTATGTGGGTTCAACGCCTTTGTTTTTATCAGTTTTGAAAGGTGCCTACCTTTGGACAGCAGATTTACTGCGCGAAGTAGATCTGTATGCTGAACTAGAATTTATAAAAATCTCTAGTTACCATGGTGGTGTCTCGAGTTCTGATGAAATAACGCTCGTAACAGACGTTCGCTCAGATGTTCGAGGACGAGATATTATCATTTTAGAAGACATTGTTGATACTGGACAATCATTACTGTTTTTGAAAGAATTACTTGCAAAACGTGGTGCAAAATCAATTAAGGTAGCGACTCTACTTGATAAGATTGAAGGCCGAAAAGTTGAAGTAGATGCTGACTATGCAGGATTCAATGTTCGTAATGAATTCGTGGTTGGGTACGGTCTTGACTATGAAGAACATTACCGCAATCTACCTTATGTTGGTATTTTGAAAAAAGAAGTATACACTAAATAGACTTCAAACGAGAATTGAGGAAATACAATGAACAATAATAAAGGTGGCTTCTTACGAAGCAGTGTATTCTATATTTTCATATTTCTTGCTGTTGTAGGAATGGTTTATGGGTTGTTTGGTAACGATAAGACAACCACGAAAACTATTACATCAAGTGAATTTATTAAAGCACTGAATGATAAAGAATTGAAGTCAGTTACAGTACAGCCTGGTAACAGCATCTATAATGTTACTGGAACGTATAAAAAGGCACAAACAGCAAGTAAAGATAAAGGGCTTAGTTTATTCCAACCCACCCAAAAAGTAACTAAGTTTACGTCAACTTTGCTACCCAATGATGCGTCATTAAAGTCAGTGACAGATGCTGCTACAAAGACAAAGACAGAGTTAGTGACTAAACAAGCTGAAAATTCTGGTTTTTGGTTAAATTTGTTGGTATCCCTAGTTCCTGTTTTGTTGATTGTTGCGGTATTTTACCTGATGATGAACCAAGCTGGTGGTGGAAAAGGTGGACAAGGTGGCATGATGAGCTTTGGTAAATCCAAAGCTAAACCTTCAGACCCTAAGGATAACAAAGTACGTTTTGCTGATGTTGCTGGTGCCGAAGAAGAAAAACAAGAACTGGTTGAAGTAGTTGAATTCCTAAAAGCGCCAAAGAAATTCGTGAACTTAGGAGCTCGTATACCAAAAGGTGTATTGCTAGAGGGACCTCCCGGAACAGGTAAAACACTTTTGGCCAAAGCCGTGGCTGGTGAAGCTAGCGTACCATTTTTCTCAATGTCAGGATCAGATTTCGTAGAAATGTTCGTTGGTGTTGGTGCATCCCGTGTTCGTGACTTATTTGAAAATGCTAAGAAATCAGCACCAGCTATTATCTTCATTGATGAAATTGATGCAGTCGGTCGTCGTCGAGGAACAGGTATGGGCGGTGGTAACGATGAGCGTGAGCAGACTTTGAACCAAATTTTGATAGAAATGGACGGTTTCGAAGGTTCTGAAGGTGTTATTATTTTAGCATCTACTAACCGTTCGGATGTCTTAGATCCCGCATTGCTTCGTTCGGGTCGTTTTGATCGTAAGATTTTGGTTGGAGCACCGGATGTCAAAGGGCGTGAAGCAATCTTGAATGTCCATGCAAAAAACAAACCATTGGCAGATAATGTTGATTTAAAAGCTATTGCTCAACAAACTCCAGGGTATGTTGGAGCGGATTTGGAAAACTTGTTAAATGAAGCGGCATTGCTTGCTGCCCGTCGAAACAAGTCCAAAGTGGATGCTGCAGATATTGATGAAGCTGAAGACCGTATTTTCCAAGGTCCGGCCAAAACAAATCATAACATGTCTGAATCAGAACGTCGTACAACTGCTTATCATGAAGCTGGTCATGCGTTAGTAGGGCTAGTTCGTTCAGAAGCTTCAGTTGTTCGAAAAGTTACTATTGTTCCTCGTGGCCGTATTGGCGGTTACGCATTAATGACGCCTAAGAATGATCGTTATAACTTAAAATATTCAGAGGCTAAGGAGCAATTGGCTGGTTTGATGGGTGGTCGTGCTGCAGAAATATTTATGTTCAACGAATCTAGTTCAGGCGCCTCAAATGATTTCCAACAAGCAACTGGTTTGGCTCGTCAAATGGTTACGGCTTTCGGAATGTCTGATAAATTAGGCATGGTTCAACTTGAAGGAAATGCTAGTGTTGGCTATGCTGATCAAGCTGGTAATCGTGCGTACTCTGAAGAAACAGCCCGTTTGATCGATGAAGAAGTACGTCGATTGGCACGTGAAGCGTTTGATGATGCTATTGCTATATTACGTGACAACAAAGACAAATTGACGGCAATTGCTGAGGCTCTGCTTGAAGTGGAAACATTAGATGAAAAGCAAATTAAAGATATTTATCTAACAGGAACCTTTACTCGTAAGGACATCCAAGATGATACAGAGCTTGCAAAGGCAAAGTCGTTTGAAGAGGCAAAAGCTGCTGCTGATGCTAAGGATTCACAAGCTGAGCAACGTTTTGAAAAGCAAGATGAAGAAAAATCATCTGACGATCACTCAGAGTCACAAAGTGAAGACACTGATTCAACAGATAAGTCAGAAACAGATGACATTAATTCAGAAAATAAGTAAAATAGAAGTTGGCGGTGACGTCGGCTTTTTATTTTGTCGTGTATTTAGCAAATATAAAAGTAATAAACTGTTAAATACCAAAATAATGAATGAAACATAGGGAAAATTATGGCAGATCAATTTATCAAAGCAATTACTAAAAACAAATATTTTCGTACGTTTGCTATAAATGGGACTAATCTCGTCCATCAGGGGGCACAAATTCATGAAACATCGCGTATTGCTGCTGTTGTTCTTGGACGTGGCTTGTTGGCTACTACCTTGACAGCTCAGGCTGTTTTGAAAGGTGAAGAAACCTTATCGACAAAAATTAATGGACGTGGACCAATTGGCAATGTTGTAGTAGAAGCTGATACTAAAGGAAGCGTACGTGGTTACGTAACCAATCCAAATCTTGAGACACTTATAAATGACGCGGGACAACTTGATGTGGCCAAGGCTGTTGGAAAAAATGGTTTTCTACAGGTGACAAAATTTGCTCCATATTCTGACCCTTACATAGGTCAGAGTCAATTAATTAGTGGAGAAATTGGCGATGATTTTACATACTATTTAGCACAATCAGAGCAAACACCATCAGTTATAGGTGTTTCCGTCCATATGAACAATGATGATACAGTTGCTGGAGCAGGTGGCTTTCTTGTTCAGGCGCTACCTGATGCTACCGATGAGGCAATTGATCAACTTGAAGTAGCTCTAAAAAACATGAAACCACTTTCTGAAATGATTCAAGAAGGATACACGCCATTAGAAGTGCTTGAGGAAATTTTTGGGAAAGGTGAAGTTGATATCCTTCAAACGGCTGGCATTGGGTTGGCTGCAGAGCCATCCAAAGATGCGTATGCTAAAATGCTGCTCACCCTTCCAGCAACTGAAATTCAGGCAATGATCAAAGAAGATCATGGTGCTGAAATTGTGGGAAAGTTCTCTGGAAAGCGTTACTTTTTCACAGAAGAACAATTATCCGAAATTTTGAAACAGATTGAAAAAAATAACGAGTAACTTTGAGATTATTAGTTTTTTTTGGTATGATATTTAATTAGTAGGCGTGTATTTAAAAAACGCGCAATAGGGAAGGATTTATACAAATGGCTGAAGAAAAAGCCCTTAATGATCAAATGCTAGCGCGTCGACAAAAGTTGGCGACAATCGTTAGTGATTTACACTTAGACCCATTCGGTAAGCGATTTGAACGTACGGCAAAAGCGGAAGAACTGCACAAATTATATGATGACAGCTCTTTAGAAGAATTAGAGAATGCAAAACATGAAGTTGTTATTGCAGGTCGTATGATTGCAAAGCGAGGCGCAGGGAAAGTTATTTTCGCTGATTTCCGTGATGTTTCTGGAAAAATTCAAGTTTATGCAAAACGTGATGATTTAGCAGATAACTATCCGATTATTAAAAGAGCAGATTTAGGTGATTTCCTTGGCATCAAGGGAATCATGATGAAGACTGAAGCTGGTGAATTAACAGTTTTGGCTACAGAATTAACACACTTATCTAAAGCGCTACGTCCAATGCCTGATAAGTTCCATGGTATTTCTGATGTCGAAACACGGTATCGTAAACGCTATTTGGATTTGATTGCCAATGAAGATTCTTTCAAAAAGTTCCAAAAGCGCTCACACATCATTTCTGCTATTCGTGCATACATGGATAAAAATGATTTCCTTGAAGTTGAAACACCAATTTTGCAAACAGAAGCGGGTGGTGCTGCTGCTCGTCCATTCATTACACATCATAATGCTTTAAATATTGATATGTATATGCGTATTGCAACAGAGTTATACCTTAAGCGTTTAGTTGTTGGTGGTATGGAACGTGTTTATGAAATCGGTCGTATTTTCCGTAATGAAGGTATGGATCCAAAGCATAATCCTGAGTTTACAACAATGGAATCCTATGCAGCTTATATGGACTTTAACGACGTCATGGATGAGACTGAGGGAATATTCAAAGCTGCTGCTGCTGTTGTCTCAGATGACTTGAAAGTCACTTATCAAGGTACTGACATCGATCTTGGCTCAAAATTTGCCCGCAAGCACATGATTGACTTAATTAAAGAGCAAACAGGTATTGATTTCTGGCAAGAAATGTCGATTGAAGATGCGCAAAAGTTAGCGGATGATAAGCATGTAAAGTATGAAAAGTACTGGGGTGTTGGTCATATTATTAATGCTTTCTTCGAAGAATTTGTTGAAGATACTTTGGTACAGCCAACATTTGTTTATGGACACCCAGTTGAAGTGTCACCACTTGCTAAGAAAAATTCTGATGATCCTCGTTTTACTGATCGTTTTGAATTGTTCATTATGGGTAGCGAATATGCGAATGCCTTTACTGAGCTAAACGACCCGATTGATCAGCGAGCACGATTTGAAGCACAAGCAGCAGAACGTGAAAACGGAAATGACGAAGCTGAAGGCATCGATGAAGACTTCATAGAAGCTTTGGAATATGGTATGCCACCTACAGGTGGTCTTGGTATTGGTATTGATCGTTTGGTCATGTTATTAACTGATTCTGACACAATCCGTGATGTTGTCTTGTTCCCAACAATGCGTCCAGAATAATAAAGTATTGACAAGTCGTTACATAATTGGTTATAATAATATAGTTGTGTTAGCGACATCATTCCGACTTAGCTCAGTTGGTAGAGCACCTGACTGTTAATCAGGTTGTCGCCGGTTCGAGCCCGGCAGTCGGAGTTTGAAAAGAAGCAAATCAAGATGATTTGCTTCTTTTTTTGTATGATAAACTATTGACAGATTTTCTTACTCATGGCATAATAATATAGTTGTGTTAGCAACGTTATTCCGACTTAGCTCAGTTGGTAGAGCACCTGACTGTTAATCAGGTTGTCGCCGGTTCGAGCCCGGCAGTCGGAGTTTCGCCGACGTAGCTCAGTTGGTAGAGCACGGGTATCGTAAACCTGGGGTCGGAGGTTCGAATCCTCTCGTCGGCACTATTATGCAAACCTTGCAAAGCAAATCATCAGAGGTTTGCTTATTTTTTTATAATGAAAAGGACACAATTGCAAAATATGATTGTACTATTCAATAAACCGTACAACGTTTTAACTAAGTTTACTGATGCTGATGGGCGGCAAACTTTGGCTAACTACATTGATATTCCACGGGTGTACGCTGCTGGTCGTTTGGACATGGATAGTGAAGGACTATTACTGTTAACGGATAGCGGTAAACTGAATCATGAATTGACTGATCCCGGTAATAAAGCCTATAAAACTTATGTTGTTCAAGTAGAAGGTGTTCCGACGAAGGCACAGTTAAAGCAACTTGAGCAAGGTGTGGCATTAAAAGATGGGTTAACTTTACCAGCTAAAGTCAAACGAATTCCTTATCCAAAATGGCTGTGGGAACGAGAGAAACCGATTCGTATTCGTAAAAATCAACCAACAAGTTTTATTCAATTAAAAATAAAAGAAGGCCGTAATCGGCAAGTACGCCGTATGACGGCAGCTGTCGGTATTCCAACATTACGTTTGATACGGACACATATTGGTGAATATCATATTGCTGACTTAAAGCCAGGGCAATATCGAATTGTGAAGTAATGATTTTGTGGTGCAAAAGCAACATAAATGGTTATAATAGTAAAAGATGTAAATTTAAAGAGGTGAACTCATGGGACGTAAATGGGAAAATATTAAAATGAAGAAGGCGCAGACTGACGGTGCTGCTGCTAAAGTTAATAGTAAGTATGGCATTGAAATTTATGCCGCAGCAAAGCAAGGTGGCAGCCCAGACCCTGAGGCTAATTCAACATTAAAGTTTGTTATTGAACGTGCGAAGCAAGCGCAAGTACCAAAGCATGTTATCGAACGTGCCATTGAAAAAGCAAAGGGTTCAGGGAATGAAACTTTTATCGAGGGACGTTATGAAGGATTTGGTCCAAACGGTTCATTGATTATTGTTGATACGTTGACATCAAACGTTAATCGTACAGCAACAAATGTGCGCACAGCTTTCAATAAAAATGGTGGTACTTATGGTGCTGCTGGTTCTGTTAGTTATTTATTCGATGAAACAGGTGTTATTGTTTTTGAGGGTGAAGATGCTGATGCTACATTGGAAACACTGTTAGATGCTGAAGTTGATGTTCGTGATGCTGAACAACAAGACGATCATATTGTTGTGTACACAGAACCAACTGCTCTTCATCAAGCAATTGCTGCTCTGCGTGAAAATGGTGTGAGCGATTTCTCAACTACGGAAATTAGTATGTTGCCACAATCAGAAATGACACTGGCAGGCGAAGACTTAGAAATTTTTGAAAAGCTAATTGATGTATTAGAATCTGACGATGATGTTCAAAAAGTGTATCATAACGTTGAAATATAATAGTAAATAAAAACGCAATGTATATCATTGCGTTTTTTAATTTGTGAATGAATTTTGTAAAAAAATTGAGCATGACAGTTTCCTGTTTAAAGATATCATGATTTTTAACATGCATTTCTTTGATGATTTTCAAGCAATTGGCTACGAATATGGTACTTACTCTTATTGCATTTTTGATGTTTTGACTAGATGAGTCATTAAAGACTTGTTTAACCCACTCAGTTGGCCTAAATCGAGATTTGAAAACTTGGTAAGTATTATCACCTAACACGCTCCAAAACGCCTTGTGTGGCTTATAGGATACCACGATAAACAATTCATTTTGACTACAATTGCTGAATGTGTTCAACTACTTTATTACCAAATTTGTTGATAACCATCTGCTGACTTTATTGCTCCTTTAGGCAAAATTTTACTTCTTAAAACCAATTGACAGAGCAATTTTGGTGTTTATACGGAAATAATTTTTAACCTAAATAGATATCAAGAAGATAAAATAAAAAGCCGCAACCGAAGTTGCGACTTGATATAGCTCGTGAGAGAATCGAACTCTCGATTCCGCCGTGAAAGGGCAGCGTCTTAGCCACTTGACCAACGAGCCATGGTCAATAATGTCAATCTGTATTAGTTGACTATAATATAATATCAAGTTTTTAGGCACTCGTCAAGTGATTTATAAGTATTTTTTGGTAAGTAATTATTATCATTTCAGATTAAGCACTTGTCTTCTTCAAATATCAATGCTAGACTATTCTATGTGAAATTTAGCTGATATAGTATCGAATAATGGTCGATTGTTTCTAGCCAGCACCCATGCTGGAACTATCATAAATATGTTATTTAATTGATAGCCACCTGTGCATCAATTTTTTATTTTCCATTGATTATTCATACAAATAGGCTGATGAGTTACATAATTGTATAGGAGAGAATAATGGAAAAATTATTTCAATTGAAAGAAAATAAAACCACTGTCCGTCGTGAAATTGTTGCAGGGATTACGACATTTGTATCGATGGCGTATATTTTCTTTTTGAACCCTCAAATTTTAGGGCAAGCGGGTGTGCCAACACAAGCCGTATTTTTAGCAGCTATTCTAGTAGCAGTTTTTGGTACATTATTTATGGGTTTGTTTGCTAATGTACCGTTTGCTTTGGCACCAGGTATCGGTATGCAAGCCTACTTCACGTATACTATCGTATTTGGGTTCGGATTTACCTGGCAGCAAGCATTAGCTATTGTATTTTTAGTTGGTGTAGTTGATATTGTCATTACATTGACACACGGTCGCCGTGCGATTGTTAAAGGGATTCCATCTGAATTAAAAGCCGCTATCGGTGGTGGTATTGGATTATTTGTAACCTACATTGGTTTGAAAAACGCCGGCTTTATCAATTTCATGATTGATCCAAGCAATATTATGACGCTAAATGGTAAGCCGTTCACTGGTGAGGTACATGGTGCAGTAAATAGCATTTTGGCCAACGGCGGTGTAACACCGGAATTGACAAAATTTAACAATGCTAGTACCTTATTAGCATTAATTGGTTTTATTATTTTGGTTGTGTTGGTGATGAGAAAGGTTCCGGGTGCTTTCCTTATATCATTGATCGTGACAACGTTAATCGGTATTCCAATGGGTGTTACGAACACGCATATCGGGGCTGGAACATCAGTTGGGCATGCGTTCGGTGAATTAGGGCAGGTGTTCGGTCAATCGTTGGGCGCTCAAGGATTAGGGAGTTTATTTAATAACTGGCATCACGCGTCACTAGCGTTAGTTACAATTTTTGCTATGGGGCTAACCGGATTATTTGATGCGATTGGCACATTGATTGGTATCGGTAATCAAACAGGCATTTTTTCAAAAGAAGATCAGCAGTCATTTGAGTCTAGTAATGGTTTTAATTCTAAAATGGACCGTGCATTGGTTGTGGACACATTTACAACAGCCTTTGCTGGTATTGTTGGCACATCAAATACGACAACCTTTATTGAATCAGCTTCAGGTGTTGCGGCCGGAGCAAGAACCGGATTGGCTAATGTTGTGACGGCTGCAGGATTTGCCTTAATGATTTTATTTGCTCCTTTGGTTGGTGTTGTACCGACAGCAGCTACATCCCCATTACTCATTTTGGTGGGTATCATGATGATGGGCGAATTTAAGAAAATTTCATGGGAATCATTAGAAGTTGCTTTACCGGCTTTCTTTACTTCTGTGTTTATGGCCTTTAGTTATTCAATTTCTTATGGTATCGCTGCTGGTTTCATTTTCTTTATTATCGTCAAATTTGCTTTAGGAAAGTTTAAGGAAGTTTCACCAGTGTTATTAATTGTATCTGCATTCTTCTTGCTTAACTTTGCTGTACTTGCATTTATGTAATGTCAGCGAATTATATTAATAAGTATTTTCATTACTTGTATTCAACCGCTTATCACAAAAGCGGTTTTTTTATACCCTCAATTGCTACAATAAAGTCAATATTAGAAGGGTGATAATATATGTTAAACATAGAAAATTTAAGCGTGTCTTATGGAAAAAAAGTTGTTTTAACGGTGCCAAAACTATCCATCAACAAGGGTGAGATTATAGGGGTAATGGGTAAATCTGGCTCTGGTAAATCGACGTTAGTTAATAGCTGTCTCGGGTTAATTCCTTTTACGGGTCAGGTGAAAATTGATACTGATGATGTTGGCATTTTAATGCAGGAACAGCACTACGTTGATACGATGACAAATCAAAAAATGATAGAAGGTATGCTGAACACGCGTATTAAGCGAGATAAAAAATTAACTGATTTAATCGACTTTTTTGACTTCAGTGCGCAATTATCACTTCGTTTTAAAAACTTGTCTGGTGGGCAAAAACAACGAATGAGCTTGATTATGGTACTTTATCAAGAGCCAGAATTATTATTTTTAGATGAAATGACGACGGGCCTTGATTTTGAAAGTCGACAGGAACTAATCAGTCAATTAAAAGTTTATTTTAAACAACATCAGACAACCGTATTGATGGTCACGCACTATGCACAAGAAATTAAGGCGTTAGCTGACAAACTTTTGATTATTGATGATGGTCAATTAAAAGCTTTTGATGAACCAAAAAATTTGTTTAAGCAGTATATCGGATATTCGGCTTTTATAGTAGACAATCATACTGAAAAAAGTATCAAAGTCCAACAACCAGAAGATGAGTACAAGGTTGCACGTCGACTGATTGATGACGGAGATGATTTTAGGCGGACACAAAGCGATATTGAATTAGTTTATACGGAAGTTATGAAGGGGCAACGGGCATGATTAAAAAAAGGAAGTTAGTTTTTGAATTTCAAAATTTATTAGGCAATATCATCACATTATTTTTTGGGTTTGCGTTTGCACCAATGATGGCATTAGTATTTGGCAATAGCTATGCTAATGTGCCGCAAGCCTTGAACCAGCTTTACTTGAGCTTCTTTTGTACGATACCGCTTTCGATGGTATTTGTTGGTTTTAGTTCATTGTTTTCACAAGAAGTTGAGCAAGGTTTCACATTGCGTGCTGAACTTTTCGGTTATTCACGTATTTCACAAGCTTTACATAAATTTTTGGCATTAACGGTGTTTGTGCTATTATCAAGCATCATCTACTCTTGGATTTTTCTATCACATTTTAATTTACCTTCGCCAAATGTAATAATTATCGGCCAAATGGCAATATTTCAAATATTAAATACAGCTGTATATTTCATCATCATTTTTATCCTAACAACGATTTTTAAAAAATTTTCCCGTGTCTACGGTATTTCTATGATTAGCTATTTTGCTATCATGATTATTTCAGGAATCATGGGTAATATGGATGTTGGTAAGTTAGGAGATTATTTGCCAATCAAATTATTTGTCACCAATTATACTAATCATCTTAATGACACTGATTATATATCTGGTAAAATAGGTCTATATCTACTTATTTTATTAGGTATTCTGGGTGTGATTTTAAAAGCGATTGTGAGAAATAAAAATGGAAATAAGCATCAATATTGATGATAAATTGAAAGATGTTCAAGTGGTTATTTCAGGTAGTGATATTGAGCAATTAGCTGATATTGCGCAGTATCTTAAATCTAAAAACACACCTTCACGCCAACTTGCTATCAAAACAGCTGACAATATTCGTGTTGTAGATAAAGAAGATATTATCTTAGTTGAAAGTTATGGAAATGATTTAACTTTTACGCTCAAAAACAATCACAAAATCACAACTAGAAAAACGTTGAAAAGGTTCTTGGAAGAAAATCAAAAATCTGATTTCGTGCAAATTTCCAAATCCGAAGTGATGAACTTATCTTATTTATCGAAGATGGAATCTGCGTTTTCTGGTAATTATTACGCTTTTTTGACCAATCAATCTCGAGTAACCGTATCAAGACGGTTTATCAAAGGCATTCTAAAAAGATTAGAAGGGAGCGCAGAAGATGAAGCATTTTAAAGAAGCAATTGTATATCTATTTATTGGTATTGGTGTTGGATCATTTATCTCTCTATTGTCGTTTACCTTGAATCATTCAACACCGTCGATGAGGCAATTTGGGCTGTTAATGACTATGAGCGCAATTATGGGCTTATTATCTCTCATATATGAGTATGACAAGATAACGTTTATGACACAGCTCATGAGCCATTTTATTTTGGAGATGTTGACATATGGCGTTTTCATTTGGCTAACATTTGAAAGTGCGGTGATAACGTTTAGCAATATACCAACATTTGTGATTACCTATGTTATTATTTTTCTCTATTTTAGGAAACAAGGCAGAGACAATGCACGCCGTATTAATGAGCAACTGCAAAAGAAAGCCGGTAAAAAGTGATTCAATAAACTAAAGCGATGTTGAATTGCTTTTTATATTGACCAGAAATTCGTGGTTTGACTTTCTAATTGACTGTCTTCGCGGATTAACTTGTAATCTGTTAAAATAGAATAAATCAACTTTAAGAAAGACTAAAAATATATCTTATGCCAAATTATCTCATTTTAACTGAAAAACCTTCAGCGGCAACTAATTTTACAAAAGCGCTTGGTGGAAAAACAGGGAATTTTGGTGATTTTACGTATAAAATTACCCATTTACGTGGTCATGTTATGACCTTGAAAAACCCTGAAGAAATGGTGGCTGAAGATTTAAAAAAACAATATAAATCTTGGTTGGTGAAACATTTACCATGGCATTTGGAAGATTTTTCTTGGGCAAGGACTTATATTCGTCAACGCAACATGCGTACAGGAAAGATTGAATCAACCAAAAAACTGATTGATGAATTAAAAAAGGAGTCTAAATCCGGGTACGATGCGATTATCATCGCAACTGATACGGACCCGTCCGGAGAAGGAGAATTACTTGCTTGGGAAGCATTAGATGCAATTGACTGGCGTGGTCAAGTATTACGAGCTAATTTCATGGATGAGTCAGTGTCTGGTATTCAAAAGGCTATGCGTCAATTAAGAAATGTTTCTGATAAAATGGCGGACGGGGAATATGTAAAAGGTGAAAGTCGAAATCGCTGGGATTTTGTATCTATGCAACTGACACGTATTGCAACTACTGCCGCTAAAAAAGCGGGATTTAAAGTGGTCGCACGTGAAGGTCGGTTAAAATCTGTGATTGTTTGGCGTATTTATCAACAACTTGAAGCGATTAAAAATTATGTTAAAACACCATATTTTGAAGTGAAGTTTAAAGATCCAGCCGGGCATATTTTTGGGCGAGTGACGCCACAAGAAGAAGTAATCCCATGGCGTTTTGCAAAAAAAGAGCAAGCACAAGTAGATTTCAACAATTATCATGAAACTGAAGTCATTAACGAAAAACACCAAACACGTACACAAGCACCTGGCAAGCTATTAGATTTAGCAGGATTGGCTTCTATATTGGCCCCTCGTGGGTTTTCTGCCAAAGAAGTATTAAGTACTTACCAAAAAATGTATGAAGCACAAATCGTGTCTTATCCACGTACAGAGGATAAGACTGTGACACCAGAACAGTTTAATGAGTTATTACCCTTGATTGATCAAATTGCAGACGTCGTGGGTGTTGATAAGAATTTATTAACACAACGTTCACCACGAAAAACTCATGTTAAGTCACAAGGGGCACATGGTGCCAATCGCCCTGGTGAGAATGTGCCACAAAACACGCAAGCTTTAGTAAAATTTGGCTCTAGTGGGCCAGCGATTTATGAAGTGTTGGCGAAAAACTACTTGGCAATGTTAGCAGAAGATTACGTTTATGACCATGTTACGGCCAATTTGAAAGATTATCCGGAATTTAAGACAGTCTTCAATATCCCAATTAATCTGAATTTTAAATTAGTATATGACTCACAAAAAGCCATTAAAATTGAAGAGAATGAAGAAGAGACATCAACTAGTAGTCAATTAGGGCCACAAGCGATGCCTTATTTGTATGAAGGTGCGAATCCAAAGCCACAAGCACCAACAACCAAATGGATTATGGCATTTCTAGAAAGGCATCATGTTGGTACTGGTGCGACGCGTGTGTCAACACTGTCTGAAATGTCTCGTGGCACCAAAGCTATGTTAACTGAAAAGCGTGGTAAATTAGGTTTGACAGAAACGGGAAATGTATCCGCAATCATGGTGAAAGATACTTGGATTGCTTCACCAAAAATCACAAAGCGTTTATTTGAAATGATGGATCAAGTCGGCCGATTTGAAATGACAATGGTTCAGCTATTAGATTCGGCGACAAAAGTAGTTGAACATGATATGCCGATTATGTTAGAAAATGCGCAGACACTTGAAACGTTGCTTGGCGAACCCAAACCAAGCAAAAAAAAGCCACGTAAAATATCTGAAAAAATAACCGGTATTTGGCAAGGCAAGGAAATTACTTTTGCTCGCGAATGGAGCGGGCACACTTTTACAGACGAAGAACTGCAAAAGTTATTAGCTGGGTCAGAAATAAGTTTTCCGGCGAAGTCTAAAAGTGGCAAGGCCTACACAGCTGTTGGAAAAATGGCGAAACAAACTTTTAAAGGCAATCCTTTTTATGGTTTCAAGTTGAACCCAAAAACAAAAAAAGCATAATCAACGCTACGTTGATTATGCTTTTTTGTTTATTAGTGTGTTTTCTTTTGATGTTTATCCGATAACAGAGCGATAGGAGAGCAAACTAGTAGTAATAAAGCACATATGACATAGGTTTTACTGAATGCATGGCTTAATGATGTATTTTTTTCCTTTTTAATTTCTGATAAAGTACGCTTCAATTCATCGCGTTGGGCTAGTAGTTTAATAGCTTCTGGTATCCTTTTTTGAGCATGTAGTAAAGTTAAATTACCATCGGATAGCGACATAATTTGACTGTTTAAGACTTGATTTGTTGTAGTTGCGCTTACTAATTTGTATAAAGAATCATTGATTCGTTGGTTAGCCTCACTAATTTTAAGTGTGGCATCATATAGTTTTCGGTAGTTTGTGTCTTTTTTAGGTTGGGGCAGGTTACTTTTGTTTAAAGCAGCTTGTTTTAGTTGTTTAGTGAAGTGTTTTTGTTGCGATGTATAGTTAATATTTTTTTGATCATTACTTGAAAAAATCTGCTTAATTCCAGATTTTGCAGTCTTTTTAACATTTGGAGACAAATTTTTTCGATTAATTATGGCTACGGAATGGTGTTGTATATGAGATTTGGCGGTTGATATATTAGCATTGAGGACAGTAACTAATACCGCCATTCCCAGACACGTACCAATCTGGCGCGAAGCATTCGTAATACCTGAGCCAATGCCAGTTTTTGATTTTGGTAAATGCCTAACGGAAGAAACAAAAGAAACCGTAGAGAAACCGAATCCAGAACCGATAAGAATCGAGCAAACTATCATGATCATTTTAGGTGTTGTTGTAGTTATCAATGAAAACAATAGTAGGCTACCAGCTATAAGTATCATGCCAATCAAGTTTACAGGGATGGCGCTTACTTTGTCAGATAGTCGTGTAGCAAGCGGCATTGTGATAGCAATGGCTAACGAGACGGGAATAATCATCAAAGCAGCATGTAAAGCATCATAGTTGAGTACATTTTGTAGATAATAATTAAAAATAACAGCTGGGGCAACTAGCGCAAATCCAGTCGCAAAATAAATAATACAGGATGAAGTGAATGTTTTTTCACGAAAAAGATTAAGTTCAACAATAGGTGAACTAACTTTTAGCTCTATCAGAATGAACACGATTAATCCTATAATGCCGGTTAGCAAACTTGACAAAATAAGTGCTGATGTCCAGCCGTATTCACGACCTTCAAGTAAAGCAAAGGTAATGCCTGTTAGTGATATGGTTAAAAAAAACATGCCAGCAATATCGAAATGACCAACAAGTGTTTCATCAAAAGAATCTTTTGTAAAGAACAGCACTAGTAGTAGAGATAATAGGCCAATCGGTACATTAAGGCCAAATATCCAGTGCCAAGACATATATTCTAAAATAAAGCCACCAGCAGCAGGGCCGCCAGCTGCTGCAAGGGCAGTAATTGCACCAACAATTGCTGCAATTTTTGACATATGTTGTTTACCAAAGAGTTCAACACCCATTGGCAATACCAGTGGTGTGATGATTGCACCGCCCAATCCTTGAAAAGACCTAAAAACTAAAAGGTACATGAGTGAAGGAGCAAACATGCATGCTGCCGAAGCCCCTGTGAAAAGGAGCAAACCAGTAATCATGATTTTTTTTCGACCAAATTTATCGCCTAATTTCGTTGCTGTAATCATAAAAACGGCTAAGGCAAGCGTATAGGTAGTAGCTACCCAACTAACGCCTGCTAAATTAGTGTTGAATGTCGTCATTAGTTTTGGCAAAGCAATATTGACTATGGTACTGTCTAATGTCCCCATAAACATGGCGATTGTCAGACCAATGAATCCCAAACGTTTTTTTGATTTAATCATCTTAAAATTCTCCTACTATTTTTATTCACGTTGTTTCTCCTTTTTGTACTTTGACACAGAAGTGTATTTGTGGCACAATTGTGCCAACAACGTATAGTATAGACTTAAACAAATGAAATAGAAGCGCTGAAATAAAATTATAACTAGTTACACAGATTAACAGATTTGTGTCAAATAAAGGAGAAACTGGATGAATAATCGAATGTCGTTGCAAACAAGAGAATGGGTGCGTAGTGCACTCTTGGCGTTATTGGATGAAGTAGAAGATATTAAATTAATTACCATTTCAGACATAAGTCAACGATCAGGCATATCGAGGAGAACATTTTACCGTTACTATGCTGCTAAAGAAGATGTTTTGACAGAATACATCGATATTCTAATTGAGCAGTATGGAAATGATTTACGTTCAAAAGAATTAGCAAATTTTAAAGAGTTTATCGCTTATTTCTTTAATTATTGGGGTCAGTACGATCATGAGTTATTTATACTACAAAAGAATGGTTTATTCACCTATGTGTTAAGTGAGTTTAACAAAATGATTCCTGAATTGTACGCAACTATTTCTGCACCTTGGCATATTCAAAAAGAAGTGAATAGTCGTGAAGTAATATATACAACCAGATATGGGGTTGGTGGCTTGTGGAACGTATACGGGGAGTGGCTTGAATTTGATCGTGAAAAGATTGAAATAACAGAAGTTGCCAACATACTAATTCAATCGTTTGATTCCTTATAAAAATTAGGAATAAATATGCAGCAACGTATCGTTTTATAAATTCCTTGTATTATTGTATAATTAAGAGGATTACATGAGAAAATATTTATAAAACGAAAGTGTGAAAAGGAATGAACTATAATGCACCGCATCGACATGCTGTAATCGAGTTGTCGCAATCAGCAGTTGTGCATAATTTAAAGGTGATTAAAGAGAACGCGCATGCCAAAGAGATTATGGCTGTTTTAAAAGCTAATGCTTTTTCACATGGACTACCTGAGATGGCCGCTTTGAGTATTGCGGCCGGGGCTACACGTTTTGGCATGGCCATGCTCGATGAAGCTTTGGCACTACGTGATTTGGGGTATACGCAACCAATTGATATACTCGGACTAACAGATTCACGTTATGCGCGATTGGCTGCCGAACGTCATATTACGTTAGCTTTTAGTACTAAGGAGTCGATAAAAGCCGCTGCCGAACAGTTAGCTGGTACAGGATTAACATTAAAGGTATCATTACCTGTTGATACGGGATTAAATCGCATTGGGTTTAAAAACCGTGAAGATTTAGTAGCAGCAATTCAAGAGGTATCGGTGCAAGATACACTCATTTTTCAAAGTATGTGGACACATTTTGCTACTGCAGATACACCAAATGTTGATTACGTGGACTTTCAAATTTCTGAATGGCAACGCTTGACACATGATTTACCAGCAGAGCCAAATGAAAAGCATTTTGCGAATACGGGCATTGCTACTTGGTATCCTGAAAAAATTAATACAGACATTATTCGTTTGGGTATTGGATTATTTGGCATTAACGGTTCCGTGCCGGTAATGTCGATGCCATTCGAGTTAATACCGGCTTTATCATTGAAGGCTGACGTTGTTAACAGCAAGCCGTTGAAAAAAGGTGATGCAGTCGGTTATGGGGCAGAATATCATGCACCAAATGATGGGTATTTGATTACTATTCCGATTGGGCATTCTGACGGTTATCCATTCAATGGGAATGGGATGCGTGTGCTAGTTGCTGATGGACAAATTGGTCATATTGTTGGAGGCGTAGCGATGGATCAATCAATGATTTTTGTTACTAATCCAGTTGCAGCTGGTACTACGGTGACTTTAATTGGTTGTGTTGGTGATCAAAGTATAACGCTGCAAGATTTGGCTGATCATACACAAAGTAGCATTGTAGCGTTAATGAATAGTTTTGCACCGAGATTACAGCGAATAATTGTTTCGTAATAGAAAAAGGTGGACGACATTAAGTCGTCCACCTTTTAAAATATTGCCCCTGCTGGATTCGAACCAGCGCGTAGTGGCACCAGAAGCCACCGCCTTACCGCTTGGCCAAGGGGCAATTACTTTATATATTTTACATAATTTGTGATCAATTTGCAAGTGGAAATTAAAAGATAAATTCGTTATACTGGTTAAAATACTTTAAGGGGGAATACTATGCAATATGCAACATATGAAAACACAGTCGCAAAGTTAGCTGCGCATCATATTACGATTTCAGATATCGCGCGAATAGCCTTCAATAATGAGCAATCGTATGTCGAAGGATTAACACTTGAACAAGTAGAAGATGCCGTTGAAAGTATCTTACATAAGCGAGTTGTTCAGCATCAAGTATGGGTTGGTTTAGAACTTGACCGTTTAGCCGAAGCCCATTTGCTAGAAGCACCATTACAAGATTTGGTTGAAAATGATGACGGGCTTTTTGGAGTTGATGAAACTATCGGTACAGCAATTGCAATGTCCTTTGATACAATTGGTGTCACAAACTATGGTTATATCGATAAAACAAAAGTTGGCCTTGTCGGTGAGTTAGATCGTAAAGGAAAAACTTCTGAAGCGGTAACGACATTTGCAGATGATATTGTGGGCGCACTGGCCGCAGCTGCAGCATCTAAGGTCGCGCACAAGTACGCGACCGGTAGAGTTGATTCTGTTCTACCAAACCAAAATAACGCGTAGGCGTTATTTTTTTGTAGTTAAATTTGCATAATAGGTCTAGACCAATTATACTATAATTATAGACTTCATTATTATCGTTGTAGAGGCAAGATTGAGGAGGAATGTGCTGCGTGGTAACTTCGCTTCGCGTACGAAATATTATGGCAAAACTAATTAAAAACATTGATCTTTACACAGGGTATCAACATATAGAAGATGCCTTCATGCGTTTTACAGATACGGTTGAGGAAGTCGGTTACATGATTGACTTCAAGGAAAAAGCTGATGACGAATTGATTAATGAGGCCTCAGGAAAGATCATTGTTCCAGGGTTTATTGATGTTCATAAACATGGTGGTTATGGACTGGACACAATGGATGGTGATCCCGAAAAGTTAAACACAATGATTAATAAGATGGTTACGGAAGGCATTACATCATTATTTCCGACAACAATTACACAATCACCAGAAAATATTGAACGTGCGTTAAAAACGATTAATCAAGTTGCCAAAATTAATCCGGTTATTCAGGGGATCCATTTGGAAGGCCCTTTTATTAACAAAGCCTTCATGGGTGCACAGCCTGAAAAATATATTATTGATCCTAACACAGAACTTCTGAAAAAATGGTACGCACTTTCTGGTGAGCGTATTCGATTAGTAACTTATGCGCCAGAAAATGGTGGTATTCCTGAATTTGAAGAATTTATGCTACAGCATAACATTATTCCATCAATTGGACATTCTAATGCTACACGAGAACAATTGGTACACTCGCGCGCAACCCATGTTACGCACTTGTATAATGCCCAAAGACCATTACATCATCGTGAACCTGGTGTCACGGGTCATGGTATGCTAGAAGGCGCAATCACTGGTGAATTAATTGCCGATGGTTTTCATATTGTACCTGACATGTTACAATTAGCTTTTAGAATCAAAGGTGCTCATAAATTAGAACTAGTAACAGATTCTATGCGAGCTGAAGGATTAGGAAATGGTATATCTGAACTTGGCGGACAAAAAGTTACGGTTAAAGATAAGCAAGCACGCTTAGATAATGGTCATTTGGCTGGTTCTGTGCTGGCTTATGATGATGCGTTCGTCAACATTCAAAAATTCACAAGTGCTGATATTAATGATGCAGTACAAATGAGTTCAGTGAACCAAGCACATGAGTTTGGGCTAACTCAAAAAGGCAACTTATCTGAAGGTAAGGATGCTGATTTTAACATTTTCGACAAGGAATTGCATTTAGAGGCGACGTATTCACTTGGTCGCCGTTTTGCACGGTAAAACAATGGCTAAACCTCGATATATTGAAATTCATAACCAAATATTGTCACGTATCGAAGCTGGTGAGTGGCAATCACAAGAACGTTTACCTGCTGAAAGAGATTTGGCACTTGAATTTAAGGTGTCACGTATGACATTAAGACAAGCAGTTCAAACGTTGGTTGACGAAGGGATATTGGAACGCAAAGTCGGCTCAGGTACTTACGTCGCTGAACAAAAGGTTTCTGAACGTGCCCTGGGTGTTACTAGTTTTACAGAATTAATGGCAGCGACAGGTCGAATGGCGCACACGGTGACGGTTAGCTATAAAACCACAACACCATCTGCTTCGGAAATTGAGCATTTGCAACTTGATAATACGGATAAAGTGCTAATTATGGAGCGGCTACGTTTGGGGGATGATGAACCTATTTTACTAGAACGTACAACCTTGCCAGCCAAATTAATTGAGTCGTTCACTCGTAAGGCATTAACAGAATCATTGTACGCTACACTAGCATCAGCGGGGGTATACCCTGGACATGCTGAACAAACAATAACAGCCACGTTAGCAAATGAACGATTATCGGAATTACTGCAGATAAAAAGAGGTGATCCTATTTTATCTGTACGACAGGTTTCATATGATCAACATGATACGCCATTTGAGTATGTGCGATCATATTATGTGGGTGAGCGTTTCGAATTTACTTTGACCAGATAAAAAGATGGTTGATCTATGATCAACCATCTTTTTTATTTATGATTAAATTTTTTAGCTAGGAAATCACCGGTCACTTGGACAGCTAATACCAGAATTAAGACAAGCAGTGTCGCTACCAAAGTGGTGTCAGTTGCAAAACGATTGTATCCGTATGAAATGGCCATATTACCTAGTCCACCAGCACCGATGGCGCCAGCCATGGCAGTCAAACCAATCAGACTAATTAAGGTTACAGTTGATACACGAATGATTTCTGAAAGGCCTTCCCGTAAATAAACCCCAAAAACAATATCCCAAAATGATGAACCCACTGACTGAGCAGCTTCAACAATTCCACTGTCAACTTCGCTCAAGGCTACTTGTATTTGACGTGCATAGAAAGGGAATACGCCCAATGATAATGGCACTAAAGCAGCTGTAGTACCAATTTGCGTACCAATGAGGAGCTTTGTAAATGGTGCAATAAAGGCTAGCAAAATAATAAATGGAATAGCACGGAAAAGGGACACGACCTTATCAAAAATCCAAAATGAAACTTTATTCGGTGCAATACCGTTGGGGGCAGTAATGATTAATCCGAGACCAAAAATTAGCCCAAGTATACCACCAAAAATAGCTGACCAAAAAGTCATATACAGCGTCTGAATGATTGATGTCCACCAACCAGTATCGCCGCTCCAACCTTGATAAACAACGTTAGGAAATGTATTTGTAAACCATTGACTCATAATTAGTTGCCTCCTTTAAGAACTGTTACTTCAACATGATGATCATGCAATGTAGAAAGAGCTGTTTGCACTTGTGAGGGGTCCCCTGATAAAATAACTAGCAAAGATCCAACCGGCGTATCCTGTAAAATTTCAATATTACCATACAGAATATTTGCCGTAACATTGAAATCACGGAACAAGCTAGCAATTAATGGCTCATCAGTTGTTTCACCAACATATGATAGACGAGCAAAAATTTCGCCTTCTTTTAATTCATTAACGAGTGGTTCGTTTCTAATTGTTTCAATGGCCTTATCAATATTTGTGGCTGTTTCAATGAATTCTCGTGTCAACTGTTGCTTTGGCTGAGCAAATATTTCCAACAATGAACCACGTTCAATAATTTCACCATTTTGCATCACAGCTACTTTATTTGCAATCTCTTTAACGGCCTGCATTTCGTGTGTAATTAATACAATGGTTAAACCAAATTCCTGGTTTAACTTTTTCAATAAGGCCAAAATTTGATTCGTTGTTCTAGGATCCAATGCCGAAGTTGCTTCATCAGAAATTAAAATTTCGGGATCATTGGCTAATGCACGAGCGATAGCGACACGCTGTTTTTGACCACCAGAAAGTTGTGAAGGGTATTGATCTGCACGATCAGATAGATCAACTAATTCGAGTAGCTCAGCAACTTTTGCTTTCTGTTCTTCGTCCTTTAATTTACTGTGTTGCAATGCGAAGGCAACATTTTCTGTGACTGTTCGTTCATTTAATAAGTTGAAATGTTGAAAAATCATGCCAATTTTCCGACGGCGAACACGTAAGTCATTTGCGCCAATGCGTGTTTTCTTAGCATTCTGACTATCAGCCTGGAAAAAAGTTTCTCCATTAACGGTTACAGACCCATTAGTTGGTTCTTGTAGCAAGTTAATGACACGTACAAGAGTTGATTTCCCAGCACCAGAATAGCCTACAATACCGTAAACATCACCACGTTCAATATTAATGGAAACGTTTTTGACAGCTTCTATAGTGCGCTTTTTTTGATGGAAAGTGACATCGATATTTTTTAGTTGAATGATTGGTTCTGTCATTGTTCATAACTCCTAATTAGTTCTTTGATTACAGCAATATGCTGATTATAATCTGTTAATCGGATATTTTCATTGGGGGCGTGGTCCAAAGTATGCGCGTATCCTACACCTAAGCTAGCTATTGGTGCATGCAATGCTTCATGAATGTAATACATAGGGCCAGTGCCAGGAGACGTTGGCATAATAACTGGGTGCTGATGATAATATTTTTCAGTGATATCAATCACACGCAAAATTTCTGGGTTCGACATGTCACTGCGATATCCTGGTTGACCTAACGTCTTAGTTACCACGATATCAGAAAATCCTTCATTTTGGAAATGCTGTTTAATTTGTTGCAAGGTTTTGTCAGGATTCATATGAGGAACTAAACGTGCCTCAAGTTTAGCAGAGGCGACAGCAGGCAAAACGGTTTTGACCCCATCACCTAAATAACCACTTTGAATACCTTCTATATTTAGCGTTGGTTGAAAATATAATGTTTCTTTTAAATCATCACCAGTTTTATCACTTAAAAGAGGCGAGGTTAGACCGTGTTGCTGAATCAAAGTGTCTCTTGTTGTAGGCAGATTTCTAACTAGTTCTCTTTCGCGTTGATTAGGGATAGGTACATCGTCATAGAATCCTGGGACAGTAATGTGGCCTTCTTTATCAAATAGAGTTGCTAAAGCTTGGGTGAGACGCCATGCAGCGGAATCTACGACGCCAGCCAAGGAGGAATGTAGATCGGTTTTTGCTGTTTGTACATCAACATTGAATGTTACGATGCCCTTGTTACCACCAAAAATTTCCACCACATCATGAACGTTTTTCCCGCCTGATTCCCAAATAACTAAATCTGCAGATAGTTTATCTTGGTATTTATCTAAATAATCATCTAAATGTTGAGAGGATGATTCTTCAGAACCTTCAATAATAAATGTGATATTTACTGGTAAGCGACCTTCGTGTTCGGTTAAATAATCTTCGAGGGCTGTTAGGCGCGCAGTGATATTTCCTTTGTCATCATCAGTTCCTCGTCCATATAACTTGCCATCATGTTCAGAAAGTGTCCAAGGATCGGTGTGCCACAATGCTATTGGTTCTACCGGTTGTACATCATAGTGATTATAGATGACTAGCGTCTGAGCATCGGGAGCACTACTTTTAAATTGCGCTAATATGAATGGGGCAAAATAAGTGTCATCATAGGTTACTTGAGCACCTAATTCACGAAAAATTCTCGCCAAGAGCTGAGCTGTTTCAGGTAGACGGCGACGAGTTGCCGAAACACTGGGTAGAGCAACTAAATCACGAAGTAAATTTAGATATTTTTGAGTAGATGTCATGTTAATTGATTACCTTCCACAGAGGTTATGTACGCGCCGAAGCGCATGTTTTTACTTGTTATAGTCCCAAACTGTAACTTCAGCTGAACCGTAATACTTTTTAACTAGTTTCTTTGTTTTATCAGTTTGCAATGACTTCACGACTTTTTTGTAAGTTTCGTTGTCTTTGTCTTTCTTATTGGCAGCGATGAAGTTGAAGTATTGCTCTGTTTCCTTATTCAAACCTTCAACGTAAATAGCTGAATTGACATCTAAGTTTGCCGATACGGCGTAGTTGGTGTTGACCACTGCACCAGCGACTTTTGAATCATCTAACGACTTAGCAGTTTGTGAAGCATCAACCGGCGTAATCGTTAAGTTTTTAGGATTTGATGTGATATCTTTTGGTGTGGCAGTATCAGTATCTTTAATTTTAATTAATCCTGCTTCGGCCAAAAGATGAATACCTCGGTTTTCGTTAGTAACATCGTTAGCTACCAAAATTTGGTCACCAGACTTAAATTCAGAGATTTTCTTATATGAAGTTGAGTATATACGAAGTGGTGTTGTCCAAGTGTCGCCAATAGAAACAATATTGGTCTTGTGAGCCTTGTTCCAGTTCTTCAAAAAAGGATAGTTCTGGAAAGCATTCAAATCAATATCACCGTCTGCTAGGGCTTTGTTTGGCTGTGAATAATCAGTGAATTTCTTTGTTTTCAAAGTGATGCCGTATTTATCTTTGGCAGTTTTAGTAGCAGATGACCAAATCTCGTCTTCTGCTTTTGAGCCAGCCATTACACCAATGGTAACGGTCTTAGATGCTGATTTTCCTTGTCCACCAAATGATAGGTAGGCCGCACCAGCAATAACAACTACGGCAACACCAGCGATAATATAGTTCTTTTTCTTACTCATAGTAAATTCTCCCTTAGCATCTCTTTCTTATTTTGAAAAATCTTTATCCCAAGCAGGTAGCTCAACACCATCGTATTGCTTATTAATAGCTTTCTTAACAGCATCTGTTTGGTAAGCCTTCACAACTTGCTTATAAGTTTTATTGTCTTTATCTTTGCTATTCGCAGCAATAATGTTTACCCATTGATGTGAATTCTTGTTGATTGGTTCAACGAAAATCGCCTTTTTATAGTCTAATTTTGCTGAATCTGCATAAGTACCGTTGATTACCGCGCCTTGGATGTCAGATAAGGTACGAGCAGTTTGATCGGCAGCTAATTCTTTAATTTTCAAATTTTTAGGATTTTTTGTGATGTCTTTAACTGTTGCAGTCGTTAAACCATTTTTTAAATCAATTAATCCAGCAGATTTTAAAACATACAGTGATCGACTTTCATTGGACGGGTCATTCGGTACGGCGATTGTATCACCACTTTTGAACTGAGAAACCTTGGTGTATGTTTTAGAATACAACCGGATAGGAGAGATAACCGTGTCACCAATCGAAACGATTTTATTACCAGTTGCTTTATTTGACGCCTTTAAGAATGAATAATGTTGAAAGGCGTTAAGATCAATGTCACCGGCTGCCAAGGCTTTGTTTGGTTGTGAATAATCTGTAAATTCTTTGAATTTAATTGTAATATCATACTTATCTTTAGCGGTCTTTTTAACAGTATCCCAAATAGCTTGATCTTGTTTAGAACCAGACATTATACCGATGGTTACTGTTTTTGATGATGTTTTTGAATGCTGCCCAAAGCTAGCGTAAGCGGCGCCGGCAATTATAACCACTGCAGCACCACCAATAAGCCATTTATTTTTTTTACTCATAATATGTAATCTCCTCAATATTCTCAAATAACGTGCAAAACAGATTTTTAAAACAAAAACAGAACGAAAAAGTTTTGATAGGTGCAAAAAAGCCGTTTCCATATCATAATAGTCATAGATACAGAAACGGCTAAAATAGCGTGTTACCATTCTGAGTTGTAGATATTTGTTACCAAATATTTTCTCACTAACCATCAGGCATCGGGAGATGATCCTAGCCGAATGGTGTGCCCGGTAACGGGGGCCAAGTCGTTGTATGCTTAACGGTAAACCGATTCACATACACCAATCACAGGTCATTTTCACAATCGCACTCACGCTGGTTCTCATCAACCACCAGCTTTCTTTGCTTCGATAAATTGCTACTTTTCTGTTCAATTTGTTTTCGTTTTAAAAATCGTTATAGCTTATAATAACTAGATTATAATTATTTGTCAAATATTTTAATTTAATTCTTGAATAATAACAAGAAAACAATAAACATAATAATGCTAGAGCCAAATAGTGCGAAGGTACCAAATATGCTAGAAAGAATAGCAGAAGAGAAGGCGCCAACCATGAAAAAAACAACTAATATTGAAAAAACCCACGCATTATGAAGAAAAATATGATCACGATTAATAAAATATTTTACGAGATTGGTGCCCACATTGCGTAAATTACCAGTTGACATTACGCTTGTGAAAGGTAAACCACGTAATTTTGGAAATGAGTCTAGTTGCATGGCTAATAGAAAGGATAGTGCCGATATGATGACCGTACTAGCCAAGTGATGATTAAAGATACCAATCATTGCAATACCAATAAATTCAATTAAAATACTGTGTTGTTGTAAGGATAATTTTCCGGCTGGGAAAAAATGATTTAATGCGGTATTAAATGCAGCCCCAAGCATGAAGAAAATGATTGGAATAACAAAAAATAATGTTGCTTCCCAATGTCCTTTAGCAAGGTGGAATCCTGCTTGGATTATATTCCCAGTTTGTAAACTAGCAAATCGTTCATGGTGGTATTCAAATGTATACGAGTCGATAAAACCCGAATTCATGACGAGCAGTAGACCAATACGCAATCTTTCTTGCATTGGATTTTTATTCTTCAATATCATAACGTCTCCTAAAAAATATTATTTTAACACGACTGATTTGCTAATACTAGTAAAAAATAGATATACTGATACTACCATTAGGAGAGGGGAAATTTATTGAGAAAATTGAGAATAGCATTATTCACATTTTTATTTGCTATGATGGGTAGTTTAACTGTTTCCGCAGACAGTAATTATCGTATTACTGATTTGGATGAGGTTGTACGAATTAATACCAATGGGGATGCGCATATTACTAAACAGGTTACTTACCATTTTGATGAGAAGATGAACGGGGTTTACTTGAAGGAATCACTTAAGCAAGGCACTCATTCACAACCGTTACAGTGGGGAGGATTAACTTCAATTGAGGTTAGCCATAATAATGGAAAAAAACAGCCTCTTTTACCTCGTCAGGGTGACAGTAGTTATGGTTATGTTGAAACAAAAACGAGTCAGCAAGTTCAAGAAAAAATATATTATCCGGTCCAAGAAAATGATCAGTTGACAATGTTTTATCATTACACTTTAAAAGATGTCGTGGTAAATTGGGATGATGTGGCTGAAATGAACTGGATACCTGTAGGAACTAGAGATGTTGCCATCGAAAAAATACGTTTGAATTTTGTACTGCCTAATCAACCAGCATCAACCTTAAAGGCTTGGGCGCATGGTCGTTCGGTGGGAAATATTCTTGTGAATAAGAAACAGGCGAAAATAACGGTTAACAGTGAGAATATTGACCCTGATGATACTGTTGAGGTTCATACCTATTTTGATACAAGTCAAACGCCACTGAATACGAATAAACAGTCAGGGAATCGTGCTAGTTATATTCAAAGGCAAGAGAGAGCCATTGTGTCAAAAAATAAACGATCCCTGCAGATAAAGAAAGTAATTGGATTCATTGTTTCTCCAATTGTTATTTTGATACTTGTACTCATTAGTATGTTGAAGAATAGCCAACGAAGAAGGTTATTACGCAGCGCGCGACAAAAGAGTGGTGTAACTGGTGACATTATCCATATTTTTGATATACCAAATGATGTTGGACCAGCTTTGGTTAGTGAGCGGATTGCTAAATCGGTTACAAATACGAAACTTATTATTGCAACACTACTCGATTTGATTGCTCGTCGTAAAATTACAATGACCTATAACGATATTCAAAATCAAGATGACATAACCTATTCCGTTTTGGATGAAACGAATTTACAGCCATTTGAAATAGTTTTCATCAATATGATTTTTGGTAAGTATCGTAAATCAGTTGTACATGCTGAATTTAAGCAATCAGAATCAGGGGTATCAAATCGGATTAAAAAAGAAATCAATTCATTTACGAAAGCAATAAAGCAAGCAGAAAAGCAGGACGCTATAATTGACCATGTTCTGACTAACAAAATAAAAAGTCAGCAACTTTTTCTAACGTTATCCTTAATTATTAGTACAATAATATCAACATTTTTATTAGGTATTTTTGCCTATAGTACAAAAGTATGGTCCATGTGGTATGTTAGTTTTACCGAAATTATTGTTGTCATAACAGTGCTTATTTTTAGCACTAGACCAGCCATATTTTATAAAGTTCCCGATGGCTTTCAGGAAAAATGGCAGTGGGATGGATTTGCTAAAATGTTACACGATATTGCTCATTTAGAGAATAAGACGGTTTTAGACGTACAACTTTGGGATAAGTTATTGGCCTATGCTGTCATATTTGGCGAAGCAAAAAAAGTCGCAAAACAAATGAAAGTTTGGTCACAAAAGGTTAATACAGATGATTCTATAATTTTTATTCCAATCATGTTATACGGTGCTGACTGGAGTGAGAGTTTGATTTATCATATTGAAAATGACGGTGCATTTCACGTCGATGATAATGTGAACGGCACTGGTGGAGGATTTTCCGTTGGCTCATCAGGCGGTGCTGGTGGTGGCAGCGATGGTGCTTTCTAAAATGATAAAATTTCCGCATAAAAATGACACGTACTTAGAAAAATTTGTTATACTATATCCATAAGTTAATTTCTGAGGGAGTAACTGACGGAATGATCGTGGCTGAATCGTCAAAGCAAAACAGCAATGTTTTATATCGCGCTTTATTGCGCCGGTTTAGCATTAAACAGTGAGACTCATGTAAACACACTTTTATTTGTGTTTACATGAGTTTTTTCTTTTGTTGGTAAAAACTTAGGGATTTATTTGAAAGAATAAGGAGATATTCAACATGGCAGATAAGCCACTCTATAATCAAGATAGCACCGAAGTGTTATCTCATCTGCAGACGGATGCTAGTCAAGGGCTTTCGAGTCCTGAAGCGAATAAGCGTCTTGAGCAAAATGGCGCTAATCAATTGAATGAAGCTAAGTCAACAAATTTAGTCCAAAAATTTATCAATCAGTTTAAGGACTTTATGATTGGTATTCTATTGGCCGCCGCCATCGTTGCCGCATTTACTGGAGAAGTGGTTGATGCAATTTTCATTTTAGCTATTGTCATTATTAATGCCATTTTTGGTGTTTTCCAAGAAGCTAAAGCTGAGGATGCAATTAATGCCTTAAAAGAAATGTCGACACCAAATGCTAATGTAATTCGTGATGGTAAAGAAACTACAATTAAGTCCACGGAATTAGTAGTCGGTGATATTGTCCGTTTGGAAGCTGGAGATATTGTACCAGCCGATGTACGTTTAATTGAATCTGCGTCCTTACAGATTGAAGAGGCATCATTGACAGGTGAATCTGTGCCAATCAATAAGCGTGCGGACACACTGCAAGAGACAGATTTGCCCCTTGGTGATCGTACAAATCTGGGATTCATGAATACGAATGTGACTTATGGCCGTGGTGTTGGTATCGTTACAGGTACTGGTATGCAAACTGAGATGGGTCATATTGCAGGCATGTTAGAATCAACGGATGAAACTAAGACACCATTGCAAGCAAACTTGGCTAAGTTAGGACAAGTGTTAACTTATTTGATTCTTGGTATTGCTGTGGTTACTTTCATCGTTGGTCTAGTACGTGGTAAGGAAACAATTATTGATATGTTGTTGACATCCATTTCTCTAGCGGTGGCAGCAATTCCAGAAGGCTTACCAGCCATTGTCACAATTACCTTAGCACTAGGAACAACGCGTATGGCTTCTCGTCATGCACTGGTTCGTAAACTACCAGCGGTAGAAACATTAGGTTCTACAGATATTATCGGTTCTGATAAAACAGGCACCTTGACACAAAACAAGATGACAGTGGAAAAATTAGTTGTCAATGCTGAAATTTCTGATGCTGCTACTACCAAAGAATTGACGGGAACCTACGCTCGCTTGGCAGATATTCTAGCTTTGAACAATGATACAAAGCGAACTGAAAATGGTTTTATCGGTGATCCAACAGAAACAGCGTTGATTGCTTTTAATGAAAACCATGGCCGTGATTTAGATAGGTTGTTTACAGAAATGCCACGTGTGGCTGAAATACCGTTCGATTCAGAACGGAAGTTAATGTCAACGGTTCATCCGGCACCAACTGGGTACCTGATAACCGTCAAAGGTGCACCTGATGAATTACTTAAGCGTGCGACACGAATTGAGATTAATGGTGAAATTAAACCATTGTCTGATGATATTCGAGAAAAACTTTTGTCGATTAACTCAGAGTTAGCGACGCAAGCTCTTCGTGTACTTGGTTTTGCTTATAAGTCAGTTGACAAGATACCTGATAATTTGGATACAGAAACGGTTGAACAGGAATTAGTATTTACAGGGTTCGTTGGTATGATTGATCCTGAACGTCCTGAAGTGGCACAAGCCGTTGCCGAAGCTAAGGCAGCTGGCATTCGTCCAATGATGATTACTGGCGACCATCGAGATACAGCCGCAGCTATTGCTATTCGATTGGGTATATTGGATGAAGCAGATAAAGAAACAGCTGTCATCTCAGGATCCGATTTAGATGCGATGAGTGAAGAGCAATTTGCACAAAATGTTGATAAGTATAATGTTTATGCACGAGTAGCACCTGAGCATAAAGTTAAAATTGTTAATGCTTGGCAAAAGAAGGGCAAAGTCGTTGCCATGACAGGTGACGGTGTTAATGATGCCCCAGCCTTGAAGACAGCTGATATTGGTATTGCCATGGGTATTACTGGTACAGAAGTATCCAAGGGTGCTTCTGACATGGTTTTGGCTGATGATAACTTTGCTACAATTGTTCATGCCGTTGAAGAAGGACGTAAGGTTTTTGCCAACATACAAAAAGCTTTGCAATACTTATTGGCCTCAAACTTAGCTGAAGTCATTGCAATTTTCGTTATGACATTGCTGGGCTGGAATATATTGGCACCAATCATGATTTTGTGGATTAACTTAGTGACAGACACTTTACCAGCTATTGCATTGGGTATTGAACCGGCTGAAAAAGGTATTATGAAGAATAAGCCTAGAGGCCGTGGTGCTAGCTTCTTATCAGGTGGTGTTGGACCAGCAATTATTTGGCAAGGTATATTGCAAGCTGTGATTGTGCTAAGTGTTTATGGTTTTGCGCTGGCAGCTCCTGTTCATCCGGAAGTACATTTGGCGCACCAAGATGCCTTGACGATGGCCTTTATGACACTTGGCTTAATGCAAATGTTTAATGCCATTAACGTTAAATCTGTCTATGGCTCTATGATTGGACCGCAAGCTTTCCAAAATAAAATGTTTAACTGGGCATTGTTAGGATCTGTCTTAGTAATGGCTGCGGTTGTTGTTATTCCAGGTTTGAATCCGCTTTTCCACGTCTCGCATTTGGATGGCTATCAGTGGGCTATTGTATTAGTGGCTGGAATGAGTATCATTGTCATCGTAGAACTGGTAAAATTGATACAAAGATCAATTTTCAAAAAAGGATAAAAACATTGGCAAAATTCAACCCCAAACAAGCACAAGTTTACGTACAAACATTGCAAGAAGTATTAACAATAACGCAAGACACAGCTGATCGTGTAGCACCATTTTTTACAAAGTTAGATGATGCAAAGGAAGCAAATGCCGTTGCGGATATTCCTGCACCAGAATTTGCTGAAATCAAAGCAGAATTTGAAGACGCTGTAGCAGCGTATCAAAAAAATGCTCAGATTTTAAATACTGTTCAAGCACCAGTTCGTTTGTTGGGTCTGCACAAGTCATTGGCCAAAAATTATAGTGCCTATGCTGAAGCAACCGATATGATGAGCAAAGCATTAAATGTTGCCGATCAGGCGGTAGATGATGCATTATATGTTAAATCAGAAGAAGACCAAGAACTTTATCTTGGTAAAATACAAGCAAATGTCTCAAAAATTATGATGGGCGCCGGTCGTTAAGAACGGTAACTTGTTATAATGTAAGGTTCGAAAAACGAGTAACTTATTCAGTAAGTTACTCGTTTTTTATGACATGAATTTTTTAAGTGTTTGCTTTGTGAAATAACCATTCTCTAGCTTTTTGGTTAAAGGCATAATATTTTTTTGCCAATGGGCATATTGTTTTTCCGATATCGAAGAAACTTTCTCAAGATCAGACAAGGATTCAATAACAAACCCTATGTTGTATTGAAGGATTAAATGACCGATTGCACTCTGATTCCAAGCGATTAATGGCAATCCGGCTCGTAAATATAAGCTAGCTTTGTGTGGTGCATTGAAACGTGTGTAGGTTTGGTATGTTTTGTCCTCGAAATCATTATCCCATAATAAGCCGAAACCATCATGAAAAGCAGATAAAATACTGGTGGGGTCGAAATTTTCACGATAGTTAATGCTGGACGGAAAGGTCACGTCAGCCCAACGTTTTGGTTTTGAACCAAAAAGATCCATTTTAGGACCAGTATAATGTTTAAGCCACGGAGATTTTTGAAAAGTGCCCGCAAAGTTAATTTTATGACTAAAGGCAGCTATTTTAGTCCCATTGCCTAAGTAATCAAAAAAAGGTTGAATAATGGCAGGTACGAGAACACCTAATTTCTTAAGTTCATCATACATTGCTTGTGAGTGAACAATAATAGTATCATAACCATTTAATACATTCAGTTCCCAAGGTGTTGTTTTATGCAAGCGTAAGGGTTCAATATCATGAATCAATAATGCGCTCTGTACGTGATGTTGATTCAAGGCTGTGATAAAGTCAATTTCAAAATCAGCGCTCATATAAGTTGGGAATTGGTGGATAACTTGATCACCGGGCGCCACCATATTTAGCCATGCTTGAATCTTTTGCTGGCGTGTTTCGCTGTCAAAACGACTATCGTTATAGCGTTCTAAAGGTAAAACTTCCCAACCAGTTGCAGCTGCAATGGTTGCGTAGTCCGCTTTGGCCTTTAAGGCACCTGGTGGCATCCAAGGTTCTATTGTATGAGTTATAAAGTTTGTCATAGTACGATTATATCAAAATCCGAACGTTTTTAAATTGTTTTTATCAAAAAGCGAACTATAAAATAACAAAATATTTAATATTCGGATATAAAACATACTTTTAACCAAATTTTAAGAAAATAACTTCTTAAAAAACGGATAATAAGAGGATAAAGAATATTTGGAGAAAAAATATGCAACGTTCAGCAAAAATTGGTATTGGTGTAGCAGCAGTAGTCGTTATCGGTGGTGGTATTTATGCCGCAACCCAAAAGTCTTCTACTAAAAGTACAGGATACGCTGTGGCTTTGGTGACTGATGGTGGCGGTATTGATGACCGATCATTTAACCAATCAGCATGGGAGGGGTTGAAAGCTTACGGAAAGGCTAACAGCCTCGAACAAGGTAAAGGTGGCTATAACTATTTCTTAAGTTCAGATACTTCGGATATAAAAACGAATTTCCAAACTGCCGTTAAGGGTGGTTACAAATTAGTGTATGGTGTGGGATTCGTAGCTGCGCCTGCTCTTACAAGTGTTTCCAAGGCCAATCCTAAGACTAATTTTGCTATTATTGATTCAGTCGTAAATAACAAAAACGTAGCTTCATTGCTCTTCAAGTCAGAACAGTCATCCTATTTGGCAGGTGTTGCTGCGGCAAAACAAACAAAGTCAAAGACTGTTGGTTTTGTTGGTGGGATTCATAGTGATACAATTGATACTTTTGAAGCTGGTTTTAAAGCCGGTGTAAAAGACACAGACAGTAGTATTAAGGTCCTTACGCAGTACACAGATTCATTTTCAGATGCAGCCAAAGGAAAGACGATTGCGGCTTCAATGGTTGCAAATGGTGCTGATGTGATTTTCCAAGCTGCCGGTGGTGCGGGTAATGGTGTATTTGCCGAAGCTAAAGCTGAAAACCAAAAGTTAGCTGCAAATGCAGATAAAAAGGTTTGGGTAATCGGCGTTGATCGTGACCAAAAAACTGATGGTAACTATAAAGACAAAGACGGTAAAACTTCTAACTTTACTTTAGTATCTGCAGTTAAGCGTGTTGATAGTGCAGTTGAAGATATCGCAAATAAGGCGAAAAACGATAAGTTCCCCGGCGGAAAGACCATTACATATGGACTGAAGCAAAAAGGGGTAAGTTTATCAAAGGATTCAGCTTCAGATGATGTTTGGTCAGCAGTTCAAACGGCACAAAAGAAGATTATTAGTGGCAAAATTACTGTGCCAGTGCATCCTTAAAAAGGCATTACTTAAAGTAAAAAAATTATCGATGGATAAGTCGATAATTTTTTTGATTTGATATTGAATTCAAAAATAAAGAAGTGAGTTTCTGGCATATAGATTAATAACACAGCTGACAATGGTTTAACATTATGTTATCAACAAAATAACTGCATGTTATAATCAGGTGTTACATGTTTTTAGATTAAAAACTAACAATATCTGGTCTAACCATTCGTTTTTTTGTTATACTAAATGTATTATGAAAAAAATATGGATAATTCTCACAACGTTTGCAGTTAGTTTCATTGCAATGACTTCTGTAACAACAGTCAGCGCAGCGAAGCCAAACTACACTATCACAACAGATGCAACATACCCACCGTTTGATTTTCAAGATAGCAATAATCAATATACAGGTATTGATCAGGAAATTTTGAAAACTATTGCCAAACGTGAAGGGTTTACGTATACATTAAAACCTATGAGCTTCAATGCGGCAACACAATCAGTTACATCAGGTCAAGCTGATGGTATTATTGCTGGTATGTCAATTACTGACGAACGAAAAGAAGTGTTTGACTTTGGCACACCTTATTATAAATCAGGGATTGCATGGGCTGTGAAAAAGGGATCGAATATTAAATCACTCAATGATTTAAAAGGAAAAACCGTTGCCTTAAAGACAGGAACTGCCGGTGCTGACTATGCATTATCAGTTCAAAAACAATATGGTTTCAAAGTCACTTATTTTAATGATTCAGATACTTTATATAATGATGTTGTAAATGACAATGCACAGGCAACATTTGGCGATTTGCCAGTGTTACAATACAGTATTAAAAACGGCACAAAATTGAAAGTTATGAATGCAAATTCACCATACGAAGCAGGATGGTATGGATTTGGCGTTAAAAAGGGCCAAAACAAACAACTTTTAGCTTCTTTTAATCAAGGATATGCATCAATTAAAAAAGACGGTACATATGACAAAATTATCAAAAAATATCTTGGTGCACCTGCATCAGATTTCACTGGTAAAAAGTCGGATAACAACTCAGTATTAGGTATCCTAAAAGCAAACAACGGGGCGTTCATGCGTGGTTTGTGGCAAACATTGTTGTTAACCGTTCTAGGTATTATCCTGGCGTCCATTTGGGGCATAATTCTAGGCATCATGGGCGTTAGTCAGAACAGTGCAGTTCGTGGTTTATCAACAACACTGATTTATATTTTCCGAGGCTTGCCATTGATGGTGTTGGCATTCTTTATTTATATTGGTTTACCAGGAGTGATTGGGACAAAGATACCAGCGTTTACAGCAGGGTTAATTACGTTAATTTTAAATGAGGGTGCTTATACAGGTGCCTTTGTACGAGGTGGCTTTGAAGCTGTTGATAAAGGTCAGATGGAAGCAGCACGAAGTCTAGGGTTCACCTATAAACGTGCAATGCGTAAGGTCATCATGCCACAGGGATTGAAGATTATGGTACCAAGTTTCGTTAACCAATTTATCATTACGTTGAAGGATACCTCGATCTTGTCAGCCATTGGTATTTTAGAGTTAACACAAACTGGCACGTTGATAGTGTCACGTAATTCGCAAGGTTTCCGAGTGTGGGCTATCGTGGCTGTGATATACTTAATCGTTATTACATTGCTCACATGGTTGAGTAATTGGGTAGAAAAGAGGACACGTGCATGAGTGAAGCACAAACTAAAGTTAAAGTACATGTCGATAAAGTTAATAAATCATACGGTTCTAACCATGTTTTGCGTGATATTTCTTTAGATATTAATGAAAATGAAGTCGTTGTAATGATTGGACCATCTGGTTCAGGTAAGTCAACATTCTTACGTATGTTGAATCAATTAGAAACGCCTGACAACGGTACAATCGTTGTTGATGGATATGATATTTCTGATAAAGGCACTGATATCAATAAAGTTCGTGAAAATATTGGTATGGTATTCCAAGGCTTCAACCTATTTAATAACTATACTGTTTTAGAAAATATCATGTTGGCACCTGTTGAACTTGGCAAGATGGATAAAGAAAAGGCCGAAAAGAAGGCCCGCGAATTACTGGAAACAGTTGGTCTAGCTGAAAAAGCAGATGTATCAGTAAACTCGTTATCTGGTGGACAAAAGCAACGTGTTGCTATTGCACGTGCCCTAGCCATGGAACCTGATATTATGCTCTTTGATGAACCGACATCTGCTTTGGATCCAGAAATGGTTGGGGATGTTTTGGATGTTATGAAGAATTTGGCCGAATCAGGTATGACAATGATCATTGTGACACACGAAATGGGATTCGCTAAACAAGTGGCAGACAGAGTAGTGTTCTTTGAATCAGGTAAAATTCAAGAATCTGGTGTACCAGAACAAGTTTTCAGCGCACCAAAAAATGAGCGTTTGCAAGAATTCTTGAGCAAAGTTATGCATGCATAATAGTGTAAATAAACAATAATTAAGTAAGATGGCTTAAATTGCCATCTTTTTTTGAGAGGGAAAAACATGTTCAAAAAAGCTTTTATTCTTGCTGTTACGGTGATTACAGTATTACTATCTTTTTCATTGACGGTAGATTATATTCATGCCGATAAACCACATTACACAATTTCGACAGATGCCACGTATCCACCATTTGACTTTCAAGATAAGAACAATGATTATATTGGTATTGATCAAGATATTTTGAAAGAGATTGCTGAGAGAGAAAATTTCACCTATACATTGAAACCAATGAGCTTTACCTCAGCGGCGCAACTAGTTGCTAATGGTCAAGCGGATGGGATTATTGCTGGTATGGGTATTACTGATGAACGCAAAGAAGTTTATGATAATTCAACACCATATTACAAAACCGGTGTTGCTTGGATTGTAAAAAAAGGTAGTGCAATCAAGTCTTTAAAGGATTTGAAAGGTAAAACAGTTGCTTTAAAAACGGGCACATCTGCCTCGGAATATGGTAAGTCACTGCAAAGAAAATACGGTTTTAACATCAAATATTTTAATGATACTGATACGATGTATAGTGATGTCGTTGTGGGTAACTCAGCTGCTACTTTCGAGGATATGCCCGTCATCCAATATGCTATTAAAAATGGTGTAAAGCTTAAAGTAATGAATGCCAATAATCTAGGTAATGCAGGGTCGTATGGCTTTTTCGTTAAAAAAGGCGAAAATAAAGAATTGTTGGCCTCTTTTAACCGAGGATATACATCAATTAAAAAAGATGGTACATATGATAAAATTATCAAAAAATATCTCGGTGCGAATCAGTCAACGTTTACCGGTTCGGAAAAGAACAATCATTCAGTATTAGGTATCCTAAAAGCAAACAACGGGGCGTTCATGCGTGGTTTGTGGCAAACATTGTTGTTAACCGTTCTAGGTATTATCCTGGCGTCCATTTGGGGCATAATTCTAGGCATCATGGGCGTTAGTCAGAACAGTGCAGTTCGTGGTTTATCAACAACACTGATTTATATTTTCCGAGGCTTGCCATTGATGGTGTTGGCATTCTTTATTTATATTGGTTTACCAGGAGTGATTGGGACAAAGATACCAGCGTTTACAGCAGGGTTAATTACGTTAATTTTAAATGAGGGTGCTTATACAGGTGCCTTTGTACGAGGTGGCTTTGAAGCTGTTGATAAAGGTCAGATGGAAGCAGCACGAAGTCTAGGGTTCACCTATAAACGTGCAATGCGTAAGGTCATCATGCCACAAGGATTGAAGATTATGGTACCGAGTTTCGTTAACCAATTTATCATTACGTTGAAGGATACTTCAATCTTGTCAGCCATTGGTATTTTAGAGTTAACACAAACTGGCACGTTGATAGTGTCACGTAATTCGCAAGGTTTCCGAGTGTGGGCTATCGTGGCTGTGATATACTTAATCGTTATTACATTACTCACATGGTTGAGTAATTGGATAGAAAAGAGAATACAGTGATAAAAACCCCTCTAATTCGTATGATGCATTAGAGGGGTTTTTATGATTATTGCATGTGATAGTAACAAAAAATATGTGCGGGCCGACGAAGCGAATAAAAGCAACGATTATTTTTGCCCTGGATGCCATGAAAAAGTTATTTTAAAGAGTGGGGAAGTCAAACAAAAACATTTTTCCCATTGTTCCGGTACGGCATGCGTGACTTTTACGGAAAATGAATCGGTGCAACATTTAGCTGGTAAATTGCAAATCGCTTCTAAACTACAGTATTATGGCAATGTTCAAATTGAAGCGGTATTACCAGAAATTCAACAGCGACCAGATATACTGCTGATACATAAAAACAAAAGAATAGCTATCGAGTATCAATGTAGTCCAATATCGCAAAAAAGAATTAATATGAGAAATAAAGGATACTTAACTGAAAATATTCAGGTTATTTGGGTTTTAGGTCAAACATATTTTAATAGAGTAATGACACAAGCCACTATTATGAAATTCATGGCTGATAATGCACTGGTCTTTTATTTGCCTGATCAACAACATTTTGTGCATCGTCAGCATTTTAGCAAACCAGATTTTTCACGTGTACAGTTTGTTGATAAAATCGGTGCAACACTATTTAGTACGAAAGTACCAAAACAAAGAACGAAATTAAATGTTGCTAAACAAGCCTATAAACTGCAAGGCATCATTTTACAGAAACGAGTTGATCCTAAGGTGGTTGATTATCTATACAAAAATAATCGATTACTAATGAATGTGCCTGTGTGGGTACATGGTGGAAATACTTTTGGGCTCAAGGTACCCAATTGGTACTGGCGCTTGATTACTATCTTATTTTTAGAAAAAATAGGGCAGCAAAATGTTGTGAAAAAGGCAGAACTAACAGTTAAACTAATCCCTTTTTTGTTAGGTGATGATACATTTAAGCAACAACAAGTTGCAGAGTTGTACCACGATCTCGAAGTACATGATTATATCTTGCAGCAAGATAATTACATATTAGTGCGGCGTTTACCACATTGGAAAAATGCACGTCAACAAAGTATAGTGAAAATATGATAAAATGATTAGTACTGAATGATAAGGAGTATGCGTTTAATCGCAAATTAAATAATTATGTCTGAAAAACAACTATTACGTAACCAAGTACCAGAAAATTTAACATGGGATCTATCTTCAATTTTTTCGACAGACGAAGCTTGGGAAGCGGCTTTTGATGAGACACGGCAGTCTGCACAAGCATTAAGTAAATATGCTGGACACGTCGGCGATTCTGCTGAAACTCTGAAAGAAGCCTTAGAAGCAGATTTAGCAGTAGAACGTCAATTCGAAAAAGTTTACGTATATGCACATCAAATTTTTGATCAAGATACAACGAATCAAAAGTATAGTGCGTATAATGCTCGTGTTCAAGGTTTATATGCTGAATTAAGTGCGAATACAGCTTTCTTCCAGCCTGAGGTGTTAGCATTGTCAGACGAGAAACTAGATGCATACTTAGCAACAGATGGTTTGAGAAAATATGCACACTTCTTTGATATTTTAAAGGCGCGCAAACCCCATACGCTACCTGCAGAACAAGAAGCTTTACTAGCAGGAGCAAGTGATATTTTTAGTGCTTCTGAACAGACATTTGGTGCATTGGATAATTCAGACATTGTTTTTGGTGATGTGCATACTGAAACAGGCGAGATCGTGCCATTGACAAATGGACTCTATTCATTGTTGTTGGAGTCTAAAAATCGTTCATTGCGCGAGGAAGCATTTACAACGCTTTATGACAGTTATATTGCGTTGCAAAACACATTTGCTTCAACTTTATCTTCACATGTCAAGGGACATAACTTTTTGGCTAAAACTCGTCACTATGATTCAGCTCGGCAAGCGGCTATAACAGCTAATGATATCCCGGAGTCGGTTTTCGAAACATTAACTAAGACGGTTGATGCCAATTTACCATTATTACACCGTTTTGTATCATTACGCAAAAAAATTCTTAATGTTGACGATGTCCATTCTTACGATTTATATGTGCCACTTGTTGATGAAATTAATTTTGAAGTAACATACGAAAAGGCAAAAGATATTGTTTTGGCGGCTTTGGCACCGCTAGGAGAGGATTACATCGCGATTGTTCAAAAGGCTTTTGATGAACGATGGATTGATGTGGTTGAAAATAAAGGGAAGCGTACTGGCGCTTATTCGAGCGGTTCTTATGATACAAAACCATTTATTTTGCTCAATTGGCAGAACAATTTGAATAATGTTTATACGTTGGCTCATGAAATGGGTCATTCGGTTCACTCATACTTTACACGTCATAATCAAGAGTACCATTATGGTGATTATCCAATATTCTTAGCTGAAATTGCTTCAACTACTAATGAGGGATTGTTAACGGATTACTTGCTAAAAACAAATGATGATCCTAAGTTTCAGGCTTATGTATTGAACCAGTATCTCGATGGATTCAAAGGGACAGTTTTCCGACAAACTCAATTTGCTGAGTTTGAGCAATGGATTCACGAACAAAGTGCGGCTGGAGTTGCTTTGACGGCCGATGAAATGAGTAAATTCTATGGTTCGTTGAACCAAAAGTTTTATGGATCAGACTTATTCCCAGATGAAGCTATTGCTTATGAATGGGCACGCATTCCACATTTTTATTACAATTTTTATGTTTATCAATATTCGACTGGCGAAGCTGCTGCCACAACTTTGGCAGAACGCATATTAACACAAAATGGTGCTGAGGATTATAAAAATTATCTGAAAGCAGGTAATTCGGATTATGCTTTAAATGTGATAAAAAAAGCTGGTGTTAATATGAGTCAACCAGACTATTTAAATGAAGCTTTCAAAGTGTTTGAAGAGCGATTAAATGAGTTTGAAAACATCATGTTAAAGTAAAATATTTGTTTATAAATTAAATAGTAATTACTAAACATGTATGCAAAAAAACTAATCAGTCCTTGTGGCTGATTTTTTGCTAAAATGATATTAGGAGAAATGATCATGGCCCCACGAAAACTTGTTGAAGTTGCGAATCAAGCACTGAATGATACATATACACCTTACTCTCATTTTCCTGTCGGTGCTGCGTTACTCAGCGAAAACGGTGAAATTTTCAAAGGCGTAAATATTGAAAATGTATCATTTGGTTTAACCAATTGTGCCGAGAGAACTGCAATTTTTACAGCTATAGCAGCAGGGCAACGCCATTTTCAGGGGTTAGTTATTTCAGGACGTACAGATGAGCCTATAGCGCCGTGTGGCGCTTGTCGACAGGTGATGGTGGAGTTTTTTGACCCCAAAATGCCGATTTGGTTAATTAACGATCAAGGTAAAGAAATTGAAACAAGTGTTGCAGAATTAATGCCAGGATCCTTTAATTCATTAAAATAAAGAAAGAAGAATAATAATGTCACAAATTTATCTTGCAGGCCCTTTTTTTTCAGATGAACAAATCGATCGTATGAAACGTATTGAAGCTGCTCTGGATTCGAACCCAACTGTTACTGATTATTACTCACCCCGCAAACATCAAAAGACTGAAAATCCTGAATTTACCGCTCCGTGGGCAGCAGAAATTTTTAAACGTGATACTAAAAATGTTACAGATGCGGAAGTTATTTTGTCAGTTATTGATTATCGTGATGATGATGCCGATTCAGGAACAGCATTTGAGCAGGGTATGGCGTGGGTACAAAAAAAACCTATTATTGTATTTAATGAATTGAAGTTCCCAGTGAATTTGATGCTATCAGAATCTCTGACTGCCTACATAACTAATTTTGATGATGTTGCAACCTATGATTTTGACAAAACACCAAAGTTACCATTTACGGGAGAACTATTCTAATGAAAAAAGTATTAGTGGCTAGTATGACATCTCCAAAAGCTGTTGACTACCTTGAATTCAAAGGATACCAAGTAATTAAAAGTGATCAGGCCTCAGATGATGATTTTCTGGCACATTCAGATGTTGATGGTATGCTAATTATGATGCATCCTTTTGGTGAAAGTTTGATGTCTAAAATGCCCAATCTCAAAGTTGTTGCGCGTCATGGTGTTGGATATGATAATGTTGATTTAGATGCAGCTAATGTCCATAATATTGTTGTGACAAATACCCCTGGAGCTAATGCAACTGCGGTCGCCGAAACAGCTGTGATGCATATGTTGATGGCTGGACGATTATTTTACCAACGGCGTCAAGCTATCACTGATAATAGGAACCAGCCTTATTTAGCAGCACATAACGGTCAAGAGTTAACGGGAAAAACGGTTGGCATTATTGGCTATGGGCATATCGGCCAAGAAATTAATCGTATGTTGACAGGATTTAATGTAAAAGTACTGGCTTATGCACGACACCAACATGAGGTAACTAACGGTCGTATGGCAACGCTAGATGAAATATATGAGCAAGCCGACTTTGTGGTGACAGCGTTGCCAGCAACTCATGAAACAAAGCATATGATTAATGCGGATGTTTTTAAAAAAATGAAAAAGAGTGCAGTGTTAGTTAATATCGGACGTGGGGCACTTGTTGATGAGGTTGCATTGGTTGAGGCATTAACTAATGAGGAAATTGCTGGTGCTGGAGTAGATGTTGTTGAAAAAGAACCCATTACAGCAGAAAATCCATTGCTACATTTGCCTAACGCATTTGTTACACCGCATGTCGCTATGATTTCCAAGGAGGCCATGGACAATGTCGCGTTGAAGGCGGCAGAAGATATTGTTCGTGTTTTGGAAGGTGAACAAGCTGTATTTCAAGTGAATTAACTAAAAAAGGGGGTTATGATGGTTAAAAAAACAAAAAATACTGAAAATACTTTGTGCAAGAACTTTACGTGTACTTTCGAACTTTTGGGCCGTAAATGGAACGGACTAATTATTGAAACATTGCTTATTAGTGGGGCCAAAAGATTTTTAGAAATATCACGTGCTGTTTCAGGTTGTTCGGATCGTGTATTAGTTGAGCGTCTAAAAGAGCTTGAGGCTGCAAACATAGTAATTCGTCAAACTTACGAAGATTCGAACTTGATTGAATATAAATTAACTGAGGCGGGAGAAGCAATGCGACCTATGATGGCCGCGATTCATGAATGGTCAGACCAATTTAATAACGTTGCTAACTTGGAAGAACCTGACAGTGCAACGAAATTTTGATATACTAAATAAGCATACGATGAATGACCCAGTAATTGTATTGATGCCCTCAGCGAACGGTGACTAGTGAAAGACCGTGGCTAAGATACGGTGAAATTCAGTCAGGAGTATTGGTTTAATCACCAACGGTTGTCTCCGTTATAGACACCTAAGCTGGATTTATCCAGGAATTTGGGTGGTACCACGGTATTTAACGTCCCATGTAGTTCTTTTTTGGAAGAATTACATGGGACTTTTAATTTGTAAAGTATAGGTGGCTGGTAAAGATAAAAACTAGTCACAATAGTGAAAGGAAAAAATATGGGCTTAATTGAAGATCTTACGGCTTTAAAAGATTCAGCAGTGGAACGGATTAATGATAAAAATGCTGATATTGAGCAATTACGTGTAAAATTATTAGGAAAAAAAGGTGAGTTAACAGGTTTGCTGAAGGGGATGAAGGATGTCGCCGCAGAAAATCGTAAAATGGTTGGTGAAGTTGGTAATGATGTTCGTCAAACGATCACAGAATTATTACAACAAAAAAAACAAGCTCAAGAAGAATATGCTTTAAATCAACAATTATTAGCAGAAAAAATTGATGTTACTCTACCAGGTAGCGCGCATCCGGTGGGACAACCACACGTTTTACAACAAATTATTGATGAAATTGAACAACATTTCTTGGGCCTTGGTTTTGAAATAATCGATGATACAGTTGATTCACCAGAAGTTGAAACTGATGAATATAACTTTGAACGTGAAAATTTGCCTAAGGATCATCCTGCTCGTGATATGCAAGATACATTTTACATCACGCCAGAAATTTTATTGCGTACGCAAACCTCTCCAGTTCAATCTCGATCGCTTGAAAAACATGATTTTTCAAAGGGACCACTGAAAATGATTGCCCCTGGAAAAGTCTATCGTCGTGATACCGATGATGCTACTCACTCGCATCAGTTCCATCAAGTTGAGGGCATGGTAGTTGGCGAAAATATCACAATGGCTGATTTAAAAGGAACATTGCTTTCGATTATGCAAGAATTATTTGGTGAAAAACATCAAATTCGCATGCGACCTTCTTATTTTCCGTTCACTGAACCGTCTGTGGAAGTAGATGTTTCTTGGAATGAAGTGACACCGGATATGAATCCAGAAGACATTGAGTGGATTGAAGTTCTTGGAGCTGGAATGACACACCCAAATGTATTAAAAATGGATGGCATTGATCCTGAAAAGTATTCAGCTTTCGCTTTTGGCTTAGGGCCGGATCGGTTTGCTATGTTGAAATATGGTGTAGATGATATACGCCAATTTTACTTGAATGATGTGCGTTTCTTATCACAATTCAATCGAAAGGGGAACTGATTATGAAAACAAGCTTAACATGGTTAAATGAATATCTGAATAATGCAATTGATTTGCACCCTAAATCAGTGAGTGATTTAGCGGAAAAGGTAGAGCGTACAAGTGTAGAAATCGATAGTAACACAACGATTGCTTCAGGGCAAAATGGTCTTGTAGTAGCTAAAATATTATCAGTCATGCCACATCCAGATTCTGATCATATGGTCATTACACAGGTGGATACTGGTGAATCAGAACCAATACAAATTGTCACAGGCGCGCCTAACGTAGCTGAGGGGCAAATGGTTATTTTAGCTAAAGTCGGTGCACATATTATTAATCGTGAAAATGGTGAGCTAATTGAGTTAAGTGCAGTTAAGCTACGCGGAGAATCCTCTTACGGCATGTTGGTTGCACTACAGGAGATAGGCTTTAGTGAAAAAATTGCCCCCAAAGCGTTTGAAGCAGGGATTTATGTTTTTAATGAAAGTGATGATGTCAAACCTGGAGATGATGCGCTTGTTGCTTTGGGCATGAATGAGCCGGTACTAGATACTGATTTAACACCTAATCGAGCAGACATGCTATCAATGATCGGTACAGCTTATGAATTTGGAGCGATGCTAAATAAGCCAATTACGCTACCATCATTTGAGCTGGTTGAATACGAACAAAAAGCAGACAGTCAAGTTGCTGTCCACATTGATGATCAGGAATTGGTTTCAAAATATGCGTTGCGTGTTGTGAATAATGTAACCATAAAGGATTCTCCCTTATGGTTACAAAAACGCTTATGGAATGCTGGTATGCGACCAATTAACAACATCGTTGACATCACGAATTATATGATGCTAACTTATGGTCAACCACTACATGCATTTGATTTAGACAAATTAAATGGTTCAGATATTTACGTACGCCGTGCGCAAGATGGTGAAAAATTAGTAACCTTAGATGGTGAAGAACGATCATTGCGATCTGGTGAAGACATAGTCATTGCTGATGAATCAAAAGGGTTAATGTTAGCTGGTGTCATGGGTGGTATGGACTCTGAAATTGATAATAGCACGAAAAATATCGTGATTGAAAGTGCTATATTTAATCCAAGTTTGGTTCGAGCAACTGCAAGACGGCATAATTTGCATTCTGAGGCTTCATCGCGATTTGAACGTGGGTTAAATTGGGACGCAACACTTGACGCTTTGGATCATGCAGCTAGTTTAGTGGATGAATTAGCAGATGGTCAAGTAGCACGTGGACAAATTATTGCTGCTGATGATGTTCGTAAAGATATCCAATTATCATTATCAACGCAACGAGTAAATAAAATTTTAGGTACTTCATTAGAAATGGATGAAATTACCAATATTTTTGATAAGCTGAACTTTGTTTATGAAAAAAATGATGAAAAAATAGTTGTTGATGTGCCAGCACGTCGCGCTGATATTTCTATTGAGGCTGATTTAATCGAAGAAGTCGCACGCTTGTACGGTTATGACAACTTACCAGTTACATTACCGTACGGACCTACAACGGCGGGAAAATTGTCTAAAGAACAACGTCAAATTCGTGCTAGTAGACATATTATGGAAAGTTTGGGATTAAATCAAGCAATTTCATACGTGCTAACAACGAGTGAAAAAGCCCAGTTATTTGCTGAGGATAAGGCAGATGGTGTTGTAACATTAAACTATCCGATGAGCTTGGACCGTACAACGGCTCGTCAGAATTTGTTGGCAGGTTTATTAGATGATGTCAGTTATAACGTGAGCCATTTTGTACCTAATGTTGCGTTATATGAGCAGGGTCGAGTGTTTATTGCTAATGAACCGAATGAGCAACCAAAAGAAATTGAACATGTAGCGGGAATACTGACTGGTAATTTACAAAAGTCATCATGGCAAGAATCTAAGCAAAAAAAATCTGTTGATTTTTATGATATCAAGGGAATTGTAGAAAGTTTTTTGGATCAAATTGGTGTCGATAACGTCCGTTATGTTGCGACAAAACGCCATGAAAGTATGCACCCTGGTCAAACGGCTGATGTTTATATTGGGGAACAATATGTCGGTTTTGTTGGTCAAATTCATCCAAAAATTACAAAAAAACAAAAGCTAGCGGCAGTGTTTGGGTTTGAGCTTAATTTATTTACTGTATTTAATCATGTAACAGATGCTATTCAATTTAATCCTATTTCACGTTTTCCACAGATTAGTCGTGATGCCGCATTACTAGTTGATCAGATAATAACAAATAGTGAAATTAGTGAGACAATTGCAGATACAGCAGGAGAACACTTGGTAGATGTGACTTTGTTTGATGTTTATACGGGTGACAACTTGCCAGAAGGCAAAAAGTCACTTGCCTACACGTTAACTTATCAAGATAGTGACGGCACATTGTTAGAAAGTGATGTAAGTTCTGATTTTGAACGTATTATGAGCAAATTGCAATCTAAATTTAATATAGAAATACGCTAATTATTTTTCTAATGTTATTTGAGTTGTCATTGTAAATACGATATAATGGGTTGCAGACTACAAAGTTACAGGATAATTTCATGGCAAAAATAATCGTACACGGCGGTAAACGCATACGTGGAGAAGTCACAATTGGTGGCGCTAAAAATTCAACAGTAGCATTAATCCCGGCGGCCATTTTAGCTGATACACCGGTGAAATTTGATACGGTACCACAAATTCTAGATGTTAAAAATCTGCAATTGATTTTGCAAGCAATGAATGTGACATCTAAGTTTGAAAATGGCGTGCTAGATATTGACCCAACACGTATTGAAGAAAGTGATTTGCCTAGTGGCGCTATTAAGTCATTACGCGCTTCTTATTACTTTATGGGTGCATTGCTTGGCCGATTTGGTCGTGCAACAGTAACTTTCCCTGGTGGTGATAATTTAGGTAGACGGCCTATTGATCAACATATAAAAGGGTTCGAAGCACTAGGAGCCGTGGTGACTGAGAGCAATGATATTATTCATATTGATGCAACAGACCATGGCCTGATTGGTGCGCGTATCGCTTTAGATACCGTATCTGTTGGTGCCACTATTAATATCGTTTTGGCTGCGGTTCGAGCAAAAGGTCAAACAGTTATTGAGAATGCTGCACGAGAACCTGAAATCATTGATATTGCAACATTTTTGAATAACATGGGTGCCAACATTCGTGGTGCGGGGACAGATACTATTCGTATTGCTGGCGTCCCGACTTTGAAAGCACGTAATACGCATACTGTTATTCCAGATCGTATTGAAGCTGGAACATACATGAGTATGGCAGCAGCGTACGGTGATGGTGTAACGATTAAGAATGTTATTCCAGAACATTTAGAATCATATACATCAAAACTAATTGAAATGGGTGTTAACCTTGATATTGGTGAAGACGCAGTTCATGTATACAAATCAGATGCACTAAAGCCAGTTGCCATCAAAACGATGCCTTACCCTGGTTTTGCTACTGATTTGCAACAACCCATCACTCCTTTATTGTTAATAGCACAGGGTGAAAGTACAATTACTGATACTATTTATCCAAAACGAGTAAAGCATATTGCTGAATTACGTCGTATGGGTGGCGATATTGCTTCAGCTAAACCAGGCGAAATTAAAATTAATCAGTCTCCACGTTTGGTCGGTACAGATGTCGAGGCAGCGGAAATTCGTGCAGGAGCGGCGTTAGTCATTGCAGCAATTATGGCTGATGGTAAGACAATCATTAACGATGCCGATCATATTTTACGTGGATATGATCGTATTCAAGAGAAGTTAACAAGTTTGGGTGCTGATATTAATATCGAAGGCATCGACCTCATTAATTTAATGCCATAGTGTATTGCGTTACGAATTAATATTTGGTATACTAGTTTGGTTAATAACTGACTCTGGGTCACGAGACTCAGGGCGCTAAGGAGAAATGAACAATGCAAGCAGAAATCCACCCAGATTATCATCAAGTTGTTTTCATTGATGCTTCAACAGGAAAGAAGTTTTTATCAGCTTCAACTGTAACATCAAATGACACAACTGATTTTGAAGGTAAAGAATATCCAGCAGTTCGTATGGATATTACATCTGACTCACACCCATTCTATACAGGTAAGCAAAAGTTTACGCAAGCCGATGGTGCAGTCGACAAGTTCAACAAGAAGTTTGCTGGATTTGGTTTCAAGAACAACGAAGACAAGTAATTGTTCTTTTAAAAGCGTTCACTTTAGTGAACGCTTTTTATGTATGAGGTGAAAATTATCGCACGCACAATTTTACCAGTAAAATTAAATCAAGAGTTGACAGCTGTTATTGATGATATTCGAATCGATGGTATGGGTATTTTTTATGTTACATCAGAGTATCCACTGTATGTTGCTGATGCACTACCAGGAGAGAAAGTTCATTTACTGGTAACCCAAGTAGACAAATTTTCTGGCTATGCTAAAGTTCTTAATCGACTGGAAAGTTCAGATAAACGACAAAATAGTGATCGACAATATTTGATTGATGCCGGTACAGCACCACTAGTGAATCTAAAATATGATGCACAACTTGAACTAAAACAAGCCCAGGTGAAGAGACTTTTTGAAAAGCAGCATATTGATGTGTCAGTTGATCGAACAATTGGGATGGACAATCCAACATACTATCGTAATAAGACTATTGTCCCTGTAAAATGGCAAAATAATCATCTGACCAGTGGGTTTTACAAAAGAGGGACACATGATTTAGTACCCATGGATGACTATTTTGTTAATGATGCAAAAATTGACCAAGCAATTATTGTGATTAGAAATATTTTGGAGAAGTATGATATCACGGCATTTGATCCTGATTTAGAACATGGTGCCATTCGTTATATAATGATACGCCGTGGCTATTATTCTCATGAATTAATGGTTGTATTAGTTTCAAATGAAGAAGTCATTTCGCACGAAACAGAAATTATTAATGATATCAGAAGTCAACTGACAGAATTAAAAAGCTTAATTTTGAATTATAGTCCTAAAAAAGACTATGTTTTATTAAGTCCAAATAATCGAACACTATGGGGTGAAAAAGCCATTTATGATACTTTACTTGGATATAAGTTCATTATTGGTCCTAATTCGTTTTATCAAGTTAATCCGCAAACCACCGAAGTTCTATATGATTTAGCTGCCCAAAAAGCTGATTTGAAGCCGACAGACACTGTTATTGATGCTTATTCAGGTATAGGAACAATTGGCATTAGCGTTGCTAGTCGGGTTAAAAAAGTACTTGGCGTTGAGGTTGTTCCCGGTGCAGTTGCTGATGCACAGTTTAATTTACAAGCCAACAATATTACTAATGCTGAATATATTTTGGCTGATGCACCTGTGCAATTTAAAAAATGGCAAGAACAAGGACTGAAACCAGATATTGTTTTCGTGGATCCGCCAAGACGTGGCTTAACGACTTCTCTCATTCAAGCCACAACCGACATGTCACCCCAAAAGATAGTATATATTAGCTGCAATCCAGTAACTTTGAGTCGCGATGCCGTTGAAATTATTGAAAATGGTTATCATATTGATGGTTCGGTCTTACCAGTAGATCAATTCCCACAGACCTCTCACGTCGAAAGTATTACAGTGTTCCGAAAGGATTAAAATGAATTACTCAGTAAAAAAGATAGGCCAGATATTACATGCGACAACTCAAATAGATTCCAAAATAGTAATTGGTGTATCTTTTGATTCTCGTAAAGTCAAACCTGGAGATTTATTTGTTGCTCTTGTTGCTGAAAACGACGGGCATGACTATGTGGAACAGGCGATGGCAAAAGGGGCCACAGCCGTTTTAGTGGACGATAAGCACCAAATTGATTCAAAAATACCAGCTATTATTGTATCAGACACATTGTTAGCTCTTCAGCAATTGGGAGAATATCGTCGTCACCAAATTAATCCTAAAGTTATTGCTATTACAGGTTCAAATGGCAAAACAACAACAAAAGATATGACGTCAGCCATAGTAGGTTCTCAATACAAAACCTTTAAAACGCCCGAAAACTTTAACAATGAAATCGGTGTGCCTTTGACATTGCTCACCATGCCAGATGATACAGAAGTTTTAGTAGTAGAGTTAGGTATGGATCGTCCTGGCCAATTGACGACATTATCTGAGTTAGTAAGTCCAGATATTGCCATTATTACTATGATTGGTGAGGCACATATTGAGTTTTTCAAAACACGTGAAAATATTGCTAAAGCAAAACTTGAAATTACTAAAGGTCTCAAACCAGAAGGGACATTATTGATTCCTTATGATGAACCTCTTCTAACAAAGGCACAAGTTAAACAAAATGTGCAAATTTTTGGACAAGATATTACAAATATAAATTCATTAATGTCAAAGACAACTTTTACTTATCAAAATACTCGATTTGCTATTCCGCTGTTAGGTCGGTATAATATAATGAATGCGCTCGCAGCGATTTCAGCGGGTATCTTATTACATATTGAATTAAAAAACGCTGCAGAAGCGCTTCAGCATTTTGATTTGACAAAAAATCGCACAGAACAGCTCACTACATCTCACGGCGTGAACTTGATTAGTGATGTTTATAACTCAAATCCAACAGCTGTTGCTGCTGTCTTGGCAACATTAAAAATCATACCGGCCACGCACAAGTATGTTGTGTTAGGTGATATGTTAGAATTAGGCGAACAAGCTGCAAGCTTGCACGCTTGTCTGGCAGAAACGGTGATAGATGCGAATGTTGATGGCGTTTACTTGATTGGACCATTGATGAACAAGTATTTATATCCAATCTTGCAACAACGCTTTGATTCAGCGCACTTGCACCAATATGAAACAGATCAGTTAGCCGAATTAATCAAAGATTTACAGACGTTAGGTGAACATGGGGACATGATTTTGTTAAAAGCAAGTCATGGGATTCATCTTGAGAACGTTGTTAACGCATTGGTAAAATAGTTTTATGTGTTGAGGGGCACAAAATGAAACGCAGTCAGAAGCCACAACTTAAGATTAGAAAATGGGCTGCGTTCTTAGTATTAGTTTGTACCGCAGGATTAGTGTTATGGCCGCATCGGTTGAATGAAGGTCAATATATGATTAATCCAGTTACTGATGACAAGTATAGTGTTAATAGTCTGTCAGCACTGAAAAGCAATATCTCACCGCAAAATGAATTTGCTGAGACATTAGATCAAAAACTTCAGTCAGAAAACTATATAGGTACAGCACTGATTGTGCACCATAATAAAATTATTTTGCAAAAAGGTTATGGTGAGGCTGATGAACAACAGCATCGTCATAATGATGCTTCAACACTTTTTCAGTTGGCCTCAATTGAAAAAGCAATGACTGCTGTATTAATCATGCAGCAAATAGAATCAGGTAAACTGTCATTTGATAGCAAGTTGAGTGATTATTATCCGAATGTGGTTAATGCTGATAATATTACGATTAGAGATTTAATCACCATGAGCAGTGGTTTAAGCCAACGCATACAACCAACGACATTTGAATCCGAAGAGGATAACATTGAGTTTTCCGCTATTCATGCTGTTAAAATTGGTGAACCAGGTAATGGAATTGGTTGGTCTTATCAGCCCGTTAATTATCGTTTGTTAGCCGGTATTTTGATGAAACTCACTAATAAAACGTTTGCTGTATTGTTGAACCAAGTATTTAATAATACTTATCATCTAGATGCGAGAAGCTACCAAGATTTCATCAAATCTAAACATCGTTCTATTGGTTATGATAATAGTTACGACAAAGCTTATGGTGAAAATCAAGTGATATATAATCGGGAAACTGGTACTGGAAATATTGCTATGACAACTGGTGCATTGTATCGTTTCTATCGATTAATGATTGATAAGGTAATTATTAAGCATCCCAGTCAACTATGGCAAACACGAGTTGGTGAAACATATGCCGCGGGAATGTATCACGAGGGAAAGTATTTTAATGCTCATGGTATTTTGCCAGGATTCGAACCCACGGTTGTTATAAGCAATACTGGACAGGATGCGGTAATATTACTTAGTAACCAATATTATAAGAACCATAGTTTTCAACCATTAGCCAGAGAATTATTTACAAAAATGACTGCCATTCCAACAAAGTAATGGCAAACGTGCACGAAGCACAAGGAGAAAAAATTTTGAAATTTAGTGAATTAGGTTTGTCACAAGACATTTTGGATGCTATTGCAACGCACGGATATGTTGAAGCTACACCAATCCAAGAAAAGACAATTCCATTAACATTAGCAGGTCGTGATGTCATTGGACAAGCACAAACAGGAACTGGTAAAACAGCAGCATTTGGTTTACCAATCTTGGAGCACATTGATTTAAATAATAAAAACATTCAAGCATTGATTGTATCACCAACACGTGAATTAGCAATTCAAACAGCTGAAGAATTAAAAAAATTGGGACGCGACAAGCGTGTTGATGTACAGGTTGTCTTTGGTGGTGCTGACATTCGCCGTCAAATCCAAAATTTGAAGTCACATCCACAAATTCTAGTTGGTACACCTGGTCGTTTACTTGATCACATTAACCGTAAGACTGTAAAAATTGATAGTGTTCGTACATTAGTATTGGATGAAGCCGATGAAATGCTGAATATGGGCTTCTTAGATGATATTGAAGCAATTATTGCCAAGACACCAGCAGAACGTCAAACACTATTGTTCTCAGCAACAATGCCACCAGCAATTAAGCGTATTGGTGTCAAGTTTATGACGAACCCTGAACATATTCAAATTGAAGCAAAAGAATTAACAACTGATTTAGTTGATCAATACTTTGTTCGTATGCGAGAAAACGAAAAGTTTGATACCATGACACGTATCTTTGATGTACAGGCACCAAAATTGGCAATCGTTTTCGGTCGTACAAAGCGACGCGTTGAAGAATTGTCAAGAGGATTGGAAGCACGTGGTTATCACGCGGCTGGCTTGCATGGTGATTTAACACAACAAATGCGCTCACGTGTGTTGGCTCAATTTAAGTCACATGAAATTAATATTTTAGTAGCAACGGACGTTGCTGCGCGTGGTTTGGATGTTAAAGACGTATCTCACGTTTATAACTTTGATATTCCACAAGATCCAGAATCTTATGTTCACCGTATTGGACGTACTGGTCGTGCTGGCGCCAAGGGTGTGTCTGTGACTTTCGTTGCACCAAACGAAATGGATTACTTACGTGCTGTTGAAGATTTGACTAAAAAGCGCATGACGCCGCTTGAACCAGCATCTTTAAAGGATGCCCGTATTGGAAAGATTAACAATGCTGCTGGCGAAGTTGCTAAGTTAATTGATACAACTGAGGTTTCAGAAATTCAATCTCAGGTAGATGCGTTGACAGCAAAGTATACAGCTGAACAATTGGCTGCTGCTGTATTATCTAGCGTTGCTGATTTAGAAAAGCAAAATACACCAGTTGAAATTACTCGTGAACGTCCATTACCACGTCGTAAGGGTGGTAATGGTGGTCGCGGTGGTTCACGTAATGGCGGTGGACGTCGTAATGGTGGCGGTTACCGTGGTAATCGTGAACGCCGTGGTAATGGTGACAACCGCAATAATGATCGCCGTCGAGGCAATGGTGCTACTTCTAGCGAACGTCGTTTTGGAGATTACAAGCGTCGTGACGGCCGCTCAACTGAAAGTCGTCGCAATAGTGGTGGCGGATCACGTCGTGAATTTACTGTACGTGAAAAAGATTAATAAATTAAAATGTTGTTTGAGGCGTATTGTTGTATAATGTCTTATAAACAGGTGGTCTTCAGCTATTATTAAGTTGTTATCCGCACATTTTGTAACACGATGAAACCGTCCAAACATTTTGGACGGTTTTTAGTTGGAGAAAGTAAATGAAAACAGTTGAAGACGCTATATCTTATATCCATAATCGGCCAAAAGGTGGTCAAAAAGAATCACTATACCGTATGACCAGACTGTTAGCAGCCTTGGGGAATCCACAAAAAGATTTACCATGTGCCATACATGTTACTGGTACGAATGGGAAAGGCTCAGTATCAACAATGGCTAGTAACATGCTACGTGTGGCCGGTTATGATACTGGTTTGTTTGTTTCACCTTTTATTACTAACTTTCGAGAAAGAATTCAAATTAATAATGAAATGATTTCGAAAGATGATTTATTGTATACTACTAACAAAGTGGCGCAAGTACTAGTAAATGTTGATGCAGAATTATATCCGGATATTCCTGTTGAATTTGAAGTTTTGACAGCAATTATGTTTACTTATTTTGCTTCAAAAAAATTGGATGCATTAGTGATAGAGGTAGGTATCGGTGGCTTACTTGACTCTACTAACATGATGCCAAACACAAAAGTAGCGGTTATCACCAGTGTAGGATTGGATCATCAGAAAATGTTGGGCAATACAATTACTGAAATTGCATCACAGAAGGCTGGTATTATTCACGATGGTGTTGCTGTTGTTACCGGTGATTTACCAGCTGAAGCACGTTCAATCATTGAAAAAAAATGCTCACATGTGATAACAGGTTTGCAGCATGAATTTCAATCCGGATTGCCAGGAGAATATCAGATAGAAAATACAGCTACTGCTGTTGCAGCAGTACGTGCTTTTGATCAAAATATTTCTAATGATATCATTGTAAAAGGGCTAGAAGAGAGTCACTTTTCAGGCCGGTTTGAATTAATTGCACCAAATATTATGGTAGATGGTGCGCATAATGCTCAAGGACTTCGTGCTTTATACAAGTCGTTGGTAGCAGCATATCCAAGGAAAAAAATCACTTTGATTATTGGTAGTTTGATGGATAAAAATGTTACTATTGAATTCAACGAAATATTGGAAAATGGCAGATTTAATATTGTGCTTGTGCCCTTTACTGGACCTAATGGTCGCCCTAGTTTATCCATTGATCAGACATTAAAACAGTATCAAGTATCTGCGATGCCACATTGGCAGGAGGCAGTTGAACAGTCAACCGCGGATTTAACAGTATTAACTGGATCATTATATTTTATAAGTGAGGTAAGAGAGCAATATGGTAGATGATAAGTTATCACCACGTTTAGTGCTAAGTGTCTTAGCGATTGGATTACTGGGATTTACTGATATTATGTTGGAAACTGCCTTGAATGTCAGCTTTCCAATGTTGATGACAGAATATAAGGTAACTTCTAGCACAGTACAATGGTTGACCTCAGGTGTCATCTTATTGACAAGCATGGTAGTTATTTTGTCTCCATGGTTGAAGAAAAATTTCACTAATCGAAGTCAATTTCTAGTTGCCACAGTTATATCGATTATAGGTGTGTTGATTGATGCTGTAAGTCATACTTTTATGATTACATTGTTCGGCCGATTATTACAAGGCATTGGTGGTGGGGTCGGCTTACCATTAATGTATAACGTTATTTTCGAACAGGTTCCTGAGAAAAAACGTGGCACGATGGTCGGGCTTGGTGCATTAATTATTTCTTTTGCCCCAGCAATTGGTCCAGCGTTTGGTGGTTATCTAACTCAAAATTACGGTTGGCACATGGTATTTTGGGTTGTGCTGCCCGTTCAAATTGTTTCTCTCATACTTGGGTGGGTAACAATTAGGCAAGTCTCAACAATTAAAAAAGAAAAATTAGATATTGTTGGCTGGCTGTTATTAAGTCTTTTTTTTGTCTCTGGCATTTTTGTTATTGAGAGAATCAGCACACATGGATTAGTAAATCCCTTAAGTTTGTTGATGACTGTGGCAATGCTTGTCGGTATTATTGGTTATATTCTTTATGCCAAAAAAGTTGATAATCCATTGTTAAGTCCAGAAATATTTAAATTTAAGGTTTTTCGTTTTGGTATAGCGGCAGCATTTATAGCTCAAATAGTCAATCTAACATTTAACTATGCAATACCGATGGTTTTACAAATAGTTTTGCTTAAAAATCCACAAGTTGCTGGTCTTGCCTTACTTCCAGGGGCTTTAAGTTATGCTATGATGGCCATAATTTCTGGCCGTCTATATGATCGATATGGTGCACGGTTACCAATTACAATTGGTGTAACATTGATGTTTGTCGGGACATTATTAATTGCCTTTATCCCAATCAATCTCATCAGTTTAACAGGTGGCTTCATGGTTATTCAGATAGGGGCTGGTTTCTGGTTTGGTAATAACATGACCTATTCGGTAAGTAGTGTGCCAGTTGAATTTCAAAGTTCAGGAAATTCTATTTTTTCTGCAACAACGAATTATTCTGCTGCAGTGGGTATTGCACTTGCTGCTGGCATTATTGCTACATTTCAAAATCACGCAATTAACGTCAATGAGTTGGCTTCATCAACAAGCAGTGGTGCGTTATGGACATTTAGAGTAGACATCGTACTGATTCTTCTAGCTGCTATTCTTTCATTAAGTACTTTGGGGTCTACGAGAAAATAGCGAGAATGTCGTATCATATTGTAGAGGTAAACAATATGGTCAAAGAAAAAGTAGAGAAATTTTACAATGTTTTGGGATATAAGGAAAAGAAAGATATTCATATTTTTCAACGTTATTTTCCAAATAACTATAATTTAAATGAATTGACAAATGATCTAGTAGAAGATTTTTTATCTCATAATCCAATTGCCAATGAAGCTTTGCTATTAGGAATTGAAATTGGGAAACACGTTGCACATCAACGACGGCCGCAGTTACTAAATGCCAAATATTCAGCAGAAATAGGCCGGTTTGCGCAACAACAAATTGGTAATTTAATGCAGGAACAATTAAGTGTAGCTTTGCTTGATACGCAGTTGAATGTTATCGGTTGGGAAGTAGTATTTGTGGGCACTTTAAGTCAAGTACAAGCTTCACCACGAGAGATATTTCAACGCGTTTTAAAGGCCAATGCATTTGGATTCATGATTGCACATAACCATCCCAGTGGTAATATAATGCCTTCCAATGCAGATATTAATTTCAGTCAGCGTTTGGCAACAATCGGTCATCAAATGGATTTACGTTTATTTGACTCATTCATTGTGACACAAAATGAGTATTGGAGTATGTCAGAAAATCAACAATTAAAAAAAGTTATCTGAAAAATCAGATAACTTTTTTATTTAGACAGCAACGGGCGCTTTAATGGCTGGTTCACTATCGTAATCTAATATTTTAATATCATCCATCGTATAATCAAACAATGATTTAACTTCTGGATTTAACCATAATTTTGGTAATTTGTGCATAGGTCGCGACAATTGTTCTGATATTTGATCAACATGATTATTGTAGATATGTGTATCACCAATAGTATGAATAAATTCACCAACTTCGTAGCCAGTTTGCGCTGCCACCATGTGAAGCAACAGTGAATAGCTGGCAATATTGAATGGAACTCCAAGGAAAAAATCACCAGAGCGTTGATACATTTGCAAACTGAGTTTACCGTCTGCAACATAAAACTGGCTAAGCACGTGACAAGAAGGTAGAGGTGCTTGCGGTGTGGTTTCGGCATTCCAAGCTGTTAAAATAAGTCGACGTGAATTTGGTGTTTCCTTAATTTGATCAATAAGTCGGGCAACTTGATCAATAGTTTCATCACCAGCGGTTAGACTATTTGTTTCCCAGCTGCGCCACAGTTTTCCATAAACATTACCAATATAACCAAATTCTTCTTTGAATTTGTCATCATTTAGAATGTTATTCACGAAAATTTCTTTTTGTTCTTTGTATATTTCGGCAAACGCTGCATCGGTTTGTGAACGAAGACCAAAATCAGTCATATCAGGACCGGTGTACTTATCCGATTCAATCCATTTTTTAAATGCCCACTCATCCCAGATATGATTATTGTGTTCAAGTAGGAATCGGATATTATTATCTCCTCTTAAGAACCATAATAGTTCACTTTTAATCAAGCCAAAAAAAACTTTTTTAGTAGTTAAAAGAGGGAAACCTTCAGCCAGGTTAAATCGCATTTGCGTACCGAACAATGAACGAGTTCCAGTACCAGTGCGGTCTCCTTTATGTGATCCTTCATCAAGAATCTTTTGTGCGAGGTCGAGATATTGCTGCTCATTTTGAGACATGTGTCAAAATACGTAATGTGTACGACTAAATCATTGGCATGAAATGCCTTTAGGTGATTCCTTATCAAACACATTTCCTTTCAAAATTAATCTTTAATTAAAATACTAACGAAAACATCGCTAAATAGCAAATAACTCAGCGCTGTTTTTGCAGTGGTTTTTCTTTCTATATATGAATTGAAAAAATCTGATGTATATCACTTTCATACAATGAATTGGTTCATATCGATTTGCTGTGCTGTAAGTGCTGAAAGTGGCACTTGTTTTAATTCAACTCCTTTTTGTACTAATAATTCTTCGGCAAAGGTATTATTTCGATAATCTCTCATAAAATAAATTTTATTGATGCCAGCTTGTAAAAGTAGTTTGGTACATTGGACGCAAGGAACGTCTGTTACATAAACTTCCGATCCATCAATTGTTATCCCCATTTTTGCTGCTTGCATCAAGGCGTTTTGTTCTGCGTGAACTGCTCGAATACAATGGCCGTCAACCATCAAGTCACCAACTTCTGTACAATGGGGAGTACCAGATACAGAGCCATTGTACCCACTAGCAATAATGCGATGGTCGCGAACAATAATGGCACCAACGTGTAATCGTGTGCAGGTAGATCGTGTCGATAATATTGCTGCCTGTGCAATGAAATATTGATGCCAACTAATACGTTGATCTGCCATGAATAACTTCCTTTATCAAATAAATCTGTTAGAATGATAATAACACATTTTTATTTGAAGGAGCAAAAAACATGACAGAGATTTTAGATGGTAAGGCGGTTGCAAAAACCATCAATGAACAAACAAAAACACGTGTGGCTAAACAAGAAAAACCTGTCACTTTAGCAGTTATTTATGATCCTTCAAATGATGGTAGTCAATTATATGTTGGTATGAAGTCACGTCAAGCAGCTAAACTAGGCATTACAACCCGAGATATACCAATTTCAACTGATGCAACAACAGAAAGTGTTATTCAATTGGTAGAAAAGCTAAATGATGATGATAGTATTACAGGAATTCTTGTCCAGAGTCCATTAGCTAAAGGCATTAAAGAACGACAAATTTTTTCTGCTGTCGCACCGCATAAAGATGCTGATGGTCTAGGAGCGACAGTTCAAGGAATGCTATTTGGCGATGCTTTGGAGAATTATACTGTTGCGGCAACGCCTCAAGGTGTAATGACACTTTTGGCGCAATATGATATTCCCTTAAAAGGGAAAAATGCGGTGGTTGTTGGCCGCTCACAATTGTTTGGCCGGCCAATGTTTGCTTTGCTCACTAATGCAGACGCTACGGTAACGCTAGCACACCGCTATACTGAACCAACAACGTTAAAGACACTTTTAAAAAATGCAGACATTGTGGTCGTTGGTGTTGGAATTCCACACTTTATTCAAGGTGAAGACCTGAAAAAGGGTGCTACAGTAATTGATGTTGGTATGAATGTTGTGGATGGAAAAGCCACTGGGGATGTGGATTTCTCCTCAGCTCAAGGAATAGCTGACTATATAACGCCTGTTCCAGGTGGTGTTGGACCAATGACAATTGCAACGCTGTTAGAAAACACGGTAACTTTAGCAGAACAGCATCAATAAAAAGACAAACAAAAAAGCATCTGGCATATTCGCCAGGTGCTTTTTTGTGCGAAAAAATAGCTAAACTCGTATGATATTGTGAGCTCAAAAAAGAAAGGAGTTAATAATGGAAATTGATCAATTACTTGATAAGGCTGTTGCCGAAGAAACTAGTGATATTTACATATTGCCTAATGATGATAAGTTTATGATAAAGTTTCACGTTGGTGGCTCAATAGTCATGCAAGAATATTTGGACACTAAGACTGCTGAAAAAATGATTTCAGCTATAAAATATCGTGCTAAGATGAATATTTCTGAGCGGAGAAGGCCACAACTCGGACGTTTTCAAAAACAAGATATTTGGATACGTGTCTCGACGGTAGGAGATTTTTTGAACCGAGAAACAGCTGTTTTGCGTGTAATTTATCCAGGTCACCGTACACAAAATTGGTTGGCTAAAAAGCAATTCGATGAGATGAAATCAAAGTTACCTGATTCAGGATTATTTTTAATTTCAGGACCAACTGGATCAGGTAAAACAACCACACTATATCATTTATTAAAAAGCATTGCTGAAAATAAATTAGTATTAACCATTGAAGATCCCGTAGAAATTAATGCCCCGGAATTCGTTCAACTGCAGGTTAACGAGACAGCGGGTATTGACTATACAGAATTAATTAAAGTAGCTTTACGCCACCGACCGGAAATTTTACTAATCGGGGAAATTCGTGATGTTAAAACAGCTCAAGCTGTGATACAAGCAGCCTTGAGTGGCCATCTGGTTTTTAGTACTATCCACGCAATGTCAACAAAAGATGTCGCTCTACGACTGTTGGAGCTAGGCATTGATAAGAGTCAGCTGGAAGCAGTACTAACCAAAACTGTTTATCAAAGATTAGTGCCCACGATAGACAATAAACAGGCAGCTGTTGCTGATGTTGTAGAAGGAATGCCTTTAAACAGTTCACCAAAATTTACTAATAGATGGCGAGAAACGCTTGCGGATGCCTTGAAGGAAGGAAAAATAACAAGTGAAACCTATCAAAAATTTAGCGCACTTTAATAAGCGAGACCAGGTATTATTTTTCCAAGAGTTGGGGGAACTATTATCATCAGGTTATAGTATCGCACAGAGTATTGATATTTTAGCTAGCGCCCATCAAAAATGGCAATTAATACTTAATCAGGTTCAGGAAGGTTTATCAACAGGGCAAACATTATATCAAGCACTCGAGTCGTTTATTAGCCCAAATATTTTATTGCAATTACGATTATCAGACCAACATGGTAATATTTCAAATACACTAGTTCGAATTGGGCGGACCCTTGCCAAATTTCAGCAACAACAAAATAAATTATCACAGGTCATGCGTTATCCAATTATTTTACTGGCTATTCTTGGTTTGTTGTTGATTGGACTAAAATGTTTTTTGTATCCAATGATTAATCAATGGCGAGAAACTAATCAAGAAGTAACCAATCATCCATATGCATTTATTTTCTGTACTGGAATCTTAATTTTAACCTTCTTAATGATGTGGTTATGGTATTGGTGTCATTTATCATTGATTCAACAATTAAATTTACTGGCTAAATTACCGTTTGTGGGGACGATGGTGCGCAGTATTGTTACCTATCAAGTTAGTCAACAATTATCGATGTTAATGTTTAGTGGACTAACGTTACCAGAAATTATTGATGAAGTTGCACAACAAAATAATAAAACATATTCAGTGGCGCTGGCGCATGATATTCAAAAACATCTTAAATTGGGCGACAATATCGAAAGATACATATTATCACAGTCATTTGTTAATGATTCATTAGCTGGATATTTTATTCGTGGACATCAGCCGAAGATACTGGCTCGATATCTCGATTATTATGCAAAAACACAATTCAAATTACTTATGCAACAAACTGACCGTTTTATTGGCATGCTACAACCATTATTTTTTGGTATTATCGGCATTGCAATTGTTGGTCTGTATATAAGCATGCTATTACCAATGTATCAAACCATCGGAGGACTATATCAATGAATATTTTAATAAAACCGAAAAAAGCATTCACACTAATTGAAGCAGCAATTGTGCTGTTTATTATTAGTTTGTTAATGTTACTTATTTTGCCAAATTTAAATGTACAACGTAAACATGCGGTGGAAAGTCATGCGACAGCGATGGCATCAACCGTTCAAACACAAATTGATTTGTATCAAAATGATCATCCCAATCAGGATAATGTGACACTCGCCACACTGAAGTCAGAAAATTATTTAACTGAGAAACAATTTCAAAAAGCACAGGATCTTAAAATAACAATTGTTCATAATGAAGCACGTAAATAGTGGGTTCACATTAATCGAGTCCACTTTAACATTAACGATTGTGAGTTTACTACTTCTTATTGGGACACAAACATTCACACAACCCAAAATAGACAATCAACAATGGTTAGCGACATTTCAAACCTATTGGCAAAATGCAAGACTAACCGCACAACATGAACAAAAAGCAGTTGAGATTATTTTTGATAAAGAAGAGGTTAGATTTAATGATCAAGTGTTAATTTATCCCAAAGGCATAAAAAAGGATACACGACAAAAAATAAATGTCTTAGCAACAGGCTATGTTGCGCCAACCACAGTGACACTGACAGGAGAGCAGACAATCAAATTAATATTTAGTCTTGGAGGAGGAGAATATCGTGTTGAAACAAATAATTCAAAATAAGCAGTCCGCATTTGTTTTGGCAGAATCAATGTTAGCTCTAACACTAGTTTCAGTTTGCATATCATTTGAGTATGAACAAGTTCATCAATTTAACCTTCAAAAGAGCAACTTGGAAAAAAAATTAAAAATTGCAGAACGAGAGCGAATTGATGCTATAAATCAGTGGGAAGAGTGTAATGAAGAGTGATGGATTTACATTGCTAGAAGCTCTGATATCATTGATTATAGCTTCGTTAGTTTTGGCTTCTTTACAATTTACTATTCCTTTTCTAAAGCAAATTTCTGATGTTCCAAAGGAAACGGTTATGCAAACAATCACGCACCAACTCGAAACTCAAAAATATACCATTACATCAACAACATTGACATCAGCAAAACTGAAAAGCTACGAGGGTAAAAATATGTATCTTGAAGTCAAAAATAATAAATTACAAATAAGTGGCAGTGGTGCGGGACAGATAATTTTAATGCAAAACGTAACAGAGTTAGCAGTGGATGACTGCGGTAATTATTTGAACTTAACAATTACAACTAATAAAGGTAAATGTTCCGGTATATTGCACTTAGAAAAGACAGTACAAAATGAATAAAAAAAATGCCTATGTCCTAGTACCAACTATTCTTATTTTAGGAACATTAAGTATGTTATTTATTTTGCAGAATATGGCCTTTAATCAACAACTACGTGCACAAACTCATTTGATTGAAATAGCAAAGATTGACAAGATACAAATGAATGTTAGTACCCAAGTATACAAAAATAATACGACTAAATGCCATTTTGATGAGGCTAAGGTTACCGTTGTTGATAAACAAATAAAAATCGACTTAGGGAATCGAATATATCAGCGCGATTTGCTTGTGAAATAACCTTGAAAAGTAGGCATAAAACCGCTAAAATAAACCTATGACACAAGAAAAAATAGCACAATATTTTGATGCTTTAACTAACGCTTCACAATCTCTGGTTAAAGATACGAACATCAGTTACATCGACGCACTAATTGAGATACTGGAAGACATTAATTCGCGTACTGTCCATCGTGAGTTTGATAAGCCAAGTAAGGATGTAGTACAAGTAATACAGTCAGCAATTGATATGGATTGGTCTTCATTATCACCAGCTGAAAAACGTAAAACACTACAGTTAGCTATTTTGAAAGCTAATAAAGAGGATCAAACTCCTGCTAATTATCAAATCACCCCCGATGGAATCGGTTACTTATTGGCTAATTTCATCAACCAGACAGCTGGTTTACAAGATGGTAATACGATTATCGACATGAACGTTGGTTCAGGTAATCTTTTATGGACAATAAGCGAGATGCTAGATGTTTCAGTTAAACGTATAGGAATTGATAATGATGAAACACAACTAGCACTCGCATCCGCCACAGATGAAATAATCAACAGCGATGAAACAACGTTATACAAAGGAGATGCCATTAGCATAGAAGATACTCCTAAAGCTAAAGTTGTTATAGCTGATTTACCAGTTGGGTATTATCCACTCCAACCAAGTGACAAATTGACAACTCGTCATCAAAATGGGCGTTCCTTTGTCCATCACCTACTCATTGAAAAATCATTGGATTTTGTTGCAGATGATGGATGGATATATTTACTTGTACCCGCAAATGTTTTGAACGGTGATGAAGCAAAAAAGGTATTACAATTTGTTACATCACAGGCACAGCTAAAAGCATTTCTACAATTACCAAATGAATTTTTCCAAGACGCGCGTGCAGCCAAAGCTATTTTAGTGCTTAAAAAGCAGAGAACTAAAAATAATGAAGTGCTCATGGGCCAATATCCCTCGCTCAAAGATCTAAAATCATTGCAAAATTTTTTGCAAGAAATCGAAGCGTGGGTTAAACTAGAGAATGAATAAAATTGATGTATTCGTGGTACTGCCACTTATAATTTAGGTAAGGAAGAAAGACAGGTAAAAAGAATATCATGGCTAAAACAATGGCTGTTAACGCAGGTAGCTCATCACTAAAGTTTCAATTATTAGAGATGCCTGCAGAACAAGTAATTGCACAAGGTGTCATCGAACGTATTGGGATGGACGATGCCATAGTAACGATTAAATACGGTGCAGAAATCAATGCAGAACGCTTGGTTGGCCATTCAGAAGATGACGAACATATTACTTTATCCAAAGATGGTAAGGGTAAGAAGTACGAAAACGTTACTGCAATTAAAGATCACCAACAGGCTATTAACTTTATGTTGCAAAAGTTAACAGACCTAGGGATTATTAAGGACTTTAATGAAATCACTGGTGTTGGACATCGTGTAGTTGCTGGTGGTGAATGGTTTAATCATTCCGTGGTAGTCACAAATGATGTGTTAGCTAAAATTGATCGTCTTGCAGATTATGCACCACTTCATAACCCAGCCAATGCTATGGGAATACGTGCTTTCCAAAAGCTTCTACCTGATGCACTGTCAGTGGCAGTTTTTGATACATCTTTTCATCAAACAATGCCTGATGAAAACTTTCTTTATGCTTTGCCATATGAATACTACACACGTTATGGTGCTCGTAAGTATGGTGCTCATGGCACATCACATCGATATGTTGCATCACGTGCAGCTGAAATGCTCGGTAAAGATTTAAAGAGCTTGAAATTAATCACACTGCATTTGGGTGCCGGAGCCTCAATTACCGCTATTAAAGATGGTAAGTCATTAGATACTTCTATGGGATTTTCTCCCTTAGCTGGTGTTGCTATGGCAACACGTTCAGGAGATGTTGATGCCTCGTTAGTTGATTATATTCAAGAACGCGAAGGACTTTCTAACGAAGAAATGTTAAATATACTGAACAAAAAGTCTGGTTTACTTGGTATTTCGACAATTTCAAGTGACATGCGTGATCTATTAGATGTCCAAGATACTAATGAGCATGCTGATATGGCGATTAGAATATTTATTAATCGCGTTGTGAAATATGTAGGACAGTATGTTGCTGAAATGGGAGGGGTCGATGCTATTGTATTTACAGCTGGAATTGGTGAAAATTCAGTTCCAGTCCGTAAAATGATTATTGATAAATTAAACTACTTTGGTGTGAAATTAGATGAAGAGAAAAATAATGTTCGCGGCAAAGAAGTTGAAATATCAACAAATGATTCCGAGGTAAAGGCCTTACTAATCCCAACCAATGAAGAACTAATGATTGCTAGAGATGTTGAATCTTTGAAAGCATAATTAGATGTAAAAGTATGCAGACGGCTAGTGGACAACACTAGCCGCTTTATTACGATGTAAGAGGTGAGATATGCAGTCTAGAAAAGAAAGACATCAGCACGAAATCAAAAATGCTGAAGCGATTGAGAGAGGCCTCGATCCATTTGCTAATACAACGAGTAGTGAGGGCGGTGGGCCTAGAAAAAAACGTAGGAAGCCCCATCGTTTGATATTACTTCTGTCACTTTTAGTGATAGTGATAGGTCTATTTTTTGGTTTGAAAGTATTGTTGACAGATAATACAGCTGCATTAGATCCGAATGATACAACGTTCAAAACCGTGAAAATACCATCCGGATCTACACCCTCTCAGATGGCAAAAGCATTGCAAAAACAAAATGTTATTAAGAATTCTGATGCTTTTTATAAATATTCATTAAAGCACGGTGCTGAAAATCTTCAAGCAGGTACCTATAAAATATCACCTTCTCAAACTGTGCAATTGATTTTTAAACAGTTGACACTCGGGCCTAATGCTGGTCCTCAATTAGGTAAAGGATATATTTTGGTGGCAACCGGTCAAGATCAGGGGACTATCGCCAAAAACATTGCCAATGAAACTAAATTGTCACAAGACAAAGTGAATCAGGCATTTAGTGATAAATCTATTATTTCTAGTATGAAATCAAAGTATCCGGATTTATTGAAAAATATGTCTTCTAAGAGTAACTTGGCCGATTACGTTTACCCAGCAGCATACGATTTAAATAAAGTGACAGATATTACTGATTTAATGACAAAATTGTTGGCAACTTCAGACAAACAATTAAAGTCTTATTATAAAGATTTGAACAAAGACGGTATAAATAAGCCTGCTGTTATAACATTGATGGCCACTTCTGGTAAAGGTGAATTCGAACACCGTTTGGCTTTTGTCAATAAAATTGCGCCATATGCTCAAACGCTTAGTAAGAAATATGGTATTTTAGCATCAATATCGATAGCTCAAGCAGCGCATGAGTCGAACTGGGATAACTCAAAACTATCATCTAAATACAATAACTATTTTGGTGTTAAAACTCAAGATGAAACACCTGGAAAATCAGTTGTTTTGGAAACGACGGAGTATGTTGATGGGAAACCTGAAATACAAAAAGCACGTTTTGCTGTGTATAGTGATTGGAAAGATAGCATGAAAGAACATGCTGAAACCTTAGTAAATGGTAATACTTGGAATCCTAATCAGTTCCAAGACGTGTTAGATGCAAAGAACTATAAGGAAGCTGCTACTGCTCTGTATAAGAATTCATATGCAACCGACATTAATTATCCAAAATTGATTGTAAATCTGATTGAGACATGGAATTTACAACGGTTTGACAAATAAAAAAATGTAACCGATCATCTAGATTTTCTGGATGATCGGTTTTTAATATGCAGTATAACTGAGTATGTTGTTAATAACTATTTCTTATTTGATTTTAAGAAAAAGTATCAATTTATAAAAATAATCGTATAAATAATTGTATATTACTTAATAAAAGTAAGTGTAAACCTTTAGTAATAGATATTATCAATAGTATTATAATATAATTTTTTTCATGATTTTTATTCCAAAAGTTTAAGAAATTAACAAGCATTTGAAAACGTTTACAGAAATTGTAAAAAAGACTTGTGTAAACGGTTTCACTAATGTAAAATAAACAGTGTTAAAAAATGATGTCTCGCAGAACATCATATGAAAAAGGAGCAATATATAGCATGAGTTTAGCAATCTTATTGGCCCTAGTGCCTGCACTAGCTTGGGGTTCTGTTGGAATCGTCAACACGAAAATGGGAGGAACAGCAGGGCAACAGACATTAGGTATGACCTTTGGTGCTTTGATATTTGGCCTAGCAACAATGTTTTTCTTTGTTATCCCACGTCACATTGAATTAAGTAGTCATATTTGGGTTGTCGGTATTGCTTCTGGATTAGTCTGGGCAGTGGGAACAGCCGGTCAATTTTTGGCTATCAAAGATTTGGGTGTTTCACTTGCTATTCCATTGTCAACGGCCGGCCAAATTGTAGCAAATGCGTTAATGGCTGCGGCTGTCTTAGGTGAATGGAAAACTGCTAAAATGTGGGCAATTGGTGTGATTGCAATCATTACGGTTGTCATTGGAGCAAGTTTAATTTCCGCGCGTGATAAAGCAAAAAACAGCGCGGGAATTGAAGCGCAAGAAGAGAAAAAAGATTGGACCAAAGGCTTCATCTATCTGATTGTTTCAACTATCGGATTCATGTTCTACTTTGTTTTACCAAACTTTTTAAATAAAGTTGGTTACATCTCTGATGCTATTAAAGCACGTGGTAATGGTGTCGATTATATGACTGCCATTGTGGGACCACAAGCTATCGGTCAAGTTATTGGTGCCTTTCTAATTGTTGCCTTCGTTCTGAAAGAATCAAGTATCATGTTTAAGTTACCAACTTGGCGCAATATTCTAACAGGTTTAGTTTGGGCTGCTGGTAATATTTTCATGTTCATCTCAGCTGCCAACCCTGATGTTGGTCAAACTATCGCGACAACATTCTCACAATTAGGTATCATTGTTGGTACTTTTGGTGGTATTTATATATTAGGAGAGAAGAAGTCAAGTTATCAGATGAAATTAATTGTAATTGGTACAATATTAGTTGTGATTGGTGCAATTATCATCGGCAATATTTATACTTTCGCATAATATAAAACGTCTGAACATTATTTCAGACGTTTTTTAATGTAATAAAAAAGCACCTAAGCAGGTGCTTTTTGAATATTGAAATTATTTAGTTACGTTAATTATTTCAACATCAATGCTAATACCATTTGGTAATGGAACGGCAACAGTCTCTCCGACTTTTTTACCAATTAAGGCATTAGCCATTGGTGACTCGTTGGAAATTTTTCCTGCCAAAGGATCCGCTTCTACAGAACCAACAATAACATATGTTTCAGGCTCTTCATCTGGTAATTCTTTGAATGTTACCGTCTTACCTAATGAGACCTCGTCTTTAGCTGTTGCATTAGAATCAATGATTTCAGCATTATCAATCATGTTTTTTAATGTTTGAATACGACCTTCTACAAAGGCCTGTTCATCTTTAGCTGATTGATATTCTGAGTTTTCTGATAAATCACCGTATGATCTTGCAATCTGAATACGCTTTGTAATTTCTGGTCGTTGGTTAGCAATAAGATCTTCCAACTCAATTTGAAGCTTGTCACGGCCTTCAGCAGTCATTGGATATGTTTTTTCTTCAGACATAAGTGTTTCCTTTCAATTTGCGTTTTTTTTCGCAAAATATAACGGAAAAAGCATATCATGTGTGGATTTTTTTTGCAATAGATTTTCGATTAATTATTAATAATATCAACAAGGCGAGTAAGCTAATGATCACACCGTAATAGAACAGAGGTGGTGTATAAACAAAAGATATCTTATGAAGGCCCGGCTTTGTTTTTACTGCTATAAAATAACTAGCTACTTCGGTCGTTTTGACTATTTTACCGTCAACCTTAACTTGCCAGCCTGGAATTGACGGAATAGTTGTCATAATAAGTGGATTTTTTGTTGTTGTTTTGACAGTGCCTTCAATACGTCGCTGTGAGCGTTTGCTTATCTCGAGACTATTCTGTTTCAAATTAGTTGAATCATTGGCTATTCGCTTATTATCAATGTGATACAGCGTCACATTTGTCAGCGCTAGTGTCTGGGTATCTTTAAGCCTGAGCGTAATAGTTTGCAGTTTATTTTTGGCATTTGTGGCCAAATTAACAACAACAGTGTGCCGGTAAGTATTGAATTGCGTGATGACCCTACCGTTAATTAATAAATCAAAATTTTTAATGTCTAATCCGTTACCAATCGTTAGATAATAACTATCATTTGTTGTGGGTGTAAATTGTAAGTCAAGGCTTGCAGGTTTTGTAGGATTTTGTCGAGTGATGATTGAACCTGTAATCATACTTGGTGCGATAAGATTATGCCCAATAGACTTTTGAAAATTATCTACATGAACAGTTGAATCGGTTGATCCTGTTATACCTTGCCAAAGATTACCTTGATTCTGAATGGGATTATTCAAAAGCATTTTGGTGTTCAGTGCACCGGAACTCGCTGCAAATGCGAGTGGTAAAGCATTTTTATTTTGATAGATATTTGTGGTTTTGGTGGTGGCCTTAAGTTGATACTGTTTAGTATCAGGACGGAAACCAATTAAATGTTGGCTAGGCTGGCCAGCATCTTTGTCATCTTTACCGTTTGGCGCAATCAAATATTTCATTCCTAAAAATGCATCAGATAATACGCTACCATTACTATAAACAACATAATTATCACCTTCTGGTTGACCGAAATTGCCAAAGAAAGTCGGTGTTGTTTTTGGTAGCGCCGAACTAAAATGAGCACCACCGTAGTAATTAAACATCATTGAATCGCCACGTGTTCGTTGAAATGTTTGTGCCACGCGGTACCAAGAGTGATCTTTTTTAATTTTTTGATTTGCATCGGAAAGAGCGTGAATGGCATTCTGGTATTCGGTGTTCGTAAGATATGAAAAATGATTCAGTGTTAGTGCTAAATTGCTACCAAGAGAAATGATAGTGATTAGACTGAGTATCGGTAGCCAAATACGATCGTGACTTTTAAAAGTGAATTGGGCTAGTGTTAATAAAGCTAATCCAATAAAAATGGCAATGCTATTACTGTCTATGTAGCTTATCTTTTTGTCGTTAATGAACGCATATGCCGTGATGCCTACAATCGCGAAAAATAACAGAACTAGTGTTATTTTGTGAGGTTGCCAGGTTGGTTGCCAACTCATTGCCGCTAAGTAAATAACAAAAAAACTAATTAGAAAACTAAACCGGTAAGGATACCAAACTGGATATTGAAAACCATGAAAAAGTAAGGTTAGGGGGGACCATGTTGTTGCCAGGATGAGAAAACTTAAAATAACAAACGCACCAATTTTGACACGCCAATGTATGACACGAGTGGTAATAAAGGAAACCAATGTAATTAAAATAAATGCGCTAACATAGAAATTGGCTTGACCACTCTGCATCTGTTCAAAATCAAAGCTGCCGGGAATTAGCTTGAGCAATAACTTTAAAGGATTGTTATCGAATTTAAAAGAAAATTCGGAATTATATTGTGATTTACCAAGTGTTAATTGGAAGTAGGTTGGTAAAATAAGCCACGCAGACAATGCACCGCCAATAATAGAACCAAGAACAAAATGCCATAAAATAATGAGACGACGCTGAATATTAGGCCAAGTGAAGCGCCATAAAAAATAAAGAACAATAAAGATGGCTACCATGAAGCCAATATAATAGTTTGTGATGATAGTAATAGACAACAAGATGCTATAACGCCACCAGGTTTGACGGTAGAATATTTGTTCAAGTTGATAAATGACAAGGGGCAGCATGACAGCTGTATCAAGCCACAATAAATTAAGATTATTAGCGACAAACCAACCAGATAAGGCATAATTGATTGCAAAGAGAGTAACATAGTAATTATGCTGTAAATGCAATTTTTGTAAAAGATAACCCATTGAGAGACCGGCTGCACCAATCTTTAAACAGATAGTCAATAGAATCGCAGCAGGTAAATTAGTGTTTGGCACAAAAATAAAAATGAAGTTAAATGGGCTCATCAAATAATAGGCCCATTCGCCCAACATATCTCCACCTAGTGCGTTGGAAAATGAATAAAAAAAACTGGAGGGGTGATGTAAAATAGTGTACTTGAATGCTGCAAATTGATCAATGTATTGTTGACCTAGATCAACCGTCAGAATAGAATTGGTACCAAAAGGTGCCATTTTTCGATAAGCAAAATATACTATTAAAACAAGAAAAGGAATCCAGAAACTAAGTGCAAACGGTGAAATTGTGTATTTTTTTATTTTACTTTTCATAAATATTACCATACCAAATTTTATTTAAATGGCGAAAAATTAAAACCAGAATCTTCTTCCTTATTAGAAAATTCTGGCCAAATTACTGTTATTTAGTTGAAGAAATGGCAACAGATTCTGTAATATGTTGCTCGGGGTTTAATAATAGCTGAGCAATAAACTCCGCGACGCTTGTTCTAGTGATTGGGCCACCAATAATTTTTTCGTGAGGATCAATTTGGACATTCAGCTGTTGCATTTTATTATCATCTGTTAATTCATTGGGGCGAATGATTGTATAATCTAATTGAGACTCTTCGATACGTTTAGCTGCAGCAGCTTGATCACCCATGTAGGTATTTTCATTGTCTGGGGTACCCAAAATATTGCGCCAAATGTCAGCAGTTTCGGTAGGTATCTCATTGTAAATCCCAATTGTTGCGATCCAAATCAAACGCTTTACGCCAGCAGTATGCATGGCATTAACTAATGCATTAGCGACATTTTTTTGCCGACCTTCAGCGCCAATATTGGCATAAACAATATCGATGCCTTTTAGTGCATGAACTAAGTCTTCTTCTTTCGTTGCATCAAGTGATTTGATGGACTTTTCAGGTCGAGCGTGAAGAGAGGTTAATTTAATTTTTGTATCGGTATTTACCATTATGTCAATCACGATTTTAGCAATTTGACCGTTGGCACCGAGGATTAAAATGTTTTTTGTCATGTCTTCATTTTAGCACGATTGTTTGTGTTGCGGTAGAATATACTTAGAAAGGGTATAGAAATAAACGTGGTGATAGTTATTAGCTTTTACACACGGTTGGCTATACATAAAACATGGGGTTTATATGAGTTTAACTTATCAAAAATTATTAGTAGCTGTACCTTTAATTTTACGTGGTGGTAACGTACCGACAATTGTGGGTGAAGCTGGAATTGGCAAGTCGGCCCTTGTTGCTGAAATAGCTAAAAAATTAGATGCAAAACTTTTTACAACAGTAGTTTCACTATCGGAAAAAGGAGATTTAGCAATTCCAATTCCACCTTTGAATGAGACAGCATTTTTGCAAACTAAAGATTATGGTCGATTGGCTGATATTAAATTTGGTTATACCCACACTTTGATACAGATTATAGAACAAGCTGAAATCGAACCGGATCGAACAATTATTTGGTTTTTAGATGAATTCAACCGAGGGTCACAAGCGGTACAAGGTGAACTAATGAATCTCGTTTTACAGCGACAGATCAATGATTTGGTATTGCCTGATAATGTTAAACTCATCCTCGCAGAAAATCCTGATGATTCAATGCGAGGATTTGAGAATGCCGAATATGCAGTGCAAACATCTGATGCAGCGATTAAAGATCGAACTACGCGATTGGTTATGGATGTTTCGGTTCGTGATTGGTTGCAATGGGCCGCATCTGGAAAAAAGCGGGCACATATACACGAATTGGTTCGCCAATTTATTGCCGAAAATGCCGAATTATTATACCCAAAAAATCGAGACATTGATTTGAACCCTACACCGCGTGCGTGGCAGCGCGTATCTGATCATTTATTCCAGTTGCAACAATTAACCGATGAGCAGCAGGATGAACTGCTATTTGATATCGTGGCAGGAGATCTTGGAGACAATTGTGCCACACAATTTGTGACTTTTGTCCAAGAAAAAACAACTAGTTTAACAGCTGAAGATGTCTTTAATTCAGCACCAAGTGGTCCCAAATTACCACAGACAATACGGGAAAGATTTCAGAATTTTTCAGAAATTCAAAAACTAAACGTGATGAAAACCTTATTATTAACGGCGGATATGAGACTAGATAATAATGCTGGTCGCTTCAGTGAGTTACTCAATTTGATTGCACCTGATGGGCAGTATGCACTGGTAAAACAAATGACGAGCGCGCCAATTTTGGATGATTTATTTGCTTCTGACAACCATTATGCCAACGTGTTGTATCAGCAGATTATGGATATTGCTACACGATGAAATTGGAGAATGACAATCTAATTATTGATGGTGTTAAAACATTGCTTGATGTATCGCCTCTCTATGGTAATATTGTAATGAATTTAGTCCGAGAGATTAATCCACAGGCTGCTAATGCATTAGCATTAAAATGGCAAGGACATCACTGGTGTTTAGTAGTTAATCCTAATTTATTAAGGGTACGTTTTACATCACACAACCAGGTTGCTGCTGCTTTAGCTCATGAGGCTCTTCATGTTATTTGGCAGCATCCGACTCGTTATGCGCTAGAACGAGAGCATAATCAAATGGTTGACGTAGGTACTGACTTAGCGGTCAATCAATATTTACCAAGAGATTTGGGCGAATTACCTGGTGCGATATCTTTTCAAAGCATTAATGAACTCTATCACGTTAAATTGCCGCACAATCAGGATTCATCGACCTACATTTCTTTATTGTCAGAAGTTAATCAAAAAAAATCACAGGCAAAAAAGAAGACTTTGCCAAAACATACAGAATGGCAAAGCGCAAGTAATGCAATAGAAGAAGCTGAATCTGCACTTAAAACTGTGATAAAAAAAGCTAATGACGATACGAAATACGCTGGGCGTGGTAATGTATCGGGTGCGGTTTTGCAAAAAATTAGTGAGGTTGTTGTACCAAAACGTAACTGGAAAAGTATTTTGCGAGCTAGTATTAGTCAAGTGCCGAATAAAAAGAAAGATTCACGAGCTAGATTTAATCGCCGACAGGCTTATCGACTTGATCTACCAGGAGAAATTAGTCGTTATGATACGGAAATTGCTGTTTTTATCGATAATTCTGCCTCGATATCTAATTCACAGGCAAGTATGTTTTTAGCTAATGCAATGCAAATAACAACACAATTTGATATTAATGTGCATTACTTTTCATTTGATACGAAGGTGCATCAAATAAAAAATATAAAAAATTGGCAACGCCATGCCGGTGGTGGGACAACTTTCCAAAGCATATTTGATTCATTGCCTGCTTTAAAATTTTCTCCTTTGCAAACACTGGTAGTTATTTTTACGGATGGTGATGGCGAAAAGGAGGTGATCCAAACCAAATTTAAACGTGTGTATTGGTTACTACCACCGGGGCAAACCTTAAGCATACCATCACCATTTGGAAAGGTTATCACGCTATGAAATTAAAACCTCGAGATCTTAAGAGTTTTATTGATAAGGACATGCGTTACAAACGGGCAGAAGCATTATTGAATGGCCAGTGGGAATCATTGCTACTAAATGAGCCGTGGGGTATGACGATGATTACACGAGCTGATGTTTCTTTTGCCAAAACATTAAAAGAAGCAAATATTGTCAAAACAAATGTTGATTTGTCAACGTTTAAGGGCATACAAATATTTATAAGCTACAACAGTCATCGACTAACACCAGATGTTGTTCAACTATTAAAGGAGCCGTTTTTATGAAAGTCAACTTAGTATTAGCACCAGAACAGTCAGTTTCGGAACTGTTAACATTACAAAATGCGCAACCAAAAAATATATTTTATTTAGGCAAAATTTCTCAACTTGCCGGGACAAATTTACTTATCGTTGATGCACAGGATATTGTTACAAAATTTGCCCGCCCCATTGGATTTGACAGTCGCGTAGTTATTGGACCATTGAAGGGGAGTGTTGTCCATCAAATTGCCTTTCAGGCTAAAGATAACAATGATGAATTGATTGCAAAGTTATTAACTGGGAATGCTATTATGGCTCAAAATGATAATGGTAAGTCAGAGTATATGATTTGGTCGTTTTGGTCTACTCATGATGAATTAGCACGATTTCTGGCTAGTGAAATCTATCAACAAATGCACGCTTTGATGAAAAATCCGTATACTACAACTTATCAACGAGTGATGGATGCTTCGCAGTTATCCTTGACGACTAGAATGCGTGACTTTGACAAGGAGTGGTGGGGATAAGAAATGACGAAAGATAATTTCTACATTTTTATTGTGTGAAGTCCGATATGTCCTTGACAATGTTTTTACCGGCCTGTATGATATTAGATATTAAGAAATTAGGAGGCAACGCATCATGAAAAATATGAATCAAAAGCAAAACTCATCTCAAGCCCTCCTTCTCCTCCTCATGCTGTAGTCATGATGAGGTTTTTCGCGCTCATGACTAACTGGTATCAGTTTTCATGGGTGTTGAAGTGATGAGTATAACTACTATCATTATTAACGATTAGTGACCCATGAATCTTGGTATTCATGGGTTTTTTGTTTGTGAAAAGAAGGAATAGAGAGAAGAAATTGGAGAAGAAAGAATGAAAAAAATTATAATTGTTGGCGCTGCATTTATTGTTGCTGTTGGTGGTATTGCTGCATTTGGAGTAGTCAATAAGTCTAGTAAAGTATCGACATCAAATGTGATCAAAATCGGGGGTGTTTTTGATACATCTGGTGATGCATCTTCATATGGAAAAGCTGAACAAGATGGTGCTGATTTTGCTATTAAGCAAATTAATGCTAATGGTGGTGTTAAAGTTAACGGAAAAAATTATAAGTTTAAAATCATTAACAAAGATGCGAAGACGGACAATACTGAAACTGCTTCGGTAACAAGTAGTTTGATCAACAACGAAAAAGTTAGTGCTATCGTTGGCCCTGTGATTACCTCTGGTGTTCAGTCAGCAGTACCAGTTGCCACTCAAGGTAAGACACCAATGATTTCACCAACCGCTGGTGCAGACAATATTACTTTGCAAAAGAATGGGGATGTTCAACCTTACGTATTCCGTGCACAATACAAAAATTCTTTTATGGGTACAAAGATGGCGCAGTTTGCCACAGAAAATTTAAAAGCTAAAAATATTGTAATTTTCCAAGACAATTCTTCCGATTATGGTACAGGGATCACATCTGCATTTAAAAAAGCTTTCAAGGGTAACGTTGTAGATGTTGAATCTTATCAAGCAGGTACGAAAGACTTTCAAGCAGTCTTGACAAAAATTAAGGATAAAAAGTTTGATGCTATTGCAATTAATGGTTATTACACTGAGGGTGGCGCAATTTTGAAACAAATGCGTGATATGGGGATTAATGTGCCGGTTATTGGACCAGATGGCATTGGTGATCCTAAAACAGCTGAAATTGCAGGAAATAAAAATACAAGCAATGTTTATTACGCATCGCATTTCTCAGTTGATGCACCAGCTACTAAGGTTTCAGCGCCATTTGCCAAAGCTTATAAAAAAGCTTACGGTAAGTATCCATCACAATTTACAGCTTTGGCTTATGATTCAGTTCGCATGATAAAAGCAGCTATTGAAAATGAAAATTCAACTAGCAAATCGGCAATTACTAAGGGATTGGCTAACTTGAAAAACTTTGATGGTGTAACTGGTAAGATGTCAATTGACAAAGACCACAATCCTGTCAAATCAATGGTTATGGTCGGTATGACTGATGGTAAAGAGTCATCTGCCGTAGTTGTTAAGTGAACATATTTTCTAAGAAACGTATGAAACCACTACGTTTTATAATATTTTGAGGTTAAAATGACTACTTTCATTCAACAATTAATCAATGGGCTTATGCTAGGTAGTGTATATGCACTACTAGCTTTAGGCTACACAATGGTCTACGGTATTATTAAATTAATCAACTTTGCACATGGTGATATATACATGCTCGGTGCGTACTTTGGCTATTTTTTCATCAAGGTGTTACATTTAAATTTCTTTATAGCATTAATTCTGGCAATGGTAGTAAGCGCCGTTATCGGCGTGGTCATTGAGTACATTGCCTATCGACCATTACGTCATTCTCCAAGAATTGCGGTTCTAATCTCTGCTTTAGGTATATCGTTTTTTCTAGAAAATGGTATGACTTATTTATATGGATCAGATCAACGTTCATTTCCACAGGCTATTAAGACAGTACAGTACCAATTTTGTGGCATACAAATTTCAAACATTCAGTTGATTATCGCTGTAACTTCAATAGTTTTGATGCTGTTATTGACTTACATTGTTAAAAATACAAAAATGGGTCGTGCGATGCGGGCAGTATCCGCAGATCCAGATGCAGCTTCATTAATGGGCATCAATATCAATCACACAATTTCATTTACATTTGCAATTGGGTCAGCATTGGCGGCGGCTGGTGGCGTTTTGATTGGATTATATTATAACAGTATTGATCCACTGATGGGGATGACACCTGGGTTGAAAGCGTTCGTTGCTGCTGTTTTGGGCGGTATAGGAATTATTCCAGGAGCAGCAGTAGGCGGTTGGCTAATCGGTATATTGGAAACAATGGTTCAAGCGACACCTTTTTCAGATTACAAAGATGCGATTGTGTACGCTATGTTGATTGTCATATTACTTATTAAACCGACTGGTATTTTAGGGAAAAACAAGCGGGAGAAAGTTTGATGGATCAAGCGCATATTAAATACACATTATCTTGGGCATCTTTGGCTGCAATGGGGTTCATTTTAATATTTGTAGCACAAATGGTTGGCCTTATTGGTCATTATGGTATCACAACAATTGTGCTAATCGGTATTAACATCATTGCTGCACTGGGACTTAATCTGGTAGTGGGTATTTCGGGACAGTTTTCGTTAGGACACGCCGGATTTATGGCTATCGGTGCTTATGCAACAGCATTAGTTATGGAAGTTGTTCCCGGTGTCATTGGCTTTATTTTGGGAATGGTTTCAGGTATCGTAGTCAGTGGTGTGATTGCCTTAGTTGTTGGGATTCCAACTTTGCGTTTACGTGGTGATTATTTAGCTATTGCAACATTAGGATTTGCTGAAATTATTCGAATTGTCATTATGAATTTGAAAATAACTAACGGGCCAGCTGGTATCTTTGGTATCGCACCTTTTGTGAGTTGGCAATTAGTTTATGTATTAGCAGTCATAACATTGATTATTGTGGTTAACTTTGTTCGTAGTATGCCGGGGCAAGCTATTATTGCTGTTCGTGATAATGAAATTGCTGCTGAGTCTCTAGGGATTAATACAACTAAGTATAAAGTAATTGCTTTTGTGACGGGCGCATTATTTGCTGCTATGGCTGGTAGCTTGCGTGCAAGTTTCATCCAATCTATCGCGCCTAAAGATTATGCTTTTATGCAAAGTATTATGATCTTAATCATTATTGTGATAGGTGGGATTGGATCAATGAGTGGGACAGTTGTGACAGCAATTGCGTTAGGTCTGTTAGACACGATGTTACAAAATTTTGGTTCTTTGCGTATGGTTATCTATGCTGCTATTTTAATTGTTGTGATGTTAATTAGACCTCAAGGTATTTTCGGTAGTCGAGAACTATCGTTAAAAAAATGGTTATTTGATGAAGGAGACAGACATGGCTCAGACAATACTGAAAACGCGTGATTTAAGTATCCGTTTTGGCGGTGTAACTGCTGTTGATGGTGTTAATATTGAGGCTGCCGAGAATGAGCTAATTGGTTTAATTGGGCCAAATGGTGCTGGTAAAACCACATTATTTAATTTATTAACAGGTGTGTACTCACCAAGTGAGGGAGAAGTACTCTTATTTAATGGTCAGCAGTTAGCTAATGTTAACCATCAATCTCCTGCAAAACGTGCTCGATTAGGTGTTGCGCGTACTTTTCAAAATATTCGCTTGTTTGAAAGTCGAACGGTATTAGAAAATGTTATGATTGCTATGAATTCTAATACTCAGGCACATGTGTTCAGTTCATTATTTCGTTTACCTTCATTTTATAAAAATGAAGAGCAACTAAAAAACGAAGCTCGTCAGCTGCTAAGTATTTTTGATATGCTGGCAGTACAAGATACATTGGCAACAAACTTACCATATGGGCAACAACGACGTTTAGAAATTGTGCGAGCATTGGCCACTAAACCTAAGATTTTATTTTTAGATGAGCCAGCAGCTGGTATGAATCCACAAGAAACTGCAGATTTAACACGTTTAATTAAACAAGTGCAACAAGATTTTAAAATGACAATTATTTTAATTGAACACGATATGAATCTTGTTATGGCTGTTAGTGAGCGATTATATGTTTTAGAGTATGGCAAGTTATTAGCCAGCGGCACACCATTAGAAATACAGCAGAATGCCGATGTGATCCGAGCATATTTGGGAGAAAAGAACGAATGAGTGCATTACTGACAGTTGAAAATTTAAACGTAAGTTATGGTGCCATTAAAGCAGTACAAAATGCTAACTTCATGGTGAATAATAATGAAATCGTATCATTAATTGGGGCTAATGGTGCTGGAAAAACGACAATTTTACGTACGATTTCAGGATTAGAAAAACCTACTAAAGGACGTATTTTATTTGAAAATCAAAATATATTGACGATGAATTCAGAGCGAATTGTCTCAAGTGGCATTGCTCAAGTGCCAGAAGGTCGACGTGTCTTTTCTGGCATGACTGTTCAAGAAAATCTACAGTTGGGTGCTTTTACTCGAAGCAAGAGTATTAACTTGAAAGATGAATATACTCTTATTTACGATCAGTTTCCCATTTTAAAAGAAAGACGTAACCAAGATGCAGCGACATTATCTGGTGGTGAACAGCAAATGCTAGCTATGGGTCGTGCATTAATGGCAAAACCGAAATTGTTATTACTAGACGAGCCTTCCATGGGCTTGGCACCGCTATTTATTGAGAAAATTTTTGATATTATTAAAAATGTTAATGCACAAGGAATGACAGTATTAGTAATCGAACAAAATGCGAATCAAGCGCTAAAAATTGCGGATCGTGGCTATGTTTTGGAAAGTGGAAAAATCACGATGGCAGGAACGGGAGCAGAGCTGCTTGCATCAGATGACGTGCGTAAAGCATACTTAGGTGGTTGATTATTCATATGGATTCAGGTACACTGAAGTAGAATTAAATAAATATCTGGGGTGCCCATGCGGGCTGAGAGATACCCATTGAACCTGATTACGGTAATTCGTGCGAAGGAAGATTATAATAATGAACTATTTTGGTGTATAAATATGCCTATTTAGCCGTTGACTAATCTTTTCTGATAGTTAGCGGCTTTTTTATTCGTTACTATTCATTTTTAAAATAAATGAAGATATCTGCTTAAAAACACGGAGCCAAATGAGAAAAAAGGAATTTGATCATGAATATTACAGATATTAGAATGAAATCACCTCTTGTCCTTACTTATGCAAACTTTGTTACGCCACAATTTGTAGCTAATGCAGTTAATATTATTGGTGCCTCACCATTAATGAGTCGTGAACCAGCAGAATTTAACGAATTAGCAAGAATTGCCAATACGGTGATTATTAATACTGGTACACTTAAAAAATCAGAAATTAACGATATTATTGAACTTTCTCAGGAAGCATACCAATTAGGGAAGCCAGTTGTATTAGATCCGGTTGCTGTATCAATGCCATTTAGGTCGAAAGCTATTACACAATTTTTAGCTTCTGGTCATGTTGATGTGATTCGTGGCAATGCAGCCGAAATTGCTTGGTTTGCCGATATGCATTTTGCTAGTCAAGGTATCGATGCTACTGGAAAAGGTGACGTGATTGAAATTGCACAGCGTGCCGCCCGAAAAACAGGTGCAGTGATTGCGTTGAGCGGAGCTTGTGATGTGGTCAGTGACGGTCAATACACAGAAATACTTGATATAAATGTCAAGCAACTATCTACCATTGTAGGTACAGGAGATGCCTTATCATCATTAATCGGCGCTTTTATTGCTGATGATCTAAAAGTTTCTAACGTGATGCATGCAATGGCTACATTTAAACTTGCTGGGCAAAAAGCCGCTGCAAAAACGAATCAACCAGGCTCTTTTACAAATCAATTATTAGACGAATTATTTGTTATTGATAATATAGCTATTCAAAATTTTATTAAGGAAAGAGTGCTGAATCATGGTTAATCAAACACCGCAAGTTTTAACAATTGCTGGTATGGACAGTAGTGGTGGCGCTGGAATTAGTGCAGATTTAAAGACATTTGCTGCTCAAGGTGTTTATGGCGCTAATGTTATTGTTGCTTTAACAGCACAAAATACGATGGGTGTACAGCAAGTTTCGATGACGCCACTATCTATGATCCATGCACAACTAAAATCAGTTGCTGATGACTTGAAAATAAGCGCTGTAAAAAGTGGCATGCTTGGCGATATGACTACAGTAGAAGCAGTTGCTGAATTTTTACAGCAAGCAGATTTTGGTGACTATGTGTTAGATCCGGTCATGGTTGCGAAAGGAGGGGCGCACTTATTGAGTGACGAGGCTATAGGTGCTATTCAAGCTGTTTTGCTACCTTTGGCAACGCTCATTACGCCTAATATACCAGAAGCCGAAGTCTTAAGTGGGTTAAATATTAATCACCATAAAGATGTCATACAATCGGCTTCAAAGATACAACAATTAGGCGTTGAAAACGTATTATTAAAAGGCGGACACACTTCTGGAAAAGAAGTTTATGACTATATTCTACTGGCTGATGGTCGTCATTTTTGGCTTAAAAGCTCACGGGTAGATACAATTAGAACACACGGTACGGGGGATACTATTTCTGCAGCTATTACTGCACGTTTAGCTTTGGGAGACGATATGAAAACGGCTATTATTCATGCGAAAGCTTATGTTGATGCTACCATTCGTGAAGGTATTGATGTTGGTCATGGGCATGGACCGCTTAATCACCAAGCAAGAGTGACTGAAGGACATTTTCCAGAGGTGCTGGAAAATGTTTGATCCGAGTATATTAGTAAATTATCTGGTATTAGGAACTCAGGATACCAATGGAGAAAGACATTTTTTTGAAGTCCTAGAGGAAGCACTACAATCGAAAATCAGTGTATTTCAATATCGAGAAAAAGGGCGACTGGCTTTAACTGGGGCTGAAAAGTTACGAGTAGCCAAAAAAGTCCGGCAACTAACAGCTGACTACCATGTGCCATTGATTATTGACGATGACATTCAACTAGCCCATGAAATTGGTGCCGAAGGTGTTCATTTTGGGCAAAAAGATGGCGATATTATAAATAATATTCAGTTAGCTGGAAGTCTAGCAGTTGGGGTGTCGGTATCCAATAGTAGCCAGTATCAGAGAATAGAAAACATTAGAGGGATTGATTATATCGGAATTGGTCCTATTTTTGCAACGGTAAGCAAATCTGATGCCAATCCAGAGGTTGGGATTGCAGGGTTACAATATTTAACAAGCAAAAGTAAATGGCCAAGTGTAGCAATCGGTGGAATATCGGAAACAAATTTGCCATCTGTTTTATCTACCGGCGTTAATGGTGCTGCTGTAATCAGTATGATTAGTCAAAGTTCAAATATAAGTGCTACTTTAAAATATTGGCGTTCGTTATATTGATAAATATGTTTTGCTGAAAATATCACAAACAAAATATACTTTGCAAATAAATAAAGGTGTTATAGTGAGGATGTTTAGAACAGAAATGTAATTTGTTAATTGAAGAAAGGTCGGATACAATGAGCTATCAAACAATTAATCCATTTAACGATGAAGTTATTCAAACATTCCATAATCATGATGACGCTTATGTGGAAAAGGCCGTTACCAAAGGCCATGCGCTGTATAAAAAGTGGCGTAATGACCCGGCTAGTAGTCGTGCAGAGATATTAAACAAAATTGCTGACTTGATGGAAGAAGATGCTGATCGTTTAGCCAAGGTGCTTACTATTGAAATGGGTAAGCGGTTTGTTGAGGCGCAAGGTGAAGTGGCATTAAGTGTTTCAATTGCTCGTTACTATGCCAAAAATGGTGCAGATTTCCTTAAGCCAGAATCAATCAAATCCTCGATGGGGGATGCACAGGTAATTTCGCGTCCTACAGGTATATTGATGATGGTTGAACCATGGAATTTCCCTTACTATCAAATTATCCGTGTGTTCGCGCCAAATTATATAGCTGGCAACCCAATGCTGTTGAAGCATGCAAGTAATACACCAATGGCCGCATCAGAATTTGAAAAGATTGTTGAAAGGGCTGGCGCACCTACTGGTGCGTTTGCGAATTTATTCATTGATTATGATCAAGTAAATAAAATTATTGCTGATAATCGTGTACAAGGAGTGGCGCTAACTGGTTCAGAACGTGCCGGAAAATTAATTGCTGCCGAAGCTGGTAAAAATATGAAGCAAAGTTCACTGGAACTTGGTGGGAGTGATCCATTCATTGTTCTCGACGATGCCGATTTAACTGAGATTAAAAAAATTATCGGTGGTGCTCGCCTATACAATGCCGGACAGGTATGTACTTCGTCTAAACGATTTATTGTGACCGAAAAAAACTACGATGCGATACTTACAATGTTAAAAGATGCCTTTTCTGAAGCCAAGTTAGGTGATCCAATGTCAGCAGATACGACATTAGCACCATTAAGTACCAGCAAGGCTAAGGAAAATTTGACCAAACAAGTAAAAGCGGCGGTTGATGCCGGTGCAAATCTTGAATATGGTAGTCTTGCCCAAGATAAACCCGCTGCCTTATTTGATCCCGTTATTTTAACTGGTATCACAAAAGATAACCCAGCATATTATCAGGAATTTTTCGGTCCAGTTGGGCAAGTTTACAAAGTGAAAGATGAAGAAGAAGCAATTACACTAGCTAATGATTCTCATTATGGCTTGTCGGGTGTGATATTTGGTGGTTCACCTGAGCATGCGACAGAAATTGCTTCTCGTATTGAAACGGGAGCTGTTTATGTGAATAGTTTTGGTGGAACATTGCCCGAGTTACCATTTGGTGGTGTTAAAAATTCTGGCTATGGGCGTGAGTTAGGACGCTTTGGTATCGAAACCTTTGTGAACAAGGAACTTATTGTAACTAAAAAGGAACCAATTGATTTAGATAATGCTTTTGGTGGGTTTGTTTAAAAATTACTAAATGCTGGTTTTAGGTGGCTAAATAATTAGGTTCCTATTAACACGGAATTTATCAAAAAATACAGACAAGAATACTTGGATAATTATAGATACAAGTGGATGCGTTACACAACAATTAAAAAATTAAAAATATTGACTAAAAAAGCTTAAAGTGTTGTTACACTTTAGGCTTTTTTATGTTTATTTTATAAATTGTTCAGAGAGTGACAAGAATTCGTCAATATCTTTTTTAACCAAATCGGCACCAGTCTGCCAAAATTTTGGCTTCGTTAGATCAACACCAAGATGCTTCTTTGCTAATTCTTCTGAAGTCATATTAGCAGTGTCACGTAGCAAAGCAATATATTTTTCTTCAAAATTATCACCATCTTGTTGTGCTTGTGCGTAGATGCTTGATGAGAATAAATAACCAAATGTATAAGGGAAATTATAAAAAGGCACAGAATCAATGAAAAAGTGCAGTTTTGATGACCAGAAGTGAGGATGGCGAATATCTAAAATACCATCAAACGCTTCTTTTTGCGCATTATCCATCAGTTGATTGAGACGTTGTGGTGTCACTAGACCATGCTTACGCTCTGTGTAAAATGAGTCTTCAAATAAGAAGCGCGCATGTATATTTAGAAACATAGCGATAGGATTAGTCATTTTTGCATCTAATAATACAATTTTCTCGGCATCTGTTTTTGCTTCTCTTACATTTGCGTCATTCACAATCAATTCGGCAAAAGTTGAGGCTGTTTCGGCGACGTTCATAGCGTAAGCATCACGCCAAAATGGTAAATCAGTTAGCTGGGCAGAGTGAAATGCATGACCAAGTTCATGTGCAATTGTTGCAGCATCATTTACTGAACCGGTGTAAGTGAGAAAGATTCGAGATTCGTGTAGATCAGGGACAGATTCCATATAACCACCTGGTTGTTTACCTGGGCGGTTCTCAGATTCAATCCAATTATTCTCAAAAGCCTTCTGGGCAAATGACGCCATCTTAGGTGAAAATTTACCAAATTGTTCGATAATAAATTTAGCAGCATCATCGTAAGAAACCTCTGATGGTTGGTAGTCACCAATGTTGGTTAGTGGTGCGACTTGATCTTGCCAACCGATAGACTGCAAACCAAGTAATTGCTTTTTACGTTCGAAATATGGTTTAAACATACTTTTGTTGGCATCTACAACCTGCCACATAGCATCCAATGTTCCACGAGACATACGGTTAAGCTCCAATGGCTGTTCTAAGTGTGATTGGCGACCATGAGCTTCTTGATTGGTTAGACGGAATCCAGCCAAATGATTTAATGTATCACTCGTTAAGTTTTCAGCTTTTGCCCACATTTTTTCATAGTTTGTCATGAGGTTAGCTCGTACTTCATTATCGGGCTCACCATCTAACATGTTCAAAGCTTGTCCAGCAGAAATTTGACGAGTGATATTGTTTTCGTCAGTATAGTTCATCGATAATGACGCAGATATTGTGTCATAATGTTGGGACCAAGCTTGCTGACCATCAAGATCAAATTTGTTAATCAACATTTCTGTTTTATCGTCAAGTAAGCGCTTAGCATTAGTACGCAATTCTGTTAAGTAAAAAGCAATTGGTGCAAGACGGTTGGTAGTAATCGCTTTACCAAATGTTTCATCATCTAATGTTGAAAGTAGTTTTTGAAAAGCGTTTAGTGGAGATGAGAAAGACACCCATAAGTTTCCCAATTTATTAAAATGAGGCGCATAAGCACTGTTACCATAATCTACAGATGACCAGCCATTAACAAAAATATTGGCAGTGGAAATTCCGGCACCAATAGTTTGTGCTAAATCAGCTAAATCAGCCAACAGCGTGAAATCCTTGTCTTTTGTGAGGTCGTATTCTGCTATCTTATTAGTAAAATTTTTGATTTGCTTTGCGATAAGCTCGTATTTTTGAGTAAGTTGTGGTGAAGTTATACCACCTGGGAAGATACTTTCTAAATTCCATTTTTGTGAGTAGGCCACGTTAATATACCTCGTTTTCTTTATAATTTATGATACCATTTTTAATGAAATTCTAGGGATAATAATTTATTAAGTGGCAATTTTAATTATGATTTGTTTGCTCCATGACCAAAATTAGCGTACAATTTGATGGATTGATTATAAGGGAAAGTGATTTATGAAAAGAAAGTATAAATGGTTAATTGGTTGTTTGGTTTTTATTGTTATTTTATTATTATCAGCTGGCATGTATTTCTTTCATGTTGCTGAGGTTCGTGATGTAGCAGCAAACAAACCAGACAAGTTACGCACCAAAAAAAATTCACTTTATCACTATGAACATGATTTTTTGTCTCGTGAAAAGCAAACATGGACACAAAAAACATCAGATAATTTGAAACTAGTCGCTTGGTATGTACCAGCTGAGAAAAAAACAAGTAAAACTGCTATTCTGGCTCATGGCTGGCATAACAATAAAACGACGATGGCTGTATATGGTGAACTATTCCATGAGTTAGGCTACAACGTGTTAATTCCAGATAATCGGGCGCACGGTGATTCGCAAGGAGAAATGATAGGTTATGGCTGGTTAGATCGGCGCGACTACATCGGCTGGTTGAATCAAATTTTAGAAAAGAATGGTCAAAAATCGGATATTGTCATGTATGGCATGAGTATGGGTGCTGCCACAGTGTTATCAACTTCTGGTGAAAATGATTTACCGAATCAGGTAAAAGCAATTATTGCTGATTCGTCCTACACTAGTGTTATGGAAGAAATAAAACACGAAGCAGGAGATATGTATGGTTTACCATGGTTTCCGCTTGTTAATGTGGTGTCGGGTATCTCAAAGATACGAGCCGGATACTCATATGAGGAAGCGAGTCCCTTGAAGCAAGTAGCCAAAAACACGCGGCCAACCTTTTTTATTCAAGGTGGTGCCGACACTTTTGTGCCAACCAAAATGGTTTACCCGTTGTACAATGCTTCTAAGGGACCAAAACAGTTATGGATTACTAAGGGCTCAAAACATGTTCAAAGTTTTAATGATTACCCAGACGCGTATAGGAGTAAAATAAAAATATTTTTAGAAAAATATGATAAATAAAAGGATCACTTCACACTGAAGTGATCCTTTTTGAAACAAAGTGATTATTTATTAGAAATACTACGAGTCTTCTGAATTAACCCCAAAGACCTCAATATGGTATCCTGTAATATTTAAACCGCTAGCTTTACGGGCTGCGTCAAATAACGGAGCCATATTGAAATTGTCGGCATCAATAATTTCACTAGTTTGTTGATTGATAATGTGATAGTGTGGCTCACCATAATAATCAAAGTGACGTTTACCATCATCATGAATGTCTATAGCGATGATTAATCCCGTTTCAATTAATTTATCAAGCGTATTATAAACCGTTGCCAAACTAATGTTATTTAAATCTTCGTGAATCATTTCTGCTGTGGGGTGAGTTTTATGTGTAACGAGATATTCTAAAACAGCCATTCGTTGATACGTAGCTTTTAAACCGTGTTCTTGCAATATTGTACGCAATTTTTGATCAGTCATAAGAATCCTCCATAGTTACTACTATTGTACCATGATATGTAGAATTGTTCCAAATAACTTGATTTATGAAAGTATATGAGTTAAAATGTTTATTAGAATAGTTCTAACAACAGGGGGAAGTTATGTCTGAAAAATCTGAAAAAACAAGCTTTATGCAACGAAATAATATTATTCGTGCAGCAGTTATGGGTGCCAATGATGGCATTTTATCAGTATCAGGTATTGTTTTGGGTGTTGCCGGTGCCACAAGTCACACAGGTACAATTTTACTAGCGGGGTTTGCTGGTATGTTAGCTGGAACTGTGTCGATGGCAATGGGTGAATTTGTTTCAGTCAATTCTCAACATGATGCACAAGAAAAAGTACGTCAAATTCAAACTCAAGCCGTTGCAAACGATTACGAGGGTGAATTTTCTTTTGTACAGAAAAAATACGAAGAAACAGGAATATCATCAACATTAGCGCAACAAGCTACGCAAGAAATGATGTCCAAAGATCCCTTGGTCACATCTGTTCGTGAGCGGTATGGATTTTCATTAAATCAAGAATTAAGTGCCGGGCACGCTGCTTTGGCATCATTGATTAGTTTCCCCATAGGATCCATATTGCCAATGGTTGCTATTTCTGTAGCGCCTCAGGGAACACGAGAAATAGCGACATTTATTGCTGTTATTGTGGCTTTAGCCATCACAGGATATGCAGCAGCTCACGTAAATGGTGCAAATAAAAAACATTCCGTTATACGTAATGTCATTGCTGGTATCTTTACAATGATTGTGACGTTCTTAATCGGTAGTTTGTTTAGATAAGAGGGGGAACTGAAATGGGAAAAGAAAAAAAACACGAAACCATGGATGAACGATTAAATGCTATTCGAGCAGGGGTTCTAGGCTCTAATGATGGTATACTAACTGTTGTTGGGGTTTTGTTTTCAGTAGCAGCCGCAACGACCAATCAATTTGCAATTTTTATTGCTGGATTAGCCGATTTAGTATCATGTGCTTTATCAATGGCTTCAGGAGAATATGCCTCTGTCAGTTCACAGTCAGACAGCGAAAAGGTAGCTGTTGAAACTGAAAAAGAATTGTTAAAGACTGACATGCCAGGGCAACACCGTTCTGTACGAGACTTTTACATGGAACGTGGTGTATCTGAAACAACAGCAAATGCGATAGCTGATGAATTGTTACAAAAAAAGCCTTTAGAAACGGTATTGAGTGTTAAATATGATATCACACTAGGACATTATATGAGTCCGTGGTCAGCTGCTTGGTCATCATTGTTTTCTGCAGCTTTAGGTGGAGCTTTCCCATTGCTGACATTGTTGATTGTGTCTGGAAAGTATCAATTCGTTGCTACAATTGCAGCAACGGTAGTAGCAGTTGCACTTACTGGATTCCTTAGTGCAAAAATTTCTAATGGTCTAGTTAAGCGTGCGGTTATTCGTAATATTGTTATTGGTCTCATTACAATTGCAATCCACTTTGGCATAGGAAAAATATTCTAACTCGTATCAGTTAATAATGTCTGTTATATTTTTAATTCATGTTGCTGAATATAGTCTATGTTTGAGATAATATTAGTATGAATAAAAAAATTATGCAAAAATGGCGTGTTTTAGATGCACGATTAAAAATTTCAGCTTTAAGTACTTTTTTTACACGTGCACAAATTGGCTACGTTGGGCCGACATTTGCTTATTATGCACTGTTAACAGTGTTTCCTATATTGATGGGAGCAGCGTTGATTGTTTCTTTCACGAGTATTAGTACTGGTGATTTACTTACAATGATGCGCAATATATTACCAAAAAACGTTGAGAATATTGTGATTCCAATTATGGAATCTGTTTTATCATCAAGAAGTACTTCGCTACTTTCTTTTTCCGTCTTGTTTACGATTTGGTCAATTTCACGTGTGATTGCGGTCTTTCGTCAGTCATTTAATGCTATTTCAGATGTTAAAGAACACATCAATGGTTTGTTTACACGAGCCTTTTCGTTTATATGGTTATTGTTTATTTTGACATTGTTTACTTTGTTAATGGTTGGCAGTAATATTTTGACTATTGTCATTCAGCACTTGCCATATTCAGAGTGGACTAACTTTTTACAACATCAGACGCGTTGGTTTATATGGTTAGGTATTTGGCTGGCTCTGGTCATGATGAACTTTTTTTTACCTGCAAAAGATGCTCGAGCACCATTTCGCTTTGTTTTAGTGGGTAGTTTTCTTGAATTAGTGATGTTGAATCTCTTGAACAGAGGATTCACGTTTTATGCGCAATTTGCTTTGGGAAAATATGATTTTTATCAATCCGTGAGCTCTATGATTGCTATGTTGATTTGGTTAAACTTGATTGCTACGATTTTGGTATTAGGTTATGTAGTTATTAAATGGTTATCGGTCATTAGTTGGAGGAAAGAAGATGTTTCGAAACAATGATTTTGATGTTTTTGAAGACAAAACGTTAAACGGTCGAATGGAAAAAATAAAAACAATTATTGATCCAAAGTTTGAAGCGTTTGCCTCGATTGCGTTACCTATATTGAATACAGATGGGCAAAAATGGTATGCACACGTAGCTAAACATTTACGTAGAACAACTTATGCGCCGGATAATACGTGGGTAGCCTTTGCGCCAAATAAACGTGGTTATAAAATGTTACCACATTTTGAACTAGGTATTTGGGAAGACAACATCTATTTTTATCTTGCTGTTGAAGAAAATATGAAACCTGCTCAAACCGATATAATCACTAAAAAACTGCGTGAGGTGAGTCCGCTAGTGAAAAAATTACCGGATTCATACCGCTTAAGTCAAGATCATATGGTAAACAAGACATATTCATTATTACAATATGACGATTCAGTAGAACGTTATGAATCAGTTAAACATAGTGAAGTATTGATTGGAATAGAGATAAAACGTGGTGATAAAATTTTGGATGACAATGGCATCGTAGATGCCTTGGTGCTAGCAATAAAAAATCTGTTACCAATCTACGAAAAAATTAAATAAAAAATAATGGCTAGACTTTGTATGAAAGTCTAGCCATTATTTTTTTAAGAATCCATTGCTTCTATCTGGTTAATTTGTTGTAATTCTAACATTTGGGCTTCATTTATTTCATTGTATAGCACTGCTGCCAGTGTATTCGGGATTATACCTGTCGAGCTGGCTTGTTGAATATAATTATATTCAAATTGAAATGCTTGAATATATAAATCACTGTTGATAGTTGGTATTTCTTTATTATAATCACGTTTTATTAAATTAAAATAACGGTCAAATCTTTGACGAACATGACTGATGTATTGGAGGTCATCAGTGTCATTCTCTAAACTATTACGTAAGAGATTATCTAGATACTGATTAACCTCATCAATAACATCGTTATTTAATAGCAGTAATCCTTCGTGAATATTTTCCCATTGTTGCACACTACCTTGATGCTCTTTGGCCCATTTTTTACGATCCTTTAACCGTTGTTTTTTCGTCATTTGACCATTTTGTATATGCCACTTGACGTGACGGTATCGCGCCCTTATATAGTGAAAAAATCTTTGTAGGGGACTGTGTTGGAAAAAATTGTTAATTTTGAGACGATTAAGAATTTTTTCATATGCATCAATTACTTCAGCACTATATTTTTGTTCAACACTTTCGCTATGTAGATACTGAACAATAAAGTCTTTCGTGTTGTTTATCAGCGTATTATATTTTTGAGAATTATGATTTTTTGTTGAGTGACTGTCGTTTAACCAACCTTTTTGTGACTGTAATTGTATCATAATTGCTTCTCGAACAGCAGAGTCTTTAGTAATCTCAGAAATTTTTAACGAAGCATAGTCAACCATTTTGTTACGTGTGTTTTCTAAGTCAGCTTTAGTATAGGTGATTGCTTTCTTTGGGAGGGCGATAGGTAAAATAATTGCACTCATTAACATACTAATTAAGATAATCAAAGTGGCGACTACAATAAGTTCAGCACGATAGGGGAAAGCATGGTTGGCAATAGTTAGCGGTAAGGAAAATGCCATGGCCAGTGTCATGGTACCATGGACACCACTAATGGCGAATATATGGGACAAAAAACGATGTTGTTTGGGATTGCTATGGCTGTCAAAGAAAGTATTAGCTGAATGATTTTCTTCTCGAAATGCCCAAATATATCGCACAGCGTACATCGCAATATAAATTAAAATACTTAAGCCTAATAGTTGCATGATGCCAACTAAGCCCATCTGAATAATTTCTTGCCAAACAATCGGCAAAGAAATACCTAAAATAATGAAAACAATGCTATTTAAGACATTCGATATTGATGCCCAGATAGTGTTGGAAGTCAGTTGTACTCGTGTTGATGTTAAGCGAAGCTTATTGGATTCCCAATTATGTACAATACCAGTAGCAACTACGGCTAAGATACCAGAAGTACCAAATGATTCTGCTAAAAGATAAACAATAAACGGAGTTAAGAGGCTAATTGGGATGATTGTGGTTTCTGGGCTAATAGTTCTGAAAGTAATATTGGTTCGAATAGCAACAAGCAGAAAACCGGCAATCACACCAATTAGTGCACCACCAACTGCAACAAACAAGAAGTGCCCAATTCCTACGACAAGAGAAAATTTTCCTTGTTCAAGCACGGATAAAGATAAATCTAGTAAGACTAGTCCTGTGGCATCGTTGAATAGCGATTCTAGCTCCAGAGCTTCGCCCACACCACTAGGCATATCAACTGATGAGGTCATTGATTTGACAGCAACGGCATCAGTAGGTACAACGATTGCAGCTAGCGCAATTGCTAACGGTAATGTCCACTGCACTTCCACTCGATTTGCTAGTAAACCAACCACTATGGCGGTGGCCACAGCGAGAACTACTGATAAAAGAAAGATAATTGAAAAACGTTTTTTAATTTTGGCAAATGATTGCTTTTGTCCATCTAGAAACATTAATGGAGCAATAATCATCAGCATAAAAAACTCAGGTTCAAGTTCGAAATGCTGAAATATTGGTGTAAATGACAGGCCAATACCAACAATAATTAGGATGAATGGTTCCGGGATTTTTGGAATAAATTGTTTAATTAGGTTAGTACCAATCACACCGATTAACAATAAAGCTAATGCATATAGTGTTGACATATATCCTCCTTAAGAATAAAGCTTTTATGGTTACGATAGTTCTAGTCAAAGAGATTTTCTAATTTGGATTGTTGATGGGATTCGAATTTTTTTGGACAAAGTGTTTTCATCACTCATAAGTTGCATTAAGTTGGCTGCAGCCGTTCGGCCTATTTCTTTTGGGTTTTGTGATACAGAAGTAATTTCAGGTGAAATCATGTCGGCAAACATAGCATCATCATAACCAATGATACCAACATCATCAGGAATGGTAATATGATGCTTTTTTAAAAAGCGAATAATTGCCCATAAAACTTCTCCGTTAAGCGCATACAGCGCTTTTTTTGTGGGTGATTTAAGCATGGATTGTAGTGTGTTTGGCCAGTCCAGATCGTCATCAATTTCGATTAGTTTAATCGTAACATTTGTGTTTACAATACCTGTTTTTATACCATTATAACGGTTCATACGACTAGATACACCATTGATATGATTAGATAAAACAATAATTTCTTCGTAGTTTTTTGATTTTATTAAATCTGCCACTTCTAGTGATTTTTGAAAATTGTCCGACACCACTGCTGGCCAAGTAAATGGTTCAGTATAACGATCGACTTGAACGACAGGAATATTTTCATCAATTAGTAGCTGGTAATGATCAGTTTTGTGAACTAGTGGTTGTAAGATAATACCGTCGATTCTCTCGGTGACCATTTTTTCCAAATTACTATGCTCACGTTCAATTGAATTATCACCGTCCATAATTAAAACTTGATAAATTGTATTTTGAAAATAATCACTAATACCTTTTAACAGACGCGAGGTATACATATTAGAAATATCTGCCACAGAGATACCGATTAATAAAGAATTTTTCGCTTTTAAGGCTTGTGCTTGGCGACTAGGATGATAATCTAATTCAGCAATGGTTTCAGCAATGCGCTCTTTTGTTGCTTCTGACATATTATCGAATTTCCCGTTTAAAAAGCGGGAAACTGTTGTTTTTGAAACCCTTGCCATTTCAGCTATAACGTTGATAGTCACTTTTTTACTCATGACAACATTATACGACAAATTAAAAAAAGGGGTTGACAAATATTTGAAAGCGTTTACAATATATCATGTAAACCGGTTTCCGAAAACGATACACGTGCAAAACAGAGGATTAGAAAAATGAAAAATAAGCAGTTACATATTGATCCAGAAAAGTTTGCGTTACAATTTCTTGAATCTTTTAAACTAAATTTTGATACTAAAAATCTTGAGGGTATGGCGAAACAACAGCTTGCAGCCTATCTTTCTGCTTACTTTTTAGTTGAAAAATTTAATGAAATTGAAAGTAAAAACTTTGATCAATCACAACCCAGTCTATCGGATTTAGGATTTGACGAGTTATTGAAACATGTATCAGAACTAAATAACTATTGAGGAATGAATAATGAGAAAAGAACAAATTGTTTTGAATAATCTAGTATTCATGAATGATCATGAGCAGGGCATGCAACAACTTGACATGTTAAAAAAAGCTGTGTCTTTCGGTGTTTCATCGGTTGAATTACGACGCGAATATTTTGATGACATTGTTAAAGAAACTTCTGCCATTGCAGAGTTTGCAGCTGATCATAAATTACGTTTATTTTATTCCGTGCCAGATGAGGTATTTGTGAATCATCGTCTTAATCCAAAATTGACACAGTACTATGATGAAGCACAAGCGCTTGGTATTTATGCGATTAAATTTAATATTGGAGATTTTGAAATGTTATCTTCAGAAGAGGTATCTGCATTAAACCAACTATTAAAGCGTGGCATTCAGACAAATATTGAAAATGATCAAACTCAAGTTTCCGGGAAAATAAACGACATTGAAAAGTTTATGTCTGTTGTTACGGAAAATCATTTAGATATTCGCTATGTTTATGATATGGGTAATTGGCGTTATGTTGGTGAAGACGAAGTTGTGGCAGCTGAAAAACTAAGACAGTATGTACGCTATATTCATGTTAAAGATGCTCAAGGCCAAGGTGATAATTTGGCAACTGTACCGCTTAATGTGGGAGATATTTCATGGCAATCAATTTTGAATATTTTGCCAAGTAATGTTCCTGTAGCAGTTGAATATCCAACAGTTAATGATACAGTTATTCAAGATGGCGTTCAGGCACTCGCCATGTTTAATTAAAGGGGTGCAAGACTTATGACTAATATCATTATTAGTATTTTGCTCTTACTAACATTCGTAGGATTTATTTATTACATTGTTAAGGGTGGCAATTTAGTTATTGGTTTCTTTGTAATGGCGCTTCTCTGGTCTGTTATTGGACTGGTACCTTTCAACCAAGTTGTTCAAAAGGTTATTGCAGAGCCAGCATTGAATTATGGACCAACAATTATTTATATTGTTTTTGGTTCATGGTTTGGTCGTGTACTAGTTGATTCGGGTATAGCTGGGTCCATTTCGGCACAAACTGAAAAGGTTGGACGAAAAGCCCCCATTTTCGCAACGATATTAGTTGTACTCGTTACAGCGTTAATTTTCTCGTCAGCATACGGCGTTGGTTCGGTTATCGCCATCGGTGTTATATTAATTCCAATTCTCTTGTCGATAGGTGTTCCTAAAAAGGTCGCCATTCCAGCATTCACAATGGCTATTGGTGCGCCAATGTACATTAACGTAGTCCTATTTAATCAAATAAAAGCGTTCTTCCCGTCAGTTAGTTTTTCGGGAAAATACTTGATTTTTGGTCTAGCAGCCATGAGTGTTCAATTAGTAGGCGTTATTATCTTCATACTACTTAATAGTAAAAGCATCAAAAATGGTGAAATTGAAACAATTGATGACAGTAAGCAAGCAACCTTCCAGAAGACGCACCCAATTACATTTATCATCCCCGTTTTGCCAGTAGCTCTGAATATGTTCTTCCATTGGGATGCTATTCCTGCACTGTTATTAGCAACAATTATTGCATTATTATTGACAGGGCAAATGAAATCTTATAAAGGATTAGTTGCTTTTATCAACAAAACAGTTTCACAAGCAATCAATGATATTTCTGGTTTGATTGTATTCTTGATGGCATTGGTGATGTTTGCTGGAGCAGCTACCATGAACGTGCCCCATTTCAAAAGCATGATTGAAGTTATTTTACCAAGTAGCCCCCTAGTTTTGGCAATTGCCATTGGTATATTAGCCCCATTAGCTTTGTTCCGTGGACCTTTGCATGTTTGGGGCGCTGGAGCGGCTACGGCGGCAGTTTTAGCTGCTACAGGTACTTTCCAACCAATATTCTTACTACCACTTCTTTACACGGCTAGTATTATGGCAGTCTCTATTGATTTAACACAGTCATGGAATACATGGGCGTTAACTTACTCAAAGTTGGAAACAAAAGAATACCTAAAAATGGGTATTCCAGTCATGTGGATAGTATCTTTTGTGAACGAACTATTAGTTTATGGATTTTTTGGACACTAAAAAGAAATTAGGAGAAATAAGATGAGTGAAATTTTAACATTAGGGGAACCGGTAGTGACATTTGCTTCCACCGACTTAAATAAAGGGTTAGTTGATAGTATTAATTATTATAAATTTTTGGGTGGTGCTGAACTAAATGTTATGATTGGTGCTACTCGATTAGGTCATGACACGGAATATATTTCTCAGGTTGGTGCAGATCCGTTGGGTCAATTTACGATTAAAGAAATAGCGCGTTATAATGTTGGCAACCACTATATTGCCACAGATAAAAATAATTGGACAGCATTTCAGTTAAAAGAATTAGTTGATCAGGGTGATCCATCAACCTTTAATTTTCGTAGAAATTCAGCTGCGGCACACTTTAACAAATCATTAATTGATCAAGTTGATTTTTCTGATGTAAAGATAGCCCATTTATCAGGAATTTTCCCAGCGATTTCGCTTCAAGCACGTGAGGCATTCCGTTATTTTGCTGAACAATTAATTGAGCATGGTATTAGAACCACGTTTGATCCAAACTTACGACCTGCTTTATGGGAGTCTAGAGAAGTGATGATTGAAACGATTAATGATTTAGCAAAATATGGTGAGATTGTTTTACCTGGTGTTGATGAAGGTGAAATTTTAATCGGATCAAGAGATCCAGAAACCATTGCCGATTTTTATCTGAATAACAGTGACCGAACAGAAACGGTCGTTGTCAAAATTGGATCTGATGGCGCCTATGTCAAAAACAAGAGCGGTGAGCGTTACGTTGTTAATGGGTTTAAGGTTGAAAAGGTTGTTGATACTGTTGGTGCGGGGGATGGATTTGCGCTAGGCTTAATTACAGGTTTGATTGAAGGATTGTCTATAGCAGATGCTGTACGACGGGGGAATGCGGTGGGCGCTCTACAAGTTCAAACACCAGGTGACAACGATGGGTACCCAACACAGGAAGAACTAGAAAAATTTTTAGTAGATAATAAGAGAGAGGCATAATATGACAAAACAAGTATACTTACCAGATGATATTCCAGCAGTTGGGAAAAAGATTCTTGAAGATGCAGGCTTAAAAGTAGTTATTGGTTCTGGGCGCAACCCTGAAAAAATGAAAACTGAAGGGGCAGAGGCAAGTGCTGTATTGATCGGTACACAAAAATTTGATGCAGATATCATGGACGCTATGCCAAATTTAAAGGTTATTGCACGTAACGGTGTTGGTTATGATGCTGTTGACGTGGATGCTGCAACTCAGCGTGGTATTTACGTTGTGAACACACCTAAAGCTTTATCAGGATCTGTTGCAGAAACGGCTGTCTCGGAGTTGTTAGCTATCAGCAAAAACTTATATCAAGATTCAAAAGCAATTCATGATGATAATTGGCAGTATCGAAAGGCACACCCAGGACGTGATATTGAGGGGAAAACGGTTGGTATTTTAGGGTTTGGTCGTATAGGTCAGCAAGTGGCTAAAAAATTGAGTGGGTTTGATGTTAAAGTCATTGCCTTTGATCCCTTTGCCAAGGATGTGCTCAATGTTGAGTTGGTTGATCGTGAAACAATTTTTAAAACTGCTGACTATGTGATGGTCCATTTGCCTGCCTTACCTGAAACGCAGTATTCAATTGGCGCAGATGAGTTTAAGTTGATGAAAAATGATGCATTTCTAATTAATATGGCACGGGGTTCTATTCTGGTTGAAGCTGACTTGGTTTCAGCTCTAAAATCGGGTGAGATAGCTGGTGCGGCTTTAGATGTTTTTGAAGAAGAACCGTTACCTGTTACAAACCCATTGGTTGCATTAGAAAATGTTTTACTCACACCACATATTGCCTCTAATACTGTTGAAACTAAGGCACGTATGGCGGTTGATGCAACTAATGATATTGTTCGAGTATTATCTGGTCAGGACCCAGAATCAGCTGTGAATAAAATTAATTAATAACGAGAAAGATGACTGTTTAAAAGTCATTTTTTAATTTCAAGGTGTATAATGTAGCTATTCTAATAGATTACAGGAGCAAGCATGACTCAATTCACACGGCTTTATAATAAATTTCAACCTGAACATTATAATATCTATTTAAATATTAATCGTGAAACGAAACAGTTTAGTGGTAAAACAAAGGTTAGTGGTAATGCACTGGTCAATGATCTTGCTTTACATCAAAAAAACTTACAAATTCAGTCTGTTCAGATTAATGAAAAAGAGGTTCCATTTGTTGTTGACGACAACGCTGATTTAATTAAATTTTCGACAGAAATTATTGGTCGTATAGATATCACTGTGATTTACAAAGCGAGATTAACCGACACAATGATGGGGATTTATCCTTCGTATTACGAGTTAGATGGTGTTAAAAAACAAATTATCGGTACACAATTTGAAACAAGTTTTGCTCGTCAAGCTTTTCCAAGTGTGGACGAACCGGAAGCTAAAGCGACATTTGCTTTATCAATCAAGTTTGATGAACAGCCAAACGAAAGCATTTTAGCCAATATGCCAGAGATACGCACAGAAAATGGCATACATTATTTTGATACAACAGTGCGGATGTCAACTTATTTAGTGGCCTTTGCCTTTGGTGAATTACAAGGTAAGCAAACGGTTACTAACACAGGGGTAAAAGTTGGTGTGTTTTCTACCAAGGCACATGCTCCCAAAGAATTGGATTTTGCACTAGACATTGCTAAACGATCGATTGAGTTTTTCGAAGATTTTTATCAAACACCTTACCCATTGCCACATTCTTGGCAATTAGCCTTGCCTGATTTCTCTGCAGGAGCAATGGAAAACTGGGGATTAGTAACTTACCGTGAAGCTTATTTACTGCTTGATCCTGAAAATTCAGCATTGCATACCAAACAAATTGTTGCTACAGTTATTGCTCACGAATTAGCACATCAATGGTTTGGTGACTTAGTCACAATGAAATGGTGGGATGATTTGTGGCTCAATGAAAGTTTTGCTAATATGATGGAGTATGTAGCAATTGATGCGATTGAGCCCAGTTGGCATATTTGGGAAAGCTTCCAAACAAGCGATGTTGTTTCAGCATTGAAAAGAGACAGTACAGAAGGCGTACAATCAGTTCATACTCAAGTAGAACATCCAGCTGATGTTGATGCTTTGTTTGATCCAGCAATTGTTTATGCTAAAGGGGCAAGACTGTTGGTGATGGTTCGTTCGTTGATTGGAGATAAGGCCTTACGTGAAGGATTAAAAAGATACTTCACTCGCCATCGCTATGCAAACGCAACAGGAGCTGATTTGTGGGACGCTTTGGGTGAAGCTTCAGGCCAAAACATTAAAGCAGTGATGGACTCTTGGTTAGAACAACCAGGATATCCAGTGGTTTCAGCAAAAGTGATTGATGGTCAGTTAACGCTATCTCAAGAACAATTTTTCATTGGTGGATATGAAGAAAGAAATCGTCAGTGGCAAATTCCCTTAAACAGTAACTATGATGCGGCCCCCGACATACTAGCCAATAAACATGCAGTGATTGGTGATTATGCTCAATTACGTGAATCAGTTGGCACACCTTTTAGGCTAAATGACGGCAATGATTCGCATTTTATTGTTCAATATGATGCTCAATTACTAACAGATATTTTAGAACATCTTGATGAATTGGATAATATTTCGCAAAGACAAATTCTTCAGGATTTACATTTACTTGCTGATGGTAGGCAAATTGCCTACGCTGATATCGTGCCACTGTTGGCTAATTTTGCGCACAAAGATGCCATGTTGGTTAATGCAGTATTATACGGTATACTTTCAGATTTGAAGAAATTTGTCGCATCAGATTCAGCTGCAGAAAAAGCTTTAAAACAATTCTATGATGTACTAAGTAGAAAACAAGTAAAACGTTTGGGATGGGTTGGAAAAAGCGGTGAACCATACGATGACCAGCTAACACGGCCTTATGTTTTGGATGCTTCTTTGTATGCAGAAAATCCTGATACAATTGCACTCGCTCATGAATTATTTGAACAAAACAGTGATAATCTACAAAACTTATCTGCTGATATTCGTCACTTTGTACTAACTAATGAATTAAAGCATTTTGGCAATATGTCATTGTTTGAACAATTATTGACTACTTATAAAAAGTCTTCTGATGCTAGTTATAAAGCTGACTTACGTTCGGCCTTGACTAGTACGCCAGATACAGATTTAATTGTGAAATTGATTGGTCATCTAAAGGATGCTGACACGATTAAACCGCAAGACCTCCGTGGGTGGGTCCATGGCCTGCTAGTTAATGATAAAAGTCAACAGTTCATTTGGGATTGGGTTCGTGAGCAATGGCAGTGGCTAGAAGATACGATAGGTGGTGATATGGAATTTACGATGTATATTACTGTTATTACCGCTACGTTCCATACACCAGAACGACTAGCTGAATTTAAGGCATTCTTCGAACCCAAGTTGAATACACCTGGATTAACACGTGAAATTACCATGGCTATTAAGGTAATCTCGAGCCGTGTGGATTTGATTGTAGCTGAGAAGGATGGTGTGAATAGAGCTATTTCTGAGGCTATCAAATAAATTAGTTAAAAAGCAAACAATTATATGTTTGCTTTTTTGATATTAACTATTTTGTGGCAATCCTTTTGAATTGCTAATTAATACTGACCTAGAGTAGAATGAAGTTGTATTGAAAGCGTTTTCTATCGGAAAGGAGATTACGATGTATTATAGCAATGGTAATTATGAAGCATTTGCCACACCACGCAAGCCCAAAAACGTAGATCAGAAATCAGCATATATTGTCGGTTCAGGACTAGCAGGTTTGGCTGCTGCGGTATTTCTTATTCGTGACGGTCATATGAAAGGAGAGTCAATTCATATATTTGAAGAACTCCCACTGGCTGGCGGTTCATTGGATGGAATTCAACGGCCTAATGTTGGTTTTGTTACACGCGGTGGCCGTGAAATGGAAAACCATTTTGAGTGTTTATGGGATCTATATCGTTCAGTACCGTCATTAGAAATCCCCGGTGCTTCTTACCTAGATGAGTATTATTGGTTAGATAAGGATGACCCTAATTCATCAAATTGTCGATTGATTTATGATCGCGGAAATCGTGTGCCTAACGACGGTGATTATACATTAGGTAAATCAACTGAAGAAATTATTAAATTGATTATGACGCCTGAAGCAAAATTAGGTACAATGACGATTGAAGATTATTTTTCAGAGGACTTTTTCAAAAGTAATTTTTGGATATATTGGGCAACAATGTTTGCCTTCGAAAAATGGCACTCAGCAATCGAGATGAGACGTTATGCAATGCGTTTCATTCATCATATTGATGGGTTACCGGATTTTTCAGCATTGAAGTTCAATAAGTACAATCAATATGATTCGATGGTTTTACCTTTGATCAAGTATCTCGAAGATCACGGAGTTGACGTACAGTTTGATTCTACGGTTGATAATGTCGTTGTGAATTTTGATCATGGCAACAAAGTTGTCAAGGAATTACAGCTCACTGTTGCGGGTCAGCCAGAAACGAAACAGCTTACAGCCAATGATTTAGTTTTCATAACAAACGGTTCCATTACCGAAAGCACGACCTATGGGAGCCATTTTGAACCGGCGCCAGTTACAAGTGAACCTGGTGGTTCATGGCGCTTGTGGGAAAAATTAGCTGAACAATCAGATGAATTTGGTCATCCAAGTGTGTTTTATCAAAACTTGCCAGCAAAAAGTTGGTTTGTTTCAGCAACGGCAACAATTAAAAATACTGAAATTAATCCCTATATTGAACGACTTACCAAGAGGGATATACATGATGGTAAAATTAATACAGGTGGCATCGTAACCATTACCGACTCAAATTGGCTGATGAGTTTTGCTGTTCATCGCCAACCACATTTTAAGCAGCAAAAACCAAATGAAACAACTGTTTGGATTTACGGACTATATTCTGATGTTCCTGGCAACTATGTTAAAAAGACCATTGTAGAGTCTTCGGGCCAAGAAATTACACAAGAATTTTTGTATCATCTAGGCGTCCCTAAAAGTAAAATTAATCAGCTAGCTCAGCAAGAGTCAATTAACACTGTTCCGGTATACATGCCGTTTATTACAAGTTATTTTATGCCACGTGTCATGGGCGATCGTCCAAAAGTAATACCAAATGGATCTGTCAATTTGGCATTTATCGGGAACTTTGCTGAGTCACCTTCGCGAGACACAGTCTTTACTACAGAATATTCAGTAAGGACTGCTATGGAGGCTGTTTATAGTTTGCTAGATGTTGAACGTGGTGTACCAGAAGTCTTTAATTCAATTTACGATATTAGAGAATTATTGCGAGCCATGTACTATATGAATGATAAAAAACCACTGAGCGAAATAGATTTGCCAATTCCTAAACTCATACAAAAGGTTGGTCTTAAGAAAATCAAAGGTACTTGGTTAGAAGAATTATTGACAGAAGCACACCTTTTATAAACTTTGTCAAGCACTCGTCCGCAGATGAGTGCTTTTGTCGTATAATGAGATAAAAACAAAAAAAGGGATAATATGATTAATCAGTATGGTCGAATTGCTGTCGATGCAACAACCGAATTACAAGAGCTAAGAGCTGTTGGTTTTGATAGTGAAGACTTTGAAACGCTATTGCGACGCGCTTTAACAAATTATAAAACTTATGAAGCTCAAAATGACTGGTTACGTGAACATCTAGCTACCGATGAGCAAAATGTTTTTCTTTTCTTAGAAAAAGACCAACCACTCACACAAGCTGTCTTTTATCGTGTCGCTGCCCAACTGTTAGGATATACGGATATTTTGGCAGCTAATGAATATAATGGGGTCGCTACATTTCGGCAATTAGGCTTACCAGTAATGACGGTAAACAATTTACATCATGCGTGGTATGAATTGCTAAATAGCCACACAAATAATGGCTTGTTATTTATTGATGAATTGGCAAGCCGAGGATATTTTGAATCTGATAATCAGCGTTTACTTTTTAATGGTAAGTCTTTGCCAACCTATAATACAAACCAATTAATTCGCGAGTCAGTTTGGGTGGAAACTTCTGTCGACACTGATAATGACGGGCGGTTTGATTTAGTTCAAGTAGATATTATAAGACCAAATACAAATGAAAAATTACCGGTTCTATTTACAGCATCACCCTATTATCAAGGCTTAAACGAGAAAGAAAATGATGCCAAATTGCATGATGTTAACGTGCCATTAACAAGAAAGGACACGCGCCAACCAGCTCTGAGTAATTTAAATCATATCGAAAAGATTGTTACAAAACCGTTTGCACGTCAAATTAATGGTTACGCTGAAGAAGCTTCTGTGAACTTTACGCAAGAAGCGGGGAAACCTGTTGACTTAAATCAGTATTTTTTGTCTCGTGGTTATGCAGTTGCTTATTCTGCAGGTATTGGCACACGTCATTCTGATGGTATGCAAGACACAGGATCTCCAGAGCAAGTTGAATCGATGAAAAATGTTGTTGAATGGTTGGCAGGTAATAGAGTGGCCTTTACTGACCGTACAAGTAATATTGCCATTGTAGCTAATTGGTCAAATCATAATATTGCTATGACTGGACGCTCTTATTTGGGAACTTTAGCCACAGCAGTTGCTACCACAGGTGTCTCTGGTTTGAAAACGATTATTTCTGAGGCTGCTATCTCCAATTGGTATCAATATTACAGAGACAATGGTCTAGTTATTGCGCCCGGTGGCTTTCCCGGTGAAGATATGGATGTACTAGCCGAATTAGTATATTCACGGATAAAAGATCCAGCTGACCGATTAAAAACTAAAAACCAGTGGGATAATTTTCAAGCCAATACGGAAAAGTTTGCTGACCGTGTCAATGGCAATTATGATTATTATTGGGATACACGTAATTATTTAAATCAAGTTAAGAATATTAAAGTGGATATGATAATGGTTCATGGTTTAAATGATTGGAATGTTAAACCACGGCAGGTGTATCAATTATGGTCAAAACTTCGCGATTTACCAAACATTAAGAAAATATATTTACACCAAGGCCAACATATTTATATCAACAACAATCGTTCTTTGGATTTTTCAGATCAGATAAATCTTTGGCTGACCGAAAAATTATTGGATAAAGATGTCAGAGCTAACGAAGTGTTACCTACCGTTACATGGCAAGACAATAGTAAAGAAGATGCTTGGCATATCTTAGATGAGTGGGGAACAAGTAAAAAAAATAAATATTATATTGGTAAGAATATGCTTACCACTAATCAAAGCAGTGGTGAACTCAATTTTAAGGACTGGTTACCTGAAAATCAGTTCACTGATTACTGCAAACATTTTGATAAATGGCGTGATGATACGATTACTGGAAAGTTGCCAACCAATCAGATTTTTAAGAGTGAAACTTACACAAGAGAACGAATAATAGATGGCGAAATCTTATTAAACCTGCGAGTGAAATCCTCACAAAACATAGGATTGATCAGCGCAATGGTCGTCGACTATGGGAATGACATATATCTCAAAGAAACACCTACGAACCAAGGCGTAATGATTGACCGTGGTGTGAATTTTAGTCCGACAGATTTGATGTCGTTTGAATATAAAAAATCTGATTATAAAATGATTACTATTGGTCATATTAATCTACAAAATCGGACAAGTCCTCGACAAAATAATGACTTGTGGCCTAATCAATATGTTGACTTACATTTTGAGCTACAACCAACCTACTACAAAATGCGACCAGGACATCAATTGGGATTAATTATATATGCGACAGATTTTGAAATGACGGTTCGGGGAAACCAAGCCATAGAGTACACGATAGACTTATCGACAAGCTCGCTAGATGTACCATTTAACAGTAAAAAATAACCATAGAACATGAAGCTTTATCTTGTAATTAAGAAAAAGCTTCATGTTTTTCGTTTGTAACCGTTTACATACATAATAGACTGTGTTATCCTTAAGGTAACAACTAGTACGTACAAGTTTATCGATTAAAGGAGAAGACTATGTTTGGATTTGGGAAAAAGATAAGCGAAAATGAAAATGTTTATGCGCCAGTAACCGGTGAAGTAATTCCTTTGGACAAGGTTTCGGATCCTGTTTTTGCACAGAAAATGATGGGTGATGGTTATGCAGTCGAACCCAATGCTTCAAAAATTGTTGCTCCAGTTGCTGGGAAGGTAACGATGGTTCAAGGTCATGCTATTGGTTTGAAACGTTTTGACGACCTAGAGTTGTTAGTTCATATAGGTATCGATACCGTTTCTTTAAACGGTAAACCATTTACAATGGCAGTGAAAGAAGGCGATATTGTTGAGGCGGGTGATGACTTGGGAACAGTCGACTGGGAGCAAGTGGAAGAGGCTGGTCTTCCCAAAACAACACTAGTATTAATTACAAATACAGCAGATAAATTAGAATCAATTACAGTTCATTATGGACCAGCAGTTGCAGGACAACAATTGGGCAGTGCTAAGGCAAGGAGAGACTAATTATGGCTAAAGAAAATTATGAAGGCATGGCACAAGACATCATTAAAAATGTGGGCGGTAAAGATAATGTTAATAAAGTGATACATTGTATTACCCGCTTGCGTTTCTATTTAAATGATGAAACTAAGGCTAATACAGAAGAAATGTCAAAAATACCAGGAATAGCTGGTGCCGTTTATAATGGTGCGTTAGGACAGTATCAAGTAGTTATCGGGCCAGCAGTTGCAGATGTCTATGATAAGGTTGTCGAGCACCTAGGGGCTAGTGTAGTGGACAATGAAGCAACGAATGCAGCAGTAGAAGCGACAAAAGCCAAAGATAAAAAGCCCAAAAATGTACTTGACCGGTTTAAAGATGCTTTCCAAACGCTAATCGGCACAATCACAGGGTCAATGATTCCAGTGATTGGATTATTAGCAGCAGGTGGTATGTTAAATGGATTTTTAACTTTATTGTCTGATCCAAATCTACTTGGTTTAATTAGTACTAAATCAGATACGTTTACGATTATTCAATCGATGGCAATGGCACCCTTTTATTTTTTACCAGTATTAGTCGGCTTTACAGCAGCACAGCAGTTAAAATCAGATCCTTTAGTTGTGGCGGCGATTGGTGCGCTGTTAGTTAAACCAGAAATGGTTGGGTTATCAGCATCAAAGGCTTCAGGTGTGTTGTTAGGAATGCCAATTAATGCGCACTTCTTTGGACTACCTATTACAATACCTAATTACGCATATTCAATTTTCCCAATTATTTTTGCGGCTTGGTTAGCACGTCCAATTGGCAATTGGCTGAAGGATCATTTGCCAGTTTCAATTCGATCAATCTTTCAACCTTTAATCACTATCTTTATTGTCGGTTCTGTTGTATTAGTAATCATGGGACCCGCAATTACAATGATTTCATCCGGTATATCTGTTGCCATTAATGCATTACTTAACTTTAACTACGCATTGTCTGGTTTGCTTATCGGAGGTTTGTATCAAGTATTGGTTATTTTCGGATTGCATTGGATGGTAGTACCGTTAATTGCTAACGAAATTGCGCAAACAGGTCAGTCACAATTAAATGCACTGGTGAACTTCACAATGATTGCACAGGGTGCTGGCGCATTGGCAGTCTTTGCAAAAACTAAGATTGCTAACTTAAAAGGTCTGGCTGGTGCTGGTGCGTTGTCAGCCTTCGCCGGAATTACTGAACCTGCGATGTACGGTATTAATTTGAAATATGGCCGTGTGTTCTGGATGGCTAACTTAGGTGGTGCCACTGGTGGTCTAATTGCTGGACTATTCGATCTTCATATGTATGGCTTCACCGGCTCACTAATTGGTTTCCCATCATTTGCTTCTCCAAAGGACAACCCCAATAACTTATTGATTTTCCTGATCGCTTCAGCAGCAACAATTGCTGTTTCATTTATAGCAGTTTATCTATGGGGATTTAAAGACAGTGACACTGAAAAAGCAGCCGTACAAGTTGAAAAGAAGAATGTCTTCAAAGATGCTATTTCAAAGTGAGGGTGGAAAATTATGACAGAATTAGGAAAACATGTTGTTTACCAAGTTTATCCCAAATCGTTTCAAGATAGTAATGGGGATGGTATAGGTGATTTACCTGGCATCATCCAAAGACTCCCATACTTGGCAAATCTGGGAATCACAATGATATGGTTGAACCCAGTGTTTCCATCTCCACAAAATGATAATGGTTATGATATAAGTGATTATATGGCGATTGATCCATTATTTGGTACGATGAGTGACTTTGAGAATCTGATCAAAGAGGCCGAAAAATACCATATGGGTATTATGTTGGACATGGTATTCAATCATACATCAATCGATCATACTTGGTTCCAAAAAGCACTTGCAGGTGATCAAAAGTATCAAGATTATTATTACTTGCGACCTTATCATGATGATGGACGTAATCCAACTAATTGGATATCAAAGTTTGGTGGTTCGGCATGGGCCAAATTTGGTGATACGAACTTAGCTTACCTTCACTTATATGATTCAACACAAGCTGACTTAAATTGGCATAATCCAGCAGTTCGTCAAGAGCTCTATGCTGTTTTAAATTTTTGGTTAGCAAAGGGGGTCCGTGGTTTCCGATTTGATGTGATTAATGTAATTGGTAAACCTGAAGTACTAGTTGATGATGAAACTAATCATGGCGGAAAGTTTTTATATACTGATACACCAATCGTCCAAAAGTATATACAAGAGATGAATGCAGCCACTTTTGGTAAATATTCTGATGTGATTACAGTAGGTGAATTAAGTTCAACTACAGTGCAAAATACAGCTGCATATACAAATCCTGCTAACAAGGCGTTAAGCATGGGGTTTAACTTTCATCATCTAAAAGTCGATTATGATCATGGTAACAAGTGGACAAAAGTGCCTTATGATTTTGAATCATTGCGTCACATTTGGCATGAATGGAGTCAAGGACTAATGGCAAATCATGGTTGGCCAGCTTGGTTTTGGAACAACCATGATCAGCCACGGGCAATAAATCGTTTTATTAAAACACCAAAATATTATCGTGTCGGTGCAAAAATGTTGGCGATGCTTGTTCATTTAAACCGAGGCACACCATATGTGTATATGGGCGAAGAAATCGGCATGATTGATCCAACATATCATAAAATTGAAATGTATGTTGATGTTGAAAGTAAAAATGCTTATCAAATGCTATTGGAACAGGGGCTGACGAAACAACAAGCTTTAGAAATTGTGCAAACAAAATCACGTGATAATTCACGTGTTCCAATGCAATGGCATGATGGAACTTATGCTGGTTTTTCAACGCATGAACCATGGCTGCAAAATGCGAATTACGAACAACTTAACGTTGCTCAGGATGAAAAATCAGTTGACAGTTTGTACGCATTTTATCAAAAGTTAATCCGTTTACGTCAAGAAAACGCAGTGATTGCTGATGGTGACTATACACCGAGGTATGAGGAATCAGAAGAAATTATTGCCTTTGAACGACAATTAGCAGGAAAACATATTTTGGTTGTAACACACTTTGGTGAAACACCAGTATCAATATCTATTTCTGACGACATTGTTAACAATGGACATGTGCTAATTACTAACTATCCGTCGCAACCTGTTTCGAAGACTATGCTTTTGAAACCATATGAAAGTTTTGCAATTTCGTACGAATAAAAAAACAACTGTTCAATTACTTACTATTGAGCAGTTGTTTTAAGTTGTTTGTCGTCGTGCAAATTCATTAAACTGAAATTGATCAGGTCGATGTCTTGCAATAGTACGTTGAAAATAAGTTGTGTCAGTTAAGTGACCTTGGCTTTCAACTTGGATTAATCTATTTTCGTCTTCAGGTAAACCTATCAATAATTTGCGATCCATTGCCGTGACTAATTCGGCAGTGATTATTTTTTCAGCATAGGCAACTGACAAGTGCAGGGTATTTTCAATGTAAGCATAAATGGAATGTTTGGCGATATCTTTAGTGAGCCCAGGAACAATATCTGAACGAATATAATCTTCGTCAATAACACTATGAATACCGTCGATAATTCGAACACGAACAATATGATATAGAGGGGTACCAACAGGAAATAAAGTTGTTTTCTGAGTCTCTTTTGTGACGATAAGATGTTCGAATACAGGAACCTCAGTAAGAACATGGAAGTGCTGCAGTTCCTCTAACTCATGAAAACTGGTAAGCCCACTGATTGGAAAATGACGTAGTTGATGAGAAATAACTTGTGATCCTTTACCACGCTGTTTTTGAATAAGTCCCTCTTCATCTAATTTTGCAAGCGCTTTACGAATTGTGTCACGAGATGTTTTAAATTGAGTTACTAGCTCATTTTCGCTAGGTAGAAAAGAACCAGCAGGATAAGTATGATCACGAATATCATTTTTAATCTGCTGATATATTTGAAAGTATAATGGCATCATGTTGAACCTTTAGGATTCTGGATTTGGTGTAGTTAACGCATTGTTACGAATAAAGCTACGAAATTTTTTAAAGGTATCTGAGAATAACTCATCTGGTTCAATATTGAGCATTTCCTTTGGAAAAAAGAAACGCTGATCTATGGAGGCCTTACCTTTAATAGCGGCAACTAAGGTGGACATATCTGATAACTCACGATGTGAGCCATCGGCTAATAAAAAGTCAATTTGTGTCCTTGGTTTGGCGACATTTGGTTTGTAATCATCGTAAGGCAAATCGTAGGCATTATTTCGCGCCGTGTAAAATATATGATTAAATCCAGCACTATCCACAAGTTGCTCGAGTTCTTCTAGCATTGGGGCCGTCTCGTCGGTGATTTGCATTGATTTTAGTGGACGACGTCCCATGAAACGTTGTGATAAATCAGACAAAATGGGATCAGAATGTGATTGCCAAATATTAATATAAGTCATAAAAACATTATCATCGAGCTTTAAATATTCGGACAAAGTTAGTTTTTTGTCGCTAAATAAAGGCGCTAGTAGTGGGCCGACAAAATCATTTTCAGCATACTTACTAGTTGTATTAAGGCGATATAATTCTTGTGCGCGTTGTAGTAAATGCTCTAGCAAAACTTCCATGCCACGAGACACTGGATGGAAGTACACTTGTAAATACATTTGATAACGTGAAACAATATAATCTTCAACGGCATGCATACCGGCAATGTCAAAAGCAATGCCATCGGGTGTTGGTTGCATAGTGCGTAGTATTCGATCAATATCGAATTCACCGTATTTTGTACCTGTAAAATAGGCATCACGTAGTAAATAATCCATTCGGTCAACATCAATTTGACTAGAGATTAGTTGAACAACTTGTGGATTTTCATAAGTTTTTGCGATGACACTGGCAACTTTATTTGGGAAATCTGGTGAAACTTGTGCCAAGACACGGTGGATATTTGTATCACCAGTAATAATTTCACGAGTCATCTCCTCGTGGTCAGTATGGAATAAATGTTCAAAAGTATGCGAGAAGGCACCATGACCAATATCATGTAGTAATGCGGCTACTAGCGTTAGGCGCCGTTCTTTAGGATCCCAAACATCGCTATAATATTGTTCAAACCGTTCCGTGATACGACGAGCAAGCTCATAGACACCAACTGAATGACCAAAGCGAGAATGCTCTGCGCCATGAAAAACAGAACTGGTTATACCTAATTGTTTTACACGACGCAACCTTTGAAATTCAGATGTATTGATGAGATCTAAAATAATGGGATCTTCGACATGTATGAAGTTATGAATTGGATCACGTAGTACTTTTTCTTTAGGTAGTTTTTCTTTTAACATAGTAAGCCCTTTTGCTGTTTCTTATATTATAATAGATTTTAGATTAAAATAGGGGTAAATTATGGCAATTAAAGACCAAACAGACGTTGAAATTCATCTAAAAACGAAAATTCGTCAAGATAATGATCTTGAAGAGTTTGAATTTCATACAAATGGACAACTTTTTTTGAAAAACAATGCACTTTACTTACGATATACAGAAGTCATTGAGAATCAAAAAACACAAATTATGTTTAAGTTTGAAAAGGACCGTGTGCGGATGAATCGATCAGGTGATATTTTAACAAAGTTTTCTTTTGTTAAATCACAGCGTATTCCTGCTTTGTATCAAACACCAACTGGGCAAATGCAGTTGGAGACATTGACCACATTAATGGCGCTAAACTTAAATCACGAAGAAACACGTGGTGAAGTTGCAATTGATTACGTCCTTTATGCTATGCAACAAATTGTTGGGCAATATGAAATTCGGTTGCAATTTATGCCCAAATCTAGTATGCTAGATTAGTTAGAAACCCCCGAAAGGACGTAGAACATGTCACTTACAACATTAGGCAATCACCCTAAAGAAGAATTTGCATTGGTTGAAATTGCAACAGCCATTTTGACAGAACATAAAGAAGCGATGCCTTTTAGTTCATTAGTTCAAGAAATCCAGGAATTTTTGGAAATTGATGCAGAGACGTTTAAATCACGTCTTTCGCAATTTTATACAGATTTGAACACTGACGGTTCATTCATTTCACTTGGAAATAATGAATGGGCTTTACGTGCTTGGTATCCAGTTGATGCAATCGACGAATCTATCCATGAGCTCGACGATGAAGAAGATGCTCCTAAGCGTAAGAAGTCAGCTAAAAAGAAGGTTAACGTATTTGCTGATAATGCTTCAGATGATGATGTTATTGATTACAATGATGATGATCCTGAAGACGAAGACTTTGGTGCGGTTACTGATGATGATACAGATACTGACGATGAAGAGACTGAAGTTGAAGTTGAAAGCGATGATGATAGCAATGAAATCGATTTATCAGATGATGAATCAATTGATGCCAATATGACAGAGTTATCTGGTGGCGACGATCTTGATGATCTGAGCGATGGTGACCAAGAAAAATAGTTTAGAATGAAAACTACCTGTTAGGTAGTTTTTTTTTGAATAATAAAAAATTAATTTTAGTAAGTGAAAAGCCCTATTTAAAGGCTTTTTTAGTTAAATAATTAATGTTAATCGAAAAAAAGTAATTTAAATTGAAAAAAGGGGTTGCTTTTTGTTTGGAAAGTCTGTATTATATATAAATGTGCTAAGGCATAAGAAATGCTCCTGTAACTCAGTTGGTTAGAGTAGGGGATTTTTAATCCCAAGGTCCTCGGTTCGAATCCGAGCGGGAGCACTGACGTAAAGTTGGCGACCTTTGGGATAATCCAGTTAAAAAGAATTGTTCGTTCAGAACAATTCTTTTTTTGTATGTCAATTAGTACAAGAGAAAACTTGTAATTCAAACACTGGTTAAAACGGACTTTGCAAAATAAGCCAATATAGTGTATTATGAGTAAAAGCGTTGAAGAGGAAGAGTACTAATAGTTATTGTTTGAGAGACGTCATGGTTGGTGAAAATGACGCAATGCTGTTTGGAAAACTACCTCGGAAGTGACATACGAGTAGCACGAGTGAAAGTATGACCGGAGTCATTGGTCGTTAACCTGATGAAAGAGTTGAGATGAAACACAGATAATTAGAGAGTAATTATTTTGCTTAAGCTTTATCTGGAACTATTCATGAGGTGGTACCGTGCGAAAAGCGCCCTTAGATTTAATATTCTAAGGGCGCTTTTTTATTCGTTTTAAAGAAAAGGAAAGTGTCATGGCAGAAAAACAAAATAGAGAACTAAATAGAGATTTATCATCTCGACAAATGCAAATGATTGCGCTTGGAGGCACAATTGGTGTTGGTTTATTTATGGGATCATCGTCCACAATCAAATGGACTGGTGTTTCGGTATTATTGGCCTACGCGATAGCGGGCTTAGTTTTGTACCTCGTGATGCGTGCTTTAGGTGAAATGCTTTATGTTGATCCGTCAGTTGGGTCATTTGCTAATTATGCAACAAAGTATATCCATCCGGTTGCCGGATATTTGACGGTTTGGGCAAATGTTTTCCAATGGCTAACAGTTGGTGTCAGTGAGACAATTGCTGTCGGAATGTATTTAGATTATTGGTTCCCGCACATTCCGGTTTGGGTTACTGGGGTGGTGGTATTAGCCATGCTAACAGCAGCGAACCTAGTAACCGTTAAAGCATATGGTGAAATGGAAACATGGTTCTCGTTGATTAAAGTGGTTACTATTATATTTATGATTATTTTAGGCTTACTGGTTATTGTGTTGGGCTTTGGTAATCATTGGCAACCAATTGGTTTCTCAAATCTTTGGACGCATGGACCGTTCTTTGCTGGTGGTATTAAAGGATTTTTCTTTGCATTATCAATAGTTATCACATCGTACCAAGCGATTGAGATAATTGGTATAACTGCCGGAGAAGCGGAGAATCCACAAGTAGCTATTGTAAAATCAATTAAATCAATTGTGGCGCGTATATTGATTTTTTATATTGGTGCCATATTCGTTATCATCACTATTTATCCTTGGAACGAATTAGATCAAGTTGGCTCCCCGTTCGTCGAAACATTTTCACGAGTAGGAATCACAGCTGCTGCTGGAATTATCAATTTTGTAATGATGACAGCCGCTATGTCAGCTTTGAACTCAGGAATTTTTTCGTCTAGTCGAATGCTTTACACATTGGCAATTGGTAAAGAACTGCCACCAAAATTTTTGAAATTATCAAAGCACCGTGTGCCTACACTACCAGTACTTGCCATTTCAGGTGGTATTTTATTAGGAATTATTTTAAATGCTGTATTACCTTTATTTTGGGATGGAAGTTCAAGTATTTTCGTATTAGTCTATTCAGCAAGTACATTGCCAGGTATGGTGCCGTGGTTTGTTATCTTGTGGAGTCAGATAAAGTTTCGAAAAGAAAATGCCAGCCAAATGGCGGATCATCCCTTTAAAATGCCATTCGCACCATATACTAACTATTTTGCGATTTTAATGTTGTTAATCACACTAGTGTTTATGGCGTTTAATCCAGATACACGAGTACCATTGTTTATAGGACTTGGTTTCTTGGTAATTATGGCAATTGTGTTTTTTGCAACGAGAAAGAAACATCAATAACATAGTGAATAAGTTCATCGAAAACGCTTTGAGCGTTTTTTTTATTTGTCATAAACTTGACAGCATGATTTTAGTAAACTAAAATAATTAATGTGGTTTACTAAAAGGAGAGTATTATGAAAACAAAAGCCCTTTCGGCCTCAGCTATTATATTAGCGGTAATTATTGTAATGGGCGCTATTCCAGGGGTTCCATTGGGATTCATACCGGCTCCGATTATTTTACAAAATATGGGTATTATGTTGGCAGCTGTTATTCTTGGTAAAAAGTATGGATTTTTCACAGTACTGGGGTTTCTAATTCTGGCAGCCCTAGGATTACCTATTTTAAGCGGTGGGTCAGGCGGATTTGTTGTGTTCATTGGACCAACAGCAGGGTATCTATTTTCTTATCCAGTTGCTGCATTTTTAATTGGTTGGCTTACAGAATGGTTAGTGAAGAATAGTAAACTGAATTTTTTAACACTCTTGATAACATTACTTATCTTTGGGGTGCTGTTGATTCTTTTATTTGGTGCGATTGGCTTAAATATAGTGGCACACATGTCATTAGATAAAGCATTGATTTATCAAACGGCTTTTTTGCCAGGAGATACGATTAAAGCGATCTTGGCCAGTATTATTGGTGTCATCTTGCATAAAAGGCATTTGACATTGTGATTCGAGGCATAAATTTAGATCAACAAGGCCGTTGCAAACATTGGCATACGGATGTTGATGTAGTAGCCAATCGTTGCGCTGAATGTCTAAAGTACTATGCTTGTTACTTATGCCATGATGCCTTAAATACACATCAATTCGTGCCAGTTTCTCTAGATACTGAAGAGACAGCCGTCTGCTGTGGTGTTTGTTTGTATCAAATGACACCTGCACAATATCTACATGCTGGCTATCAGTGTCCCAATTGTCATCATTTGTTTAATGCGCAATGTGCATTGCACAAAAATACTTATTTCTGCTAAACTAAAACTATGAAAACAACTGATCAGCTTTTAAAATACTTTCTGAAACACGAAGGCGAATATTTAAGTGGCGAGACGTTAGCCAATCAATTAGGGGTGAGTCGCGCGGCTATTTGGAAAGCGGTTCAGAAATTAAATGAAGACGGTCATCAAATCGATAGTCAACATAGAAAAGGGTACCGCTATGAAGAAACGGGCGTTTTGAGCGTAGCAACTATTAAGGCATTGATTACCACTAATTGGGACGTTCAGGTATTTGATCAATTAGATTCATCAAATTCATATGCTAAGGAAGCCCTAGCGGCTGGTAAAATTGTTCGTCCAACTGTCATCGTTGCTGATCAACAAAATGCCGCATACGGTCGTTTTAGGCGGTCCTTCGTTGCACCAGAAAAAACAGGGCTATATTTATCCATTGCGTTACCTGTGATGGATGATAAGGTGTTAGAACCAGGATTATTGACGACTGCTACAGCAGTAATTGTGCGACATGTTATTGCATCATGCTTAGAATATCAGCTCTCATTTAAATGGGTTAATGACTTAATCTTTAATGACAAGAAAGTTGGTGGTATTTTAACAGAGGGTGTGCTCGACATAGAATCACAAAGTTTGACATCTTTGGTTGTTGGCATTGGTTTGAATCTAATTCAACCCACGAACTTACCTAATCAGTTAGATAAAAAAGTTGGTGGGATTGTTTCAGATTTAGTTTTCTCACGAAATATGATAATTGCAAAGTTGGTTGATGAGTTTACTGAGATGATTGAGCAGTATCAGACAGGCAAGTACTTGCCTGAATATAGGGCACACAATATTGTCTTGGGACACGAGGTTGTAGTTCAATATGCTGGGCAAAGAATTCATGGAAAAGCGTTGGAAATTAGCGATCAAGGTGCATTAATTTTAATGACATCTGTCGGCAAAAAAATTACGATATCCTCAGGTGAAATTACTAAACTGACTATTGATGGTAAAGAATATTGACTGAGTGCATTACTTTCAACTTAAAGTTAAGAATAATGTCAATATTCATTTGACAAATCTACAGCAACTCTGTAATATATATTAGGGCTCCCGTAAATGGGACAGACGTTAAAAGCTCCCAAGTTAATCTTGGGGGTTTTTCTATTTTATTTTCACCCCTAGTTGTCGCAATAAAACGTGTTAAGCCAATACGCGTTTGAAGTATGAGGAGGCATTATGGCAGATAAACAAGTGAAGTATATTTTTGTTACCGGTGGTGTTGTTTCATCTCTTGGTAAAGGAATAGTTGCAGCATCGTTAGGTCGATTGCTTAAAAACCGTGGTTTAAAACTAGCTATTCAAAAATTAGATCCATACATTAATATTGATCCTGGTACAATGTCACCATATCAACACGGAGAAACTTTTGTTACTGGTGATGGTTTAGAAACTGATTTAGATATGGGACACTATGAGCGTTTCATGGATATTAATACAAACATGTATTCTAACGTGACAACAGGACGTATTTATTCTGAGGTTTTGGAAAAGGAACGTCGTGGTGATTATAATGGTGGTACTGTACAAGTGATTCCTCATATCACAAATGCCATTAAAGAAAAAATGCAGAAAGCTGCTGAATCAACTGATGCTGATGTAGTGATTGTTGAAGTTGGTGGAACAGTTGGTGATATTGAAAGTTTGCCATTTGTAGAAGCATTGCGTCAAATGAAGTCAGATTTGGGTAGTGAAAATGTCTTTTATATTCATACTAGTTTGATTATTTACTTAGCTGCTGCTGGTGAGGCTAAAACAAAGCCTACACAGCATTCTGTAGCACAATTACGTTCGTTAGGTATTCAACCGGACATGATTGTTTTGCGTACACAACGTCCTTTAGAAGAGAGTTTGAAACAAAAAATATCGACATTTACTGATGTTAATGAAGATGCAGTTATTGAATCTCGTGATGTAGAAACGCTTTATGAGATTCCGTTAAATCTTCAAGCGCAAGGCATGGATGACGTTGTATTAAATAAGTTGAAGATTGATACACCGAAGGCAGAAATGTCTGATTGGTCACAGATGGTTGAATTAATTAAGCATCCTAAGAAGACAGTTAATGTCACTTTGGTTGGTAAATATACTGATTTGCCTGATGCTTATATCTCTGTTAACGAAGCCTTGAAGCATGCAGGTTATGCCCAAAATGCTGATGTCAAGATTAATCATGTAAAATCAGAAAATGTGACACCAGAGAATGTTGCTGAATTATTAGCAAGTGCTGATGGTGTGATTGTACCTGGTGGATTTGGTGAACGTGGTACTGAAGGTAAAATTCAAGCTATTCGTTATGCGCGTGAAAACAATATACCTTTCTTAGGCGTTTGCTTAGGAATGCAACTAGCATCAATCGAATTTGCTCGTCATGTTTTAGGTTATAAGGACGCAAACTCAACAGAATTGAATCCGAATACTTCAGCGCCAATTATTGATCTGATGAAAGATCAAGCTAATGTCGAAAACCTAGGTGGCACGCTACGTCTGGGCTTATATCCAGCAATGCTACTACCTGGCACATTGACAGCCAAGGCTTATGGAGATCAACCAGAAATCGAGCAACGTCATCGTCATCGTTATGAATTCAATACACAATATCGTGAAGAATTTGAGAAGGCAGGTATGTTGTTCTCAGCAACATCCCCTGATAACCGCTTGATGGAAGTTATTGAGTATCCTAAGAATGATTTCTTTATCGCAGCACAATATCATCCAGAATTTTTGTCAAGGCCAGATCGTCCCGAAGGCTTGTATCATGACTTCGTGGCAGCCTCAATTAAAAATAGCTAATTCATAGTATGTTTAGTTGGATAAAATATCCCTTTAACACTGTTCGTGTAAATGGGGTATTTTTTAATTAAGATTTTTGGTGCTGACAAACTTGACAGACAAGGTATAATGAAAACATGTTAGCAAATACGACACAACATATCGAACAAAAACTGATTTTATTACCCAGTGAACCTGGTTCTTATCAGATGAAAGACCAGAATGGCAAGATTATTTATGTTGGTAAGGCTAAAAATCTAAGAAATCGTGTTCGTTCATACTTTAAGCAAGATCATGAAGGAAAGACAGCCGAATTAGTATCCAAAATAGTTGATTTTGATTTCATCGTGACAAATTCTGATAAAGAAGCTTTTTTGTTAGAAAATGAATTAATCAAGAAGTATAAACCATACTACAATATTCGTTTGAAGTATGGCACGGGTTATCCTTATATTAAGATTACAAAAGAACGTAATCCAAAAATGGCCTTAGTCAATGAGGTAAAAAAAGACGGTGGTTTTTATTTTGGGCCATACCCAAACGTCTATGCTGCTCAAGAAACGCTAAGGTTTTTAGAAAAAAATTATCCATTACGACGCTGTAACGGACCGCAAGGTAGACCGTGCTTGTACTACAATATGGGGCAATGTTTGGGTTCTTGTTTTCGGACTGTTCCGGCCCAAGAATATGATAAGCAAATTAGCCGAATCAAAAAGTTTCTTGATGGCGATACAAAGATTGTCAAGAAACAAATAGCTGAAAAAATGCAAGCTGCAGCATCATCGTTGGAATTCGAGCGGGCTGCAGATTTGCGTGATCAGTTAAAATATATCGATGAAACTGTTGAGAGCCAGCGTGTGTTATCAAAAGACACTACACCAAGAGACCTATTCAATTATTATATGGATAAGGGCTGGATGACCGTTGAGGTTTTCTTTCTACGGCAAGCCCGTTTGATTCGTCAATTTAAGCGGACATTTTCCGTTGTTGGTGAGGCAGATGAAGAAGTTTCCAGTTTTATTCAACAGTTCTACTCGCAAAAAAATATTCAAAAACCACGGGAAGTATTGGTGCCAAAAGGTATTGATACAAAAGCGCTATCTGCTGTGCTAGAGGTTCCGGTTCGAATTCCTGTACGTGGGGAAAAGCGGGAACTACTTGATTTAGCTGCTAAAAATGCTCGTATTGTGTTAGAAGAAAAATTCCGATTAATGCAATTGAATGAGCGAAAAACAACTGGGGCGATGAAGGAAATTACTGACGCACTTCAGATACCTATGGGCCATCGAATTGAAGCATTTGATCACTCTCATACGCAAGGGGTTGAAATTGTCAGTGCTATGGTTGTTTTTGACGATGGGGTCCCTAATAAAACAGAGTACCGTAAATATAAAATTAAATCGACAGATCATGCAAATGAATGGGCAGAAACACAAGAAGTTATTCGTCGTCGCTATTCTCGTCTATTAAAGGAGGGTGGCGATTTTCCTGATTTAATTCTAATGGATGGTGGTGAAATTCAATTACATGCAGCACAAGAAGTGTTAGAGGATGAACTGGGGTTAACCAATATACCAATCGCCGCGATGGTTAAAAATGATAGGCATAAGACGGCCGATTTAATCGATGGTGTGACCAATCAAGTAGTTGCACTTGACAAACAATCAGAGGGATTCTTTTTAATACAACGTGTACAAGAAGAGGTCCATCGGTTTGCTATTAGTTTTCATCGTCAGTTACGTTCAAAAAACTCACTTGCTTCGCGCTTAGATACGATACAAGGTGTGGGTCCAAAAACAAGACAAAAGCTTTTGCGAGAGTTTGGGTCGTTACCCAAAATTACAGCAGCAAGTGTTAGCGACTTAGTTGAGATTGGTATAAATGAAAAATTAGCACGTGTGATTCATTTGTCGCTCTCGGCAGGTGATAATAGCTAAGATGGTTTATATATGTTAAACTAGAGTGTTAATTATTCGCAAGCTCTTCGTTGTAGAGCAGTAAAGGAGAAAAGGCGCCGCAGGTTAGTCAGCTGAACGTTTAAGTTAAATGTTAATTTTTTAATTTTTAGGTTTACAAGCAAAGCATATGTCTGCTCGCGCTCTAATAGATATGGCATTCGTAGATCAAGCACAAATAGAAGTAAAAGCCGGAAAAGGCGGTGACGGTATTGTTTCATTCCGTCATGAAAAATTCGTCGCAATGGGAGGACCTTTTGGTGGCGATGGTGGACATGGTGGTTCAATCATCTTTAAAGTGGATGAAGGCCTGCGCACACTAATGGATTTTCGTTATAATCGCCATTTCAAAGCGCAACCAGGTGGTAATGGTGGTACAAAAGGAATGACCGGCGCATCAGCTGATAACCGTGTGGTTAAGGTACCACAAGGAACTACTGTTAGCGATGCTGATACAGGTGAAGTATTAGCTGACATGCTCGAAAATGGTCAAGAACTTGTGGTCGCTAAAGGTGGACGTGGTGGACGCGGAAATATCCATTTTGCTACGCCAGCCAATCCAGCACCAGAATTATCAGAAAACGGTGAACCAGGCCAAATTAGAAATCTAAAGCTAGAGCTTAAAGTATTGGCTGATGTTGGTTTAGTTGGATTTCCTTCGGCTGGTAAATCAACACTCTTGTCTGTTGTTTCAAATGCTAAACCAAAAGTAGCGGCTTATCATTTTACAACATTATCACCGAATATCGGTATGGTTCGTCTAGATGATGATCGTGATTTTGTCATGGCTGACTTGCCAGGATTAATCGAAGGTGCTTCTCAAGGTATCGGGTTGGGATTCCAATTCTTACGTCACGTGGAACGAACTAAAGTTATCCTCCATCTAGTTGACATGTCAGGTATTGAGGGAACAGATCCTTACACACAATATCGTAAAATACTAGATGAGTTGCAACAATATGACGAAACAATTTTAAACCGACCACAAATTGTTGTACCAACTAAGATGGACATGCCTGATTCTGAAGCAAATCTTGCTAAGTTTAGGAAAGAAGTTGCTACTGATTCTGGGTTGCCTATCCAACCAGAAATCGTACCAATATCATCGATTACACGTGATGGTGTCAAAGATTTGATGCGCTTAACAGCAGATATGCTGGCCACAGCACCTGCGCCTGAGAGTTATCGACCAGTCAACCAAAAAGATACTTCTGAAAAGAGCTACACGTTCAAACCAGAAACACATGATTTCACAGTCGAGTGGATGGAAGATGAAGAGCGTTGGTTGCTTAGTGGTGCTGAAATCGAGAAGTTATTCTTAATGACTAATATTCAGCGCGATGCGACAATTATGCGATTTGCTCGTCAATTGCGTCATATGGGCGTCGATGATAAACTTCGTGAAGCTGGAGCTAAAGATGGTGACGATGTTCGTATTAACAATTCTGACTTCGTGTTTGAATTCAGTGAATAAATTATTCTTAAAAGGTTTGTCAATAAGACAGACCTTTTTTATAATATTAAAAACAATACTTGTCCTTGTGAAAAAAATACCTTGTTGTGTGAATGATCTTCACAATTTTAAGACTACTAAAATTTAATCAAGAGTGCTATGATGAAAATATTAAGATAAGGTGAGGCAAAGGAATCATGGCAAATAAAAAGTATGGTGCAGATATTGTTACTGATAGTTTAGTTAATCATGGCGTTGATTTAGTTTTTGGAATCCCAGGTGCTAAAATTGATCGCTTATTTGAAACACTAGAACATCCAGCCGAAGGCCAGAAGGTACCTAAACTAGTTGTTACGAGGCATGAACAAAACGCAGCTTTTATGGCACAGGCATTTGCTCGTATCACGGGAAAAACAGGTGTTGTTATTACTACCTCTGGCCCTGGGGTCGGCAACTTAGCTACTGGATTAATGACAGCTACCGCTGAAAGTGACCCTATTGTAGCAATTGGTGGTCAAGTACCGAGAAATGATTTATATCGTTTGACGCATCAATCAACAAATTCAGTTGCATTGTTTAGTCCAATCACAAACCTTGCTTCAGAAATTCAAGATCCAAATAATATTTCAGAAATCATTGCCAATGCTTTTGCAGCTGCTAATGGTGCTAAAAAAGGTGCGACTTTTGTTTCATTGCCACAAGATGTAGATGATGCGCAAGTAACAATTGAAGCACTTCCTAAAGTGACACCTGCAAAGCAAGGTGCGGCTGCTATTAAGGACATTGATTGGTTAGCTGAACAAATTAAGGCTGCAAAATTACCAGTATTGCTTGTAGGATCACGTGGCTCTGATGATGCTACCGTTGATGCACTGCACCAGTTATTAAAACAAACTACTTTGCCAGTTGTCGAAACTTTCCAAGGTGCTGGTGTAATTTCACGTGAATTAGAACCGGAAACATTTTTCGGCCGTATTGGCTTATTCCGTAATCAGACGGGTGATAAACTGCTAAAACAATCAGATTTAGTGATTACACTTGGTTATGATGCGATTGAATATGAACCACGCAATTGGAATAAAGAAAACAATTTGAACATTGTTGCTTTGGATACAACACCGGTTCAAATTGATAATAATTTTGTACCGCAACGGCAGTTGGTTGGGGACTTGGCACAGAGCTTGCAATTGTTGACAGAATATCTTAACGGATATGAATTGCCAGCAAGTAGCAAAGAAGAGCTCAAAAAATTGAAAGCAGATTTACGAGCATCTGACGAACCTTCATATACCCAAGCAAAAGAAAATTTGAACCATCCATTGGATATTGTTAAGTCAATTCAAGCTCATGTAACAGATGATATGACCGTATCAACAGACATTGGTTCACACTATATTTGGATGGCACGTCATTTCAAGTCTTACGTTGCGCGTCACTTTCTCATCTCTAATGGTATGCAAACACTTGGGGTTGGATTACCTTGGGCTTTGGTAGCGGCAATGGTTCGTCCTAATGCCAAATCGGTATCAGTATCTGGTGACGGTGGTTTCTTTTTCTCGGCGATGGAATTAGAAACAGCAGTACGTCTAGGATTAAATACAGTTCATATCGTTTGGAATGATAATGCCTATTACGATATGGTCAAATTCCAAGAAGAAATAAAGTATAATGGTCAGTCAGCAGGGGTTAAGTTTGGTAACATTGACTTGGTCAAGTATGCTGAAAGTTTTGGAGCCAAAGGCTTGCGTGTGGAAACACCGGATGGCCTTGATGCCGTGTTAGACGAAGCATTTTCAACACAAGGACCTGTTGTTGTCGATATTCCGGTAGATTATTCGCATAACTATGAGCTTGGTTCACAATTGATTAATTCTGAAGGATAAAAGTATATTATTGCGTTTTACAATTAAAAAGGAACAGGCGCAACATTAGCCTGTCCCTTTTTTACATAATTAAACTGTTTTTTCTATAGTTCGTGTTAATAAGATACTTTCAAGGACAATAAATACAATTATCTGTGGCCAAAAGCTAAGGCCTAGAATATTGTTTGTAAAGGTATTGGTGAGCAAGAAAGTGCAACCGATATAACAATAGTAGTACAGCGACAATAGTTTATAGGGGACACTGGAATTATTTGTTAATCGAGGTAATTGAAGTAAGTAAATCAATGCAATTAGGGTTGTAATAATGATCATAAAACGGAATCGTATATTGCTTTGGGGATGAAAATACCAAAAATCAACATGGCCTATAATTGCAATAAAAATAATGAAAAATAGATCATGAAGTCTTTTTGACCTTGGTCGGCCGCCATCCCAATTCTCTAATAGATTATTAAACATTAGTAAACCTCTAACTTAGTGTATCACTTATTCAAAATTTCATTAATATGACAGGGACTTATGCCCAATCACCTGAACGGAATACTGGTACAATTTTACCATCTTGAGTGACACCATCAATGTCCATGTCATTTGATCCAATCATAAAGTCAACATGTTCATCTGAAATATTCCAGCCGCGCTTCGCTAAATTCTCTGGTTTTTCGGTTTTTCCACCTGAAATATTAGAAGCATACGCAGCACCGATGGCCAAATGATCGGAAGCATTTTCATCAAAAAGAGTATTGTAGAATAAAATGCCACTTTGTGCAATTGGTGAAGGATCAGGTACTAGGGAAACTTCGCCTAATGATTTAGAGCCTTCGTCAGTATTGATTATTTTTTCTAATACATCTAATCCAGAAGTGGCTTGTGCCTTAACGATGCGACCATCTTTAAAGTCTAATTCAATATTTTCAATAACATTACCTTGGTAAGATAGTGGTAGTGTTGCTGCTACATGACCATGGATATTACGATTGTCTGGCGCTGTAAAGACTTCTTCAGTCGGCATATTTGGAATGAAGATATTACCGGCTTTATCTTGAGAGTAAGCAGCTTCCCAGACATGACCTTCAGCTAAACCGATTGTGAAAGCTGATTTTGCGTTTTTGTAACGTAGTTCTTTGAAGTTTTGTTCGTTTAACCAATTTGCTTTACTTTTGAGCTTGTTGATGTGTAAATCCCAATTAGCTACTGCATCACTATCATCATCAATACGCACATCCTTGAGAATTTCTTCCCATAAGCGGTGAACAGCATCCTGTCCTGTTAAATCTGGGAATACTTTTTCTGCCCATTCTTGACCAGCTGCTGCCACAACAAGCCATGATATGTCATCTTTCATCGTTGCTTCACGGACACGGAATAATGCTTTTTGATTAGCTTTTGTCAAGGTAGCTAATCTTTCTGAATCAACGTCAGCCAAACCATCAGGATCCTGTGAAATCAATGAAATGCGGGAGGCATATTTGTCCATTAATTCATTTGCTTTAGTTACCTGATAATTTGGTACTTCCTTCAGACGTTCTAACGATGTGTGATTTAGAAATTCTTTGGCAATTGTTTGATCTGACCATTCCATAACAACTTCTTGAGCACCTGCTTTATAAGCCTCGGTAACAATTTTACGAGCAAAATAAGCTTCGTCAACTGCTGCGTAAAGGATTATTGTTTGTCCTGGTTGGACGTTAACCCCTTTTTTTACGATGAGTTCAGCGTACTTATTGAGCTTGGTTTCTAAAGACATGTTTTTTCTCCGTATGAGTAAATTTAGTTTGTTTGTCAATTTTCCCATTAATATACCATATTGGCAAGTTTTTTGTTATTGATTTATCATTTTCGCAAGACATGTTAATAGGCGTAAGTATCTATTTTCTTGTATAATAATAGTATGGAAAATGTATTTGCAAGTGCCTCACAATATAAAACTAAAAAATTACTAACATTTACTTCTTGGCTATTGATTCTGTCTGGTATTGTTTGTTCATTTACTGTCTGGATTTTTGCGAAACCAGTGGTGACGCAAACAAATACGATTCCTAGCGGTTTTTCAGTGCTAGGCGTGTCAATTAATCAAACATCTAACTATGTTGATTTTAATAATCTAGCAAGTAATGGTGTGGACTTTGTTTATATGCGCACGACATCTGGTAGTTCGATTATGGATGGGGGTTATGAGTCGAGTTTTTCTCGCGCTAAATCGGCCAATTTGAAAGTTGGAACCATTCATGTATATGATGCAAGTGTTACAGCAGCGACACAAGCTCAATACTATATCGACAACGTGGAAAACAACATTGGTGAGCTACCGATCGCAATTTCAGTGACTGCTGATCAGATTAGTACGGCAACATCCAAACAACGTTTAGCATCGTTAATCCAAATACTAGCTTCACACTATAATCACGACATGCTTCTTTATACAACACCAAATGTTCAAAAGAAGTTGTCATCTACAATAACCAAAACGAAATACTGGTTGATTGAAGACAATACAAAAAATACAGACAGCAAAAACTTATTTATTCAATATGATGAAGATCAGACAATTGGATCAGGTTTGAAGGCAATTAAAATGCCGACGACAGTATTTAATGGCACGCAAAAACAATTTGAGGTATATAAATGATTAAATTGGGTATTATTGGTACAAGCTGGATCACAGCAATGTTTATTGATGCAGCATTACAAACAAAATCGTATGATTTGACAACAGTTTATTCACGTTCGCAAGCTAGTGGTGAAAAATTTTTAGCATCATTGAACAGTGATACAGATAATGTTGATGTAGTGACTACTTTAAGTGATTTATATCAAAATATTGATGTAGTGTATATAGCATCACCGAACGCTCTGCATTTTGAACAAGCTAAGGCAGCCATTCAGTCTGGCGTTCACGTGATTGTTGAAAAACCTTCGTTTAGTAATCCAATGGAGTTTCAAAAAATAGAATCTCTGCTAGCAACACATCCAGATGTGCGTTTATTTGAGGCTGCTCGTCATGTCCATCAACTAAATTTCAAGGCCATTCAGGAAACAGTCGCTAAGATGGATCAGTTACAAGGGGCAACGCTAGTTTATCAAAAGTACTCATCCCGATATGATGCTTACTTAGCAGGACAAGAACCAAATGTTTTGACGAGGGAGTTCAGTGCTGGTGCATTATATGATTTAGGCGTTTATCCAATTTATGCAGCCTTGGCTGTTTATGGTGCACCTAATGCTGTACAGTATTTACCTAGATTATTACGCAATGGGGCTGATGGTAGTGGTGTAGCCAATCTCTTTTACGACGATTTTAATGTAACAGTGATTTTCGGTAAAACTTCAAATTCGTATTTGCCGAGCGAGTTTTATGGATTAAAGGATACAATTAGCGTCAGCAATATTGCAGAACTTGAAAAAGTTACCTATTATGATGGTGAGGGAAACAGCAACTATTTAGGAAATGTACCCGAAGAAAATCCTATGATTCGTGAGAGTCAGGATTTTGCAAATATCATTAACGACCCAACTACAAATCATGCTGAATACATGCAGTGGCTTCAGTTGGCGAAGCAAGTGAACCAGACATTGTTTGACTTGCGTCAATCTGCAGGCATTGCGTTTCCTGCAGATATAAAGGAATAAAATGAAACCTGAACTTTTAGAAAAATTTAACGCCTCTTTTGAGACACCAACGCCTATACAAAATGCTGTGTGGCAACGTTTGACCGATGGTGACTCAATATTTGGTTTAGCACCAACTGGAACTGGTAAGACATTAGCTTTTGTATTACCAGTTTTATCTCGTATTGACACAAATTTGAAACGTACACAAGTATTGATTTTAGCACCCAGTCAAGAATTGGCCATGCAAACAACGCAAGTCGTTCGAGAATGGGGGAATATTATTGGTGCAAGCGTAGCGAGTTTGATTGGTGGTGCAAATGGTCGTCGACAAGCTGATAAAATCAAGAAGGATAAGCCACAAATTGTTGTTGGCACTTTGGGGCGTGTGCTGACAATGGTAGACGGTGGCGTACTCAAATTAGATCATATTGCAACGGTTATTTTTGATGAAGCTGATGCGATGTTAACTGAGGAACGTCATGATAGCTTACAGGAGTTAGCAGATAAGTTACCTGCGCATATTCAATTAGGGCTATTCTCAGCAACTTCTGGTGTGGATCTGAATTATGTCAATGATACATTTGAGCAAAAAGTGCATCCGATTTCTGTAGGAACAGATGCGCCCGTATCTATTAAGCATGAATTTCAATATGTGGATCAGAGAGCAAAAGAAAAAGTATTAATACAATTAGCCCGAAATAATCAACAAGCTTTGGTGTTCTTTAATACAATTAGTGCCTTAGTGAACATGCAAGCTACTTTGCGACACGCTCATGTAAGTGTTATGAGTATCGGTAGTAATGACAAACGCCAAGTGCAACGTGCAGATGCTCTGCGTTTATTCAAAAAAGGTGAAGTCACATTATTGTTAGTGACCGATGTTGCAGCGCGAGGATTAGATATTGAAGATTTACCGTTGGTGGTAAACGCTCAGTTGCCACAACGCAAGAAAACTTATGTCCACAGAACAGGACGAACCGGGCGTATGGGAAAAGTAGGTCGTGTATTGAACCTTGGGAACGATCACGACATTCGTGACTTGAAAAGAGAATTGGGGGATAGCTTTAATCTAGGTAAAGCAGAAAATTTGTTTGAAAAAGATATAAAGTCCCAAGAAAAGACCGTCGCAAAAAGTAAAAATAGCGAGAATGTTTCGTCTGTCCCTAAAGACAAAAACTCCTCAAGTGTGGTTCCTCTGGTAACAAAAAAAGAAGTTGTAGTTGAACCCACTACAAAAGTTAAAAAGAAGAAACGTACAAAAAATTCCAAAGATAAGGGCAAACCAAAGTGGGCTCAAAACGGTAAAAAGAAGTGATGGGGTTTGCCTGATACTTGGTGATTTGCGTGACAATATGGATATGAAGCTAAGAGCGCACACAATATTTGATTGGGTGCGCTTTAGTGCCTGTGTGTTAAAATGATGTAATATAGAAATCATGTAATGAAAATTGATAAAATTAAGCTATAAAACAATTAGTCTTGTTTGACAAGACAGCAGGAGGGAAGATGCCAGAACTACCAGAAGTTGAAACAGTCAGACGTGGGCTTGAAAAACTAATTATTGGCAGCAAAATTATTAATGTACAATTGCCTTACCCAAAAGTTATTACTGGGGATGGGCAGCAGTTCATCACCGGTGTCATGAACACAGAATTCAAACAAATTGATCGTCGCGGCAAATATTTATTACTACGTTTAGCAAATAATCATACAATTGTTTCTCATCTACGAATGGAGGGGCAATACTCAGTAGAATCAATTGAGACGACGCCTTATAAACATACAGAGATTATTTTTGAACTATCTGATAAGCGAGCTTTGTTTTATAATGACACAAGACGGTTTGGACGCATGGTATTGACCACAACTGGCTTTGAAAATATAGAAGTACCTTCGCTATCTAAACTAGGACCAGAACCTACAGAGGAGCAGCTGACTTTATCATATATGAAGCGTATTTTTTCAAAGTCCAGAAGACCTGTTAAAACATTTTTATTGGATCAAACGCAAATAGCTGGTATTGGCAATATTTATGCGGATGAAGTTTTGTGGCAAAGTAAAATACATCCCCAAACACCAGCCAATGCATTAGATGAAGTTCAACTTAGTATTCTTAGAGCTAATATCATTTCAGAAATTAAACGGGCGATTAAGCATCATGGTACGACAGTACACAGTTTTAGTAACGTTTTTGGTGAGGTAGGTAAATTCCAAAATGAATTACAAGCTTATGGACGTGCTGGCGAACCTTGTTTACGTTGCAATACGCCGATGGTTAAAATAAAAGTTGGTCAACGTGGTACGACATTTTGCCCAGTTTGCCAAGTGGAGAAAAATTAATATGAATCAAGAGCCAATAAGTATTATTGACGTCAAACGTGACGCAAAAAAATTGATGAAGGGTCAATTAGGAACAGCTATTAAAATTAATATTATCGCGATTATTGTAACAGTGATAACCTTATCGATGATGAGTTTCACAGTCTATGCGATGGTTAAAGATACGAATCTAATGTCTAGTACGGATGTTTCTTCAGCAGCATCTCTGAATCTGAGTCCGAGTGAAGTGATTGTTTCAGTACTGCAAGATGCGGCTGGATTAATATTTATGTGGTCTGTTTCTTGGACAATTATTGATTGGTTTAATCATCCTAAAAAGAATCCAAGATTCATTCAAACTTTTCAAATATTTAATAATGGCAAATTTTTTCAAAGTCTACTGTTAGCTATTGTACAGTCTATGTTGACTTTTCTTTGGTCGATGCTGTTTACCATTCCCGGATTGATTAAGCATTATTCTTATGCGCAAACGTATTTTAGTTACAAATTAGATTTGGATGCTGGAAAACAGGCCAACGCATTGACAGATTATATTACACGTAGTCGAAAAATAATGAATGGACGTAAGTGGGAATTATTTTTATTAGACTTGAGTTTTATTGGTTGGCATTTATTAGGCATATTGACAGCTGGTTTGGCTTATATTTATGTTATTCCTTATCTGAATGCTACTAAAGTAGCTTATTCACGTCGGTTATTTAAGCTAAATAGTAAAGCAAACGAGGAACAGTAAATGTTGATAATTGGTTTAACAGGTGGAATTGCTACAGGGAAATCGACAGTCAGTGCTTTGTTACGTCAAGCAGGTTTTCCGATTGTTGACGCAGATATAGTGGCTCGTGAAGTCGTTGAGCCAGGAACATCAACACTTGAAAAAATCAAATTAGCGTTTGGCCCGGGAATAATCGACAATGGTGTATTAGATCGACGTAAGCTGGGTCAAATTGTCTTTGAAAATGGCGCCCAATTAAAAAAACTAAATGATATTATGCAACCAGCCATTAGTAGTGCAATGGCTGATAAAATTAATTTTTGGCGCTTACAAAATGTGCCCATATTAGTCCTAGATGTACCATTGTTATTTGAACGAGACTATGATAAAAATAAATCAGTAGATAAAATCATTGTTGTAACTGCTAGCGAAGAAGTCCAATTGTCTCGTTTGAAAAATCGTGATCAACTCAGTAATATAGAGGCACGTAACCGTGTAAAGTCACAGTTACCAATGTCGCAGAAGGTTGAGAGAGCTGATTATGTTATAGATAATAACGGTCGTATCGAAGAGCTACAGGAACAAGTTACAGTTTTAATCAAAAAAATAAAGGAGCTCGCGTCAACGCATGATGCAAAATGATAGCACAATTGAGTTTCACGCTAAGGCTGGTGTTTTTGTGCAGTCAAATACACCAATTACATTGACCGATTTAGATCGTACTTTTGATTTATACACGCCGTTTATTGGCGCAACTGGGTATGCACTGTACCACCTGTTGGTAAGTGAGTTACCCTACAATACACAATTAGATGGACGAGAAGATCATAATTTTATTTTAGATAGTCTGAATGTCAGTTTGCCTGATTTTGTTAAAGTTCGTCGGCGTTTAGAAGCAGTGGGTCTATTGACTACGCTTTACACAGAAGATGCTTTGGGCGAAATTTATACGTATCAATTATTTGCTCCGCTTGATGTTGACAGTTTTTTTAAAGAAAAATTATTGGCTGGTCTATTATTTAAATATGTTGGAGAGGCGCGTTATTTAACACTTCAGAAACGATATGCTACACAAGGACAACCAAATGTGAAGGGTGACAATATATCTGCCAAGTTTTTACAGGTCTTCAAGCATGATACATCTACCTTATTACCAACATTTGAGATAAACACAAATCATAGCAAAATTGAAATAGAAGATGATTTTAATTTTGAAAACTTTACAGACTTAGTGAGAGGTACAACAACAGAAAAGTTGGCACAACATCGAGATTTTCTAGTATCAATGCACGTGATTTACGGCGTTGATGAGGTAACGCTGGCAGGTTATACTTCGCAGGCAATCACATTAGATACTCATGATGTTGACGAAAAGATTTTGCAGAAAATTATGCGTCAAAATCGCACAACCGTTATTGCAGAGCAGGTGGTTTCACAGCCAGTGCAACAAAACCGCTCTAGAGAAATGTTACAGTTAGTTCAAGATGCAAAAACATTAGCACCTAATGCCTTTATTGAAGATGTTAAGTTTAAAAAAGGCGGCGGTTTTGTGACACGAAATGAATATTATTTCATCAGTAAAATGATTAAAGATGTGCGCCTCAAACCGGAGGTCGTCAATATGTTGGTTTGGTATGAATTGGTCAAACGAAATCGCGATACGGTCAATGTTGATACAGCAGAAACAATTGCTAATTCATGGTTAAAAATGCATGTGAATTCGGCTGAAGCAGCACTCAATGCAATTGAAAAATATCAACCTACTCGATCTACAAAACGAAACTATTCTAAAAAAATGACGCGTGTTGAACCACAAATGCCTTCTAGCACGCCTCAAAATCAACCAGCAACTTCTGTAGATGAAGTAGCGGAAGCCTTGGCTGAACTAAAAAAGTTGAATATTAAGACTAAGAATTGAGATTAATATGCAAAACCTATCTGAAGTACTCAAGCAATTTCAGCAACAATATGCTAATAAAGCCAATTTATCGGATATTATTGAATCTATTGGAAAGGATCAAGATATACGTTCTTTTTGGACTGCACATCAAGATGAATTGAACTCAGATGCTTTTCAACTTAAAATGGGTGATCTTTATGAGTATATTCAACAAAAGAAAAGAATTGCTGCTGGGGAAAAAGTTCTCTATCCAGGATATTATCCACAGCTAACAATTGAAAAAGGGTATCCAATAGTTCATTATGTTGCTAATGAGCAAACACGCAAAAAACTAATGCAACGTGAAAAGTTGACGCTGTACAAAATGCCAAAATCTGTTCGTTCGGCAGACTGGAGTACTATCGGTCAGGAAATCGTTGATCATGCCCAAGAGGAACAAGGGAAAACGGAAGCATTTATTTCACTCAATAAAATCCTAAAAAGTTTAACTAGTACAGTCCAAAATAACTTTGTTCAAGGTATCTATTTATATGGTGATTTTGGTGTCGGCAAAACATATATGATGGGAGCCCTTGCTAACGCATTGGCTGCTAATAATATAGGTGTTATGTTGTTACATTTTCCTTCATTCATTAGCGATTTGAAAGCGACATTTGATCATAAAAATGAATCTCTTGATGAATTATTAAATAAAGCAAAAAGCGTTTCTGTGTTAATTCTTGATGATGTTGGTGCAGATACGTTAACAGCGTGGAGCAGAGATTCGATTCTTGGTATTATTTTGGAATACCGGATGCAAAATGAGTTAACAACTTTTTTTACCTCTAATTTTGATGCAGATGGATTTGAACAATATCTATCGCAAACTAGGGAAGGTAATGAACCTATTAAAGCTGCTAGACTCATGCAAAGAGTGAAGTTTCTAGCTAAACCAGTCCAAATGACAGGAAAAAATAAACGGTTAGAAAATTGATATTCCTAAAAAAAACAAAAAACTATTGGTTTGTGGTCATTGCCGTTATTGTTGCTTGGGTTATATTGCGGTCTGATTCATTTTTATATCAAGAACCAGTTGGACAGGTTACACATGTTAAACTTCAGTCCAAACAAAAAACAATAGATGAGCATAATAATGCAGATAATATTTCTCATCAACAACTAACAATTAAACTGTTAAATAGAAACAAAATCATTAAGTTGACGAATCAATACACCGATTCGCAAACGGTGACACATCAGTACAGAGTTGGGGATCAGCTATTATTGACCGGGCATAGAGGGCATTTTCGAATTATATCTCTTAAACGTGATGCAGTCATCGGAGCTTTAGTTGTGTTACTATTAGGGCTGTTATTGATTTATGGAAAATGGCGTGCAACGTCATGGCTAACGCTCAGCCTTGTTGCCAATGTGGTTCTTTTTGCGATTGCATTATACATAGACGTTCACCTTAAAAATCCCAATGTTATTTTGATTTTTAGTATTTTAGCTGTTGGTGTAGCAGCATTGAGTTTGATGTTAGTATTAGGTAGAACCCTTCAGATGTTGGTTACGCTTTTAGCGACTCTTTTATCAACAATCCTGACGATGTTCATCATGTTTATTGTTCTTAAAGCTACTGGTAATGAAGGGGTTCATTTTGAAACAATGTCGTACGTAACACAAGTACCGGTTACTTTGTTTATTGCCCAAACGATTATTGGTGTGTTAGGCGCGGTTATGGATGAAGCTGCAGATATTGTTGCTGCGTTATTTGGTCTGCGTCGTGAAAAAATCGAACGTCACTTCAAGGATTATTGGCATGCGGGGATGAATGTTGGGCGCGATATCATGGGCACATTAATTAATGTGCTATTCATGATTTTCATTGCGGAAACAATGCCGATGGTTTTTTTGATGCTACGAAATGGTAATAATTGGCCCTATATACTTGATCAAATTATGAACCTTGGTATTTTACAGACAGTTATTTCTGGAATTGGTATTGTTTTGGCTGTTCCTGTCACTAGTGTTTTAGTTGGGTGGATTGCTGAGCGATACAAGGTGGTGGACAAATGAATGCGATTGGATTGTTAATAATTATTTTATTTGTTTTAATGGTGTTTGTTGGCGGTGTTCAGGGAATGAAAGCCTTTGTAGGCTTGATGTTGAACTTTATTGTTATTTTTATTTTGATGATTTTAATCAATTGGCAGTTTAATGCATATATTGTTACGGCTTTAATGAGTGTGATTATTTTGGCTCTTGCAATTTATTTAGGTGCAGAAAATCAATTTGTGACTAATACAGCTTTTAAGACAAGCTTGATAGTTATGTCAATTTTGATGGTAGTGGCAATTGTGGTTCAACATTTAGGCCAATTCCAAGGATTTGCAACTGAAAATTCGGAAGAATTGGAAGGTTTATCTTTGAATATAGGTCTGCCCTTCACAAAGGTTGCTGTAATTGTAATGGTCATATCCATTTTAGGTGCTGTTGCTGAAGCTGCAATGGCTATTGTAGCAGACCTGAATGAGGTCATAGAGCGTACACCGAATTTAAGCAAAAAAAGTTTATACGCGCATGCACATATTATTGGTGGGCAAATATTAGGTACAGCTATCAACACACTTTTTTTTGGGGTTTTAGGAGCAAATCTACCGCTTTTAATTTGGTTTATTCGTTTACGTTATTCAATTGCGATGTTTTTTAATGCAAAGTTATTGATGATGGAAGTCGTTACAATGTTGTTGGGTATGTTGGGAATTTTGATGAGTATCTGGGTAGCTAGTCGATTGGTTGTACATGAATATATCAAAATAAAAAGCAAAAATACAAGAAAAGGAGAATGAAGTTTGCGTTAAAAACTTCATTATTAGAATTAATTCGCTATGAAAGAGACTTTTGATTTAATTGAACGAATTACACGTAATGACGGTAGTTCTTATTTTGAACTAGGGAATATTCCTCATAATGGACGTGCCGAATATGCTGCTGAGCATGGATTTATTGAAAGTGTTCAGATTTTGAAGGTGAACATACCACGCTCAACTCACGTAGAAAAAGTAGAAGATTATATTAATTCACATTATGAACTGCTGCCTTTAGAATATGATGGTTGGGAAGAGTGGGTTAAGACACCTGAAATTGAAGAAGAGTTACAAAAAATACTGTTGGATAATCGGTTGGGCTAAATAAAAAGGGTGTTTAAAGACAGATTATTAATAAAGTATATAAAAGTAACCAAAATGTTGTAATTTTGATCAATTTTATATATAATTAAGAGCGTTGTTATTTGACATAACAATGCAAATAAGTTTGGTAGTGTAGCCAAGTGGTAAGGCAACGGTCTGCAAAACCGTGATCGCCGGTTCGACTCCGGTTACTACCTTCTAAATATGATAAACGCTGTAAAATCTTATGATTGTTAGTTTAATGAAACAAGCTGACAATATAGTTTTAGCAGTGTTTTTTATATTAAAAAGTGATTATGGTTGAAAAGGTTGCTTGCAGGTGAACAAAGACTATTCGGTGAAAAATAGATAGCGTGGAAAGTATGGATGAGGTCTTGTAATTATTTGAATTAATCTCAACGTTTTATAGTCAAACGTAACCAACTATTTAAAAAAATGTCATCGGTGAAGAGTATAGATGATTTCAATCTTATATTGATGTTGCCATACTGTGGGCGCTGTGTTATATGTTATAATATTCAAGATGATAACCCTAAACGATAATGTGAATATTTTGCCGGGCGTAGGTCCTAAGCGACTAGATGCGTTGCATGAAATTGGTATTTTTACGATTGATGATTTGATTAATTATTTTCCATTTCGATATGAAGATTTAGGAGAACGAGTGCCTTCTGAAACATTGGATGGTGAAAAGGCTACTTTCAAAGGAATCGTGAGCACACCGGCGATTGTGACTCGTTTTGGCAAACGATCTCAAACACGTTTTGGACTAATGATAGCACATGAAAATGTGCGTGTATCGTTCTTTAACCAACCATGGATTGCTCAAAATGTAGAAGTCGGCCAAGAAGTTGCTGTTTATGGTACTTATGATGCTGCTAAAGCGACCTTAACAGGCATGAAAGTGATTTCCAAAATTTCCAATGAACTTGACCCAATTTATCCTGCGTCTAAACAAATAAGCGCTAAAACAATCCGTCATTTGATAGAAATTGCGTGGGCTGATGTACGTGGTACGGTTGATTCATTAGTGCCAAATAACGTCCGTCAAAAATATCGTTTACTAGACAGAAATACGCAAATTGAACATATGCATTTTCCAGCTGACATGGCGCAAGCTAAATTAGCACGTCGAAGTATCGCTTTTGAGGAATTTTTTATTTTTCAAATGAGATTACAGTTGCTCAAATTAGCTGATAAAAACTTTTCTGGTGAAAGTATCAATTATGATAACAAGGCGCTAAACAAATTTAAAGCTGGCTTACCTTTTACATTGACAGAAGCACAACAAAAAGTTGTTTCTGAAATTTTACAAGATCAAAAACGTCCAGTGCACATGAATCGTTTATTACAAGGTGACGTAGGTTCTGGTAAAACAGTGGTAGCAGCAATTGCATTATACGCTGTTGTCACTGCAGGAATGCAAGCCGCATTGATGGCACCAACTGAAATTTTGGCTCAGCAACATGCCGTTAATTTGGCTGCAATGTTTGAAAAAGCGGGTGTTAATATTCGTATTGAACTGTTGACTAGTGGCATGAAAGCTGCGGCTCGGCGTCAATTATTAGAAGATTTAGCCGACGGAACAATAGATATCTTAGTTGGTACACACGCATTGTTACAACCGGATGTGATGTTTCATCACCTAGGTTTGGCAGTAATTGACGAACAACATCGATTTGGTGTTAATCAACGTGCAAAATTACGTGAAAATGGTGTAAACCCTGACATACTAGCGATGACGGCTACGCCGATTCCTAGAACATTATCTATCACTGCCTATGGAGAAATGGATGTATCAATAATCGATCAACTACCTAATGGCCGTAAGCAAATTCAGACACGAAAAATCAGTCATAATCAAATTGACTCGGCAATTGAATTTCTTAAACAACAACTCTCAGAGGGCGCACAAGCATACGTCGTGACGCCTTTAATTGAAGAGTCAGAAACATTAGATGTACAGAATGCTCAAGCAATGTACGAATCATTACAATTGGAGTTACCAAATAACGAAATTGGCTTACTTCATGGCCGGCTCTCGAACAACGAAAAAAAAGATTTGATGGCTAATTTTAAAAAAAATAAAATTCAGGTCTTAGTTGCTACTACAGTCATTGAAGTGGGGGTTGATGTACCCAACGCTAGTATTATGTTAATTATGGATGCGGATCGATTTGGATTGGCACAGTTACACCAATTACGTGGCCGAGTGGGTCGTGGTACGAGACAATCATACACAATTCTAGTTGCAGATCCAAAGACCGATTATGGTCGTGCTAGGCTTGATGCAATGGTTGAGACAACAGATGGTTTTCTTTTAGCACAAAGAGACTTAGAACTACGCGGTTCTGGCGATATACTAGGAACTAAACAGTCTGGTGTGCCTGAATTTGCAGTTGGCGATCCAATTAAAGACTTGAAGATGATGGAAGTTGCTCAGCAGGAAGCAATTAGCTTAGTTAGTACTGACGGCTGGGATAAATTCTCTGAAAATCAGAAACTAGTGGATTACTTATCAAGAACGATGGCGCATTATCGACACTTAGATTAAACAGTGTCAGCCAAAAAAGATTGAAAATAGAAAGGAACGTGTACAGCTAATCTCAGTTGCACACATTTAAAAAATATGAAAATCGCAATAGATGCAATGGGTGGTGATTACGCACCAATGGAAATAGTCAAAGGGGTAGAAATCGCTCGCGATCGTTATCCAGATATCGAATTTTTATTATTTGGAACAAGTGAACAGGTGAAGCCACTTGTGAAGAACTGGGCACATATTACCCTAATCCCCACAACTGAAATTATTGAGATGGGTGATGAGCCAGTTAAAGCAATGCGACATAAAAAAGATTCATCAATGGTTCGTGCCGCAAATGCTGTTAAAGCCGGCGAAGCCGATGCTTTATTTAGTGCCGGCAATACTGGAGCGCTACTATCAAGTGCTATTTTCTTAATTGGTCGTATCAAAGGTGTTGATCGTCCAGCCTTGGCCACCGCTATGCCAAGCTTTGCTGGTGAAAACGATCAATTTGTATTTATGGATTTGGGTGCAAATGCTGAAAGCAAAGCCTCACATTTGTATCAATACGGAATATTAGGGAGCTTTTATGCTTCTCATGTTTTAGGCATTCATGATGCACGCGTGCGTTTATTGAACAATGGTGCAGAAGAGGATAAAGGGGATGAGGTTCATAAAACAGCACATCAGCTGATGAAAAAATCACAATCTTTTAATTTTTTGGGTAATATTGAAGCACGTGAATTATTAGAAGGAACTGCAGATGTAGTTGTTGCTGATGGCTTTTCGGGTAATGCAGCATTGAAAGCTACGGAAGGTACTGCATTGATGATGTTGAAGCAAATTAAGCAAGCCATCATGGAAACAGGGATTCGCGGTAAGATGGGCGGTCTCTTGTTAAAACCAGCTTTTAAAGATATACAAAAGAAGTTGGACTATAATGAGGCTGGTGGGGCAGTAATCTTGGGTGTTAATGCGCCTGTCGTTAAAACGCATGGTTCTGCTAAAGCCAATGCAGTAGCTAATACAATGGGACAAATTAAAAAAATGTTTGAAAAAAATCTGGTGCCAGACATTCGAACATACATCTCAGATCATAAGGATGAGTTACAAGCTGCTAAGAATGAATTGCAATAATAAAGTGGTGAATAAGTTATGGTATAATAGTTCTTTAGATTAAAGATTCTGGGAGTAATTACTGATGGCAATTGAAAAAGAAGCAATTTATAATATGATGGCAGATGAAATTGCAGAACGATTTAATGTTAAAAGAGATACCGTTACGCCGGATTTGAATTTTTTGACAGATATCGATGCGGATTCTATTGACTTTGTTGAATTAGTATTAGAAGTAGAAGATATGTTTAATGTTGAAATTTCTGATGATGATGCTGAAAATTTGGTTACGTTGCAACAGACAGTCGACTACATTGTTGAACATCAAAATTAAATGTTTAAATACCTGTTTTCATTTATTGGACTAACAAACATTTACAATATAGATACGTTTTAATGATTACGAATATTGTTCTGAATCATGATATATTTTTGTTAAAGTAAGTCCTCACAAATTGTTATTTGCTTGGGGACTTTTTGTATGGTTATCCAAAATATTAATTGAAGCGATGTGTTAAAATGACAGATAATGAATTACAAAATCTTGTTGAGAAAATATCATATGATAGTTTTGATCGTCCATTTCAACACCATGCAACATTCAATAATCATTTACGAACAACAGGTGGTCGCTATTTTTTAAAAACTCATGACTTAGAGTTTAATCCTAAAATGGCTACTTTGGACGATTTTGACAAAATTATCAAGCATGAACTAGCGCACTATCATCTACATTTAAGTCATCAAGGGTATCAACATAAAGATAGCGACTTCAAACGGTTATTAGCACGTGTTGGTGGCATGCGATATGCACCCGATATTGGTAGAAAACAATCATCGCAGTATCAATGGTTATATCGTTGTGAAAATGGGCATAATATTATTCGAAGACGCCGCTTTAAATCAGAACGCTATCGGTGTGGTCAATGTCAAGGACGGATAAAATTTATTGGTAAATTATCGAATAAATGAACTGCTTTGTTATAATGAGTTTACAAATATAATTGGAGATTATAATGATAAAATTGATTCTTTCAGATTTAGATGAAACATTGCTCGATGATGATGGTACGATTAATGCTCAAAATGTGGCTGCTGTGCAAAATTTTGTAAAAAATGGGGGCTATTTTGTTCCTAATACTGGACGTTCTTATAAGTCTGTTTTTGGTACATTAAAAGATCTAGGCCTAAACAAACAAAACAAACAGTACGTAGTTTCATACAATGGTGGTGCAATAGTGGAAATCAATGAAGATGGTAGCGAAAAGATTATTGTCCAACACGGTATGGATTTAGAATTAGCCAAGAAAATTTTCTCTCTTGGTCAGATTCAATCAGACATTGATACGCACATCTACACGATAGATACATTATTCATTTATAATATTTCAAAAAATGATGAACAATACATGAAAGAACGCAGTGTACCGTATCAAGAAATGGCCGATGATAAGTTAGATTTTCTTTCGAATGAAAAAACGATAATGAAAGTAATTTTTGAACATAATGATCCGGATGTATTACAAAAAATCGCTAATACCGTTAATGAACAACTTGCTGATAAAGTATTGACAACATTCAGTTCCAATCGCTATGTTGAATTTAATCCCATGGGGAGTGACAAAGGCTCAGCTGGATTAGAATTAGCTGATATGTTGGGAATATCACGGAATGAAGTTGCTGCGTTGGGGGATAACTTGAATGATGCAGCTCAAATCAAAGCTGCAGGTGTAGGTGTGGCCGTGGCAAATGCTAAAACAGAAATCAAAGAAATGGCTGATTTAGTGTTGTCAAAGACAAATAATGAAGGCGCGGTTGCAGAATTCATTAATGAACATACAGGCAAATAAATGGGTAATTTAATTACGAGAGTCATACTATCGGTTGTTAGCTTTGTACTGTTTGTCTTAATATTTTTGTTGAGTGACCAGCAAAACTGGCCATTATGGGCAACGATAACGCTTGTTGCTATTTTGTTAATCGTATTTAACATTTGTTTTGTATGGTTATATTGGCAAAAGAAAAAATGCACACTAGATGAGGATGATGATGCTTGAAACGACAAATGAAGTGAAACCAAAATCTTTACTGCTCAGAATAATTAATGTTTCTCTTGTGCTGTTTTTAATTGTTGTGGCACCCATTCCTTTGATGCTTACTACCACAACAGACAATATATTTTTACAAATATTGTATGCTGAAATAATGTTCATTTTTTATATAGGTATTGGGTTCTATGCTTATAGGCTGCTCAGAAAAAATATTTCTGGTCCAGTCTTCACTAAACCAAATATTAGAAATTGGCGAGGTTTTTGGTGGCTAGTAGGTATGTGGTTCCTGATGATATTCATCGAGGTAATACTTGCTCAATTACGAGTCCGACTAACAGGGGTCACTACAACCGAAAATCAGGCAGCTATTAATGAGCTAACTTCAAATCTAAATGTGACGATGATTGCCATGGTAATATATGGTACATTTTTGGCGCCTGTAGTTGAGGAATTAGTTTTTCGTGGCCTTATTTTAAATTATTTTTTTCGCAAAAGTTGGTGGTGGGCAAATATTATTTTGTCGGGTTTAGTTTTTTCACTACCACACATGGATGCGCTTCCCACGAATATCGCAGACACCTTAAGTTTTATGATATATGCTAGCATGGGGATGGTGCTCGCCTATATTTATAAAAAAACTGGTGATTTGAAAAATAGTATTGCCGTTCATATGATGAATAATGGTATAACAATGATTCCGTTGCTGGTTATAGCAATTAGGAATGCTATACAATAAAAGACCAATGATTTGAGTCATTGGTCTTTTATTTATTTCAAAATTGTAGTAGTTCTTTGGTTGTGTGAGTATAAGGAATAAAACCTTCTTTACTCATATAACCACTGTCTTCAATACGGACACCAGCAACACCTGGAACGTAGATACCAGGTTCAATAGAAAATACCATGCCTTCTTCAATAACCATATCATTTCCCGCCATGATTGAGGGGAACTCATGCACTGATGAGCCTAATCCGTGTCCGAGTCGATGATTGAAGTATTGACCATAGCCAGATTTTGTAATGATATTTCGTGCTATAGTATCCAATTCGCTTGCTGTCATACCAATTTTAGCTTGTGATTGGGCTGTAAGTTGTGCTTCGAGCGTAATAGCATGTATTTTTTTTGCTTCATCGCTCACGTTTCCAAAAGCTACTGTCCTTGTAGCATCGGAAGCATACCCTTCAGTCATTGTTCCTAAATCAAACAGCGCCATTTCACCAGTATTGAGTGTATTTGTTGATGTTGAGCCATGTGGGTCAGCAGCATGTGCACCAAATTGAACGAGCGTTTCAAAACTCATACTAGATACGCCTGCTTTTTTGAGCTCATATTCTAATTCAGCAGCAACAGCTAACTCTGATATGCCGTTCTTTAGTGTATTAAAGCCAATTTCAAAAGCACGATCAGCATCACGACCAGCAGCCCTCATATGCGCTATTTCATCCGGTGTTTTGATTAGGCGGAGTTGATTAATTTGATCGGTAATATCAATAGAAAATTGTCCGTCAGGAAAAGCAGTTTGTAGTAAGTTAAGACGTGCAACTGTTAGGTTATCGGCCTCAATGGCAAATTTTTTTCCTGTGGTAAATGTTCTAATATGATTGGCTAATTTTAGCCAAGGATTCTCATGGTCTTCATAACCTAAAGCAGCATAGCGCCAGCCGCTTTCTTTCATACTGTTGACTTCCAGTGCTGGTCCAAACAAAAAAGGTTCACTATTTTCAAGTAGCACGAGTGCTAAAACACGTTCTATTGGATCAGATTCAAAACCGCTTAAATAGGCAACACTGTGATAATTTGTAATGATAGCGCCTGACAACTCTTGTTTGGTCAGCCAGCTCGTTAATGCACTGATTTTTTCTGCATTCATAACACTAACTCCTGTGAAATTTGATATAGGTAAATTGTATCACTTTCATCACGATGAATCTTTTCTTGTAACAGAGTGAAACAATAATGAAAACACTTATAATTAATGTTGTAAGCGTTTGCAATTTAATTCTAATTTGATATAATAGTGTAGATAACTTTTAAAAAAAATAATAATAAATGTATTAAAGAGGAATAAATTATGCAAAAAAAGCAAACGGCTACAATTTATGATGTTGCTAGCCGAGTTGGCGTATCTCTAGCTACAGTATCGCGAGTTGTGAATGGCAACAGTAATGTTCGTGAATCTACGAAACGTAAAGTATTGGATGCAATTGAAGAATTGGGTTACCACCCAAATGCTGTAGCACGCGGGCTAGCTTCGAAAAAAACAACTACCATTGGTGTTGTGATGCCAGACGTAACAGACATGTACTATTCAGAGTTAGCACGAGGAATTGATGATGTCGCTAATATGTACCATTACGATGTCTTGCTAACAAATACAGATGAAGATCCTGTGCGTGAAACGATGGCCATTAACAATCTTGCTAGCAAACAAGTTGATGGTATTATTTTTATGGGCAATGAATTAGATCGTGAAGTTTTAAAGACAATCTCATCTGTTGATGCACCAGTTGTTTTAGCTGGTTCTATTGATGCTGAAAAAGTGTTGCCAAGTGTTAACATTGACTATATTGCAGCTACTAAAGAAGCGGTTGAAATGGTAGTCAAAAATGGACATGAACGTGTGGCATTGGTTACTGGACCAATGGAGTATGCAATTAACAAACAACATCGTCTAGTTGGTTACCAAGAAGGCTTAGAAGCTGCCGGACAAGAGTTTAATGAGAAGTTGTTATTTGCCTCCCATCAGGACTATTCTGCTGGCTATCAAATCGCTGATAAAATTTTTGCTGCTAATGCAACAGCAGCTATCGTTTATGATGATGAAGTCGCATTGGGAATCATGAATTATATGCGTGATCAAGGAAAGTCAGTTCCTGAAGATTTTGAAATTATCACATCAAATGATACAAAATTTGCAATTGTGACGCGTCCAGCATTAACATCAATTGGTCAACCTAAGTACGACATTGGTGCAGTCGCAATGCGTATGTTAACTAAATTAATGAATAATGAAGTGGTCGATAATATGCAAGTCATGTTGCCACATACATTTGAAAAACGAGGAACAACAATTAGTTAAGAAATAATATTGAAACATTTGACATGTTACGTTAATAAAAGTAAAATAATAGAAATGATGTAAATTTCGTATATTTGAGATTATTGAGGGGACATAACGGTCAAAACTATGGAAAATCCAAAAAGACGTTATATCAGGGGATTTGATGGCTTACGTGCTTTAGCTGTCATTGGTGTTATTTTATTTCATTTGATGCCCACAAAATTTGTCGGTGGCTGGTTTGGTGTGCCACTTTTTTTTGTAATTTCAGGATATTTAATTACTGATCAATTAATACAAGAGTTTGATCGTAATCACAAGATTGCAATTTTTAAGTTTTACAAACGGAGAATTAAACGTTTGTATCCAGCCTTGGTAGTCATGTTGTTGATAGTGACTACGATAATTTTGCTTTTTGATCGTCAGTTAATCTACAATCTACGTCCCACTGTTGAGACTAATTTATTGTATATTTTTAACTTTTGGGCAGTTAATCATGGTTCATCCTATTTTCAACAATTTGGTGGAGCTTCACCTTTCACACATCTATGGTCACTTTCGATAGAAGGACAGTTTTATTTTATTTGGCCGCTAGTTGTTTGGGTTATTTTAAGATTAGCTTTGAAGCGAGAAAATATTGCTAGAGTACTCATACTGTTCTCATTACTTAGTGCGATATTAATGGCTGTTTTGTATGAGCCTACTGCTATTAATCGAGTATATTATGGAACTGACACACGACTATTTGCTATTCTATTAGGAACAGCCGTAGCATTTGTTTGGCCCTCTATTAAACTCACTAATTATGTTAGCAACAAGGTACGACGCTACCTTAATATTGCGGGACTCTGTTCGTTTTTACTTTGGATGTTGGGAACACTATGGTTGAATGGACAACAGCCTGCAACTTACTATGGATTGATGTACTTATTGACTATAGCAAGTACTATTTTAGTTGCTGTAACAGCTCATCCAGCTTCGCTTTTTTCCAAGGTATTGGATAATAAGATATTAAATTATTTAGGGAAGCGTTCTTACAGTATCTACTTGTATCAGTTGCCAGTTTTTGTTTTTTACGAAAAATTCATCCCACATTATCAACCTAATCTGTTGAATATACTGATTGAAATTGTCCTTGTATTGCTAGTCAGTGAAGTAAGCTACCGTTATGTTGAAAACTTTTTTCGGAATGGACAAAAGTTGCGACAGTATGGTCGGTGGATTGTGCAATCGCGAAATCGTTTTTTCTTGATTTTAACACCTACACTGATTTTTTTGCTTTTCATCGGTCATGGATTAGCAAGCCAAGATGCTGGACGCCCACAACCACAGACAGCATTACAGAAAAAATTACTTAAAAATAAATTGGCAGTAAGAAAAAGCAATAAAAAAGCACAACAAGCTAATAAACAAGCGCCCAAAAAATCAAATAATCAAAGTATGTCTACAGATGATAAAAAAATAGTTGCAACATATGATTTAAATGCCACACAATACATGAACTTCAAGAATATGTCATTTACAGCTATTGGCGATTCGGTTATGTTAGATTCAGCACCGTATCTTCAAGAGATTAATCCCAAGATATTTGTCGATGCAAAGGTCGGTCGACAAGCTTACGAAGCACCCGAGTTAGTGAAAAGTATGTCTAATAATAATGAGCTAGCACCAAACATCTTGGTAGGTTTAGGTACAAATGGTGAGATTAGAAGACAAGATTTAGATCGCATGATGAAAACCTTTGGTACAAAGCGACAGGTTTATTGGATTAATAATTTAGTACAAAGCAAACCTTGGCAAGAAGATAATAATGATATGCTGGCGAAAGCTAATAGTGATTATAAAAATCTGCATATTGTTGACTGGTATAGTCTGGCAAAAGAACATTCGGATTGGTTTGCTGATGATGGTGTCCACCAAGGCCCTCTGGGCGCACGGAACTATGTCAGATTGATTGTTGAAAAAACAGGTGAAGTGAATAAAATCAAATAAAAATTAATGTATACGGTGTTTTTCATGAAAATTTGTTCTTCAAAAGTTGAATTGCATGTTTATTTATATTAGAATGAATATAAATAATCTTTTGAGGAAAATTTATGTTTAAAAACATTAGAAAATTAACACCATTTTCACTTGCCTTATTATCGATTGCATTTATCATGTCGATTAGTCAGTCTACTATGACAACTGCTTATCCGATTCTAATGAAAAGTTTTAATGTTGATGCGAGCACCGTTCAGTGGTTAACAACGGGCTTTATGGTTGCAATGACACTTGTCATGCCACTAAGTCCTTGGCTTTTGGATAATGTGTCCTTACGTAAATTACTCAATGGTATTGTAGCCATTTTTTTACTAGGAACGTTTTTGGCTATGGTAACGCCAAGTTTTAACGGTATTATTATCGGGCGGTTGCTAGAAGGGTTAGCGGTGGGGGCTTTATTTCCGACATTTCAAAGTGTGATTATGGAAAATACTGATAAAACTCAACGTGGTGCAGCTATGGGCGTAGTTGGTTTAGTTATGGGTTCAGCATTAGCTGTTGGTCCGATTATTTCTGGTCTGGTTCTGCAGTGGATTTCTTGGCGTGCCTTATTTATGTTATTTTTTGTCATATTATTAATTTTGATTATTGTTTTACAAAATAAAATAGAAAACACGCATACTATGAAGCCATCTGAATTTGATTGGTTTTCAGCCATAACATTACTCGGATTTGGTGGTATTTTGTATGATATTTCAATCATTCCAACATCAGGAATTAACTTTTCGTGGTGGTTGATTTTAATAATTAGCATCGGCTTATTGGCCATATTCATTGTCCGTCAAATAAAATTACCGCAACCGTTTTTAGATCTAGCGGTACTCAAATATAGAGGCTATGTTCCAGCTATGTTTCTAACTGGATTATCGTACTCCGGATTGATTATTGCAACAGTTTTAATGCCTTTATTTTATCAAAAGGTTTTTCATTTCAGCCCATTGTGGTCAGGATTACTTATGGTGCCTGCGGCAATCTTTCTAAGTCAATTAAATCCAAAATCAGGGGTAATGCTCAACAGAATTGGATTAAAAAAATTAGTTTATATCGGTATGACAATGATGTTTGTAGGGTATGCAATTTTGGGTACTTTAGGGTCGATTTCATGGATAGCGTGCTTAATAGCAGCTATGTTACTTGAAGGAGGTAATGCATTCATTATGATGCCTTCAATTACTGCGGCAAATAATGCACTTCCTAAAAACCTAGTGAGTCATGGTACTGCAATTATTACCACAATGCGTCAAGTTATTGGCGCAGGTAGTGTTGTTGTTGCTTCTATTTTAATCACTGCAATTGATGTCAATTCGTCATTTGTAAATGCATTGCTAATGACAAGTCGTTGGTTTATTGTTGTGCCACTCATTGGATTATTACTGACAATCAGAATCAAGTCGGAGTAACTATTTGGTTTAAAATGTGCGATGGCGACTTGATTGCGTTCCAAAATAAAGCATGATAGTATTGAAAATAATAAATTATTAACGGTTGGGCGAAAGCTTCAAGAAGTTAACTGGTCGGGGAGCTAGTTAATTTTTTAAGCTTTTTCTTTTTGTTTGGGAGAAATAAATGATATGATAAACATTTTATTATTAATCACAATAACTCTATTGTTTGGGAAAGTGGCTATCAAGCTAGGTTTTGCAGAAGTCATAGGCCAGTTACTTGCTGGTATTGTTATAGGTATGAGCTTTTTAAACGTCGTTCATAGCACAAGTTTAGTTCATATGTTGTCTGAAATTGGTATTTTTATATTGATGCTAAGTTCTGGATTGGCGTCAGATATGAAAACAATGAAAAAATATGTCAAAGCTTCATCATTGATAGCAATCATGGGGGTTACTGTCCCGGTGATTGTATTTCCAATCGTATTTATTTTAATGGGATATAGTACATCAGTGTCTTTTTTTTCGGGTATAGTTTTTTCTGCCACATCAATATCAATTACATTAGCTGTTTTGGCTGAGCAAAAAAAGTTGGCATCAGTAGTTGGCGCAATAATATTGTCAGCTGCCATAATTGATGATGTCATCTCATTGGTAGCGGTCACTTTATTTTCGGTATTTATTGGTAATGGTGGCTTCAATATAAGTAGTCTGTTACCATTGCTTGCTTTTGTTATTGGCATTTTTCTTAGGAAAACATCGATTGCGGACCAAATATTCGAAAATACAAATCAGATTGGACAGTGGATTTTTTATCCTATTTTCTTTGGATCAATAGGCTTGAATGTTACGATAAGCCAGTTGAATAATAAAATTGTAGTGATTATCTTATTTATTTTGTTAGCGATTATCACAAAATTTATTGGCGCATGGATTGGAGCTAAAATGTCAGGATTGAAAAATACAGAAGCAAAAGCCATTGGTGCCGGTATGATATCGAGAGGGGAAATGGCGTTAGTGATTACACAGATAGGTTTATCATCACAAGTCATTAACGATACGGTATCAGGGGAGTTTATCTTGGTGATTATTTTTTCTACACTCATTGCACCAATTTTAATGAAACCATTATTTGCTAACATATAAAAGACTGAGTTTATATTTAAAAAATATAAAGACAAAATAGGTATACGAACCATTGATTAGGTTAGCCTAAATTATAATTAGTATTTGAAAGGGGTTAATTGGTATGAATAAGCAAGGTATAATTTATGGAGTTTTAAGCGCGACTTTATTTGGCATTAGTGGCATATTGGCAAGTATTTTATTTCATAATCAAAATATTAATCCGGAGTGGCTAGTTGGTGTCAGAATGATTTCGTCAGGGTTAATTTTGTTACTGTTATCATTTTGTTTTTTAGGTCGCCGGGTTTTTGAAATATGGCTGAACAAAAAAGATATTATTTTAATTATTTTATACGGCATTGTTGGTGTATTATTAGCACAATCTAGTTTCTTTTTATCTGTATACTTTGGTGATGCAGCAACAGCAACTATTTTGCAGTCACTTGGACCAACTATCATTGTTATTTTATTGAGCTTAGCAAAGAGAACGCTACCTTCACGCTTAGATACTTGGTCAATTCTGATTGCTTTAACTGGTGTATTTTTATTAATCACTAACGGTAATATTAATCAGTTAGTAGTCAATTATAAAGCCCTGTTTTGGGGTATACTATCTGCATTTGGTTTAGCTGCGTATACACTCATTCCAAAACCTTTGCTTAAAAAACGGTCACCTTTTGTTATAGTTGCTTGGGGATTATTGGTTGGCGGAATAGCTGAGAACTTTTTTCATCCTATTTGGTATATACCGTCTCAGGTAAGCACTGGAGACTGGATTATTATTATTTTTATTATTATAGCCGGTACATTACTATCTTATGCTTTATATGTGATGAGTTTGAGTCAATTAAAACCTACTACAGCAAGTTTACTATCTACCATTGAGCCGATGGTGGCGACCCTTTTGTCGGTGACACTTTTACATGTTCACTTAATGATGTTTCAAGTTGTAGGCATTATATTCATTATTTCAACAATATTTTTAATCAGCGTACCACTTGAGCGTATTTTTAAAAAAAGGATTAGTGATTCCAAAACAAATTAAGTGTTCGCTCAATATTCCTAGTTTATTTGCAATATCATACTGATAAACTTAAAATAATAGGTAAGAAGTGAGGCAAAACATGACAACAATATATCAACACGGTACATTAGCACAATTGGTAGCACGCCAAATGTCAGGGACAATAACAGTCGCTGAAATGTTGGAACATGGTGACACTGGCATCGGTACTTTTGAGGGGCTTAACGGTGAAGGTATTTTTCTAAATGGGGAAGCCTATCAAGCTGATAGCACAGGAAAAGTTCACCATATTACTGATAAACAAACAACATTACCTTTTGCATCGATTCATTTTGATCAACCTGAGGCAAGTCAAAAATTACCTTTTAAAAAAATAAAATACAGCAATTTGACCCAGAACTTGAAAGATGAACAACTATTTAACGTTTTTTCTGCCTTAAAATTTCATGGTGAGTTTGCTCACGTTCATGTTCGTATTGTAAAAAAACAACAGAAACCATACCCAAGTTTGTTACAAGTAGCTAAACAGCAACCAGAATTCAAAGCAGACAATATAACTGGTACATTGGTTGGCTATTATTCACCAAAAGTTTTTGGCGGCCCCACTGCACCAGGATGGCACTTACATTTTTTGTCAGATGATTTGACTTTTGCTGGTCATGTTTTGGACTTTGAAGCGACAGATGTGGATGGCACTTTAGAAGTATTTGATAACTTTTTGCAACATTTACCCATTGATGATGCTAACTTTAGAAGTATGAACCCCGATATAACTGATTTGGATAAAGCCATTGAAGCTAGTGAGGGTGGAAAGAATTAGTAGCATACTAGCATTTGTGGCGAATACTACGAAAAGTAATAATATCAAAAAAGGAGCTCATTGAGCTCCTTTTTAATGTGACCGTGTTTCTTCAATCACATCACGCATGGTATCAACCACACTCTGAGTATCTTGCGATAAATGTGAACCAACTAAAGTAAATAAGGTATCGATGATTGTAAGTTGTGCGATTAACGAACTCATGGATTCGCTTCGGAAATTAACTTCTTCTGCCAATGATAATAATACTAGATCCGCTAGTTTTGCTAACGGAGAATCTTTAAATGAAGTTACTGCGATGATTTTAACATGCTGTTCGTGTAATTTTTTTGCGATGAGCAGTGTGTCTTTATTTCGGCCGGAATGTGAAATAACAACAGCGGCATCACTTGAATTAAGTTTAACGGCTTGCATTAATTGAACATCGTAATCTGGGTGAGCGATGACGTCAATTGGCGTACGTAAGAACTTATGGTAAGCATTGAAAGCAACAATAGATGATCCACCGATACCAAAAAAGCCAACGCGACGAGCTGAAATTAAAGCTAATGTGGCTTCGTTTAATTGTGCTGCTGATAAGTTGCTAACGGTTGCTGCTAAAGCGTTTTCTGCACCACCAAAAACTTTTTGAGCAACCGCGATGGTATCATCTGTATCAGCTATTTCACCAAATAAATCGACGGATGTTGTCATTTGCGTTGCGGCACTAGCTAATGAAACGGAAAATTCACGAAATGATTCTAAACCAATTTTTTTGACAAATCGTGAAATGGTAGCGGTAGAAACACCAGAGAATTCAGACATTTCCTGAATATTAGCCTCGCTAGCTTCACTAACATGATTAACAATGAAATCAATTAATTTTTGTTCAGTTGTATTATATTGTTTACGTTGAGCCCGTAACTGGGCTATGATATTATTTGCCATTTTTAATGCTCCAATAAACTAATAATACAAGATTAGAAAACAATTTTCAATAATAAGGTTGCAATGTGTAAATTATTTTCATATAATAAAAGTGTATTAAAAACTCAAAAAACAAAGAGGTAAGTAGACATGAAGTTTGCAATGATCGGCCTTGGTAAGATGGGCTTGAACTTGGTAAAGAACGCCGTTGATAACGGTCACGAAGTTGTTGCGTTTGATTTAAACGCTGACTTTGTTAAGGAAGCAACTGACTATTCAGCATCAGTTGAAGCTGCTTCTGACATTGATGATATGTTGTCAAAGTTGCCATCTCCAAAGGCAGTTTGGGTTATGGTGCCAGCTGGTGTACCAACTAACTCAACAATCGATACATTGATTGAGAAGATGGACAAGGGTGACATCATTATTGATGGTGGTAACTCTAACTACAAGGATAACTTGGAACAAAACAAGCGTACATCTGCTGCTGGTATTAAGTTCTTTGATGCTGGTACTTCTGGTGGAATGAATGGTGCCCGTAACGGTGGTAACTTCATGATTGGTGGCGATGACGCCGAAGCTTGGAAGATTATCGAACCTTTGTTTAAGTCAATTTCTGAAGAAGATGGTTACTTGTACACAGGCCGTTTGGGTTCAGGTCACTACTTGAAGATGGTTCACAATGGTATCGAATACGGTATGATGCAAGCAATTGCTGAAGGATTCGAAGTATTGGAAGCTTCACAATTTGACTACGACTATGAAGCTGTTTCAAAGTTGTGGAACCATGGATCAGTTATTCGTTCATGGTTGATGGAGTTGGCTGAAGAACAATTCGCCAAGGATCCACATTTGGATGCTATCGCTGGTCGTATGCATTCTTCAGGTGAAGGTAAGTGGACAGTTCAAGAATCATTGGACTTGGACGTACCTGCACCAGTTATCTACCTATCATTAGCAATGCGTTACCGTTCATTGCAAGATGACACATTTACTGGTAAGGTTGTATCAGCTTTGCGTAACGGCTTCGGTGGTCACGCAATGGACGCAGCTAAGTAATTAATAGAAAATTTGTTCAGCTTAATGAACAAAGCTCCCGCTTAAGGGAGCTTTTTCTGTCTAGAATAGAAAATATTAAACGCATAACATCTATTGGAGGTAAATAAATGGAGTATATGATAGGCGTTGATGTCGGTACGACATCAACGAAGGCAGTGTTGTTCGATGATAAGAATGTTGTCGTAGCAAGTGCGAATAAAAGTTATACTTTGTACCGTGATTTGCCTGATATGGCTGAAGAGGATCTTGATGAACTTTTTGAGGCATTAGTTGCTGCGCTAGCAGAAGTGGTACGTGTAGCTGATTTGGATAAAGGTCATCAGATTACTGCTGTGTCATTTAGTTCAGCAATGCACTCATTAATTGCATTTGATGAAGATTGGAAACCATTGACACGTGCCATTACTTGGGCAGATACGCGTGCGGTGAAATATACCGAAGAATTAAAAGCTAATGGAATAGGTCAACAAATTTATAAAAATACAGGTACACCTATACATCCGATGGCACCATTGTCCAAATTATTATGGTTAAAATCAGAACATATTGATATTTATCAGAAAGCAGCACATTATTTGGGCATTAAGGAATACTTATTCCACCGACTTTTTGGCTCAAACAAAATGGATATTTCTATTGCTTCTGGAACTGGTTTGTTCAATATTTTTAATTTGGATTGGGATGAGCAGGCCTTGTCAGTAACCGGTGTTCAAAAAGAACAGTTGCCACAACCAGTTGAACCTTATGAGTACGAAACGAGTATGTTTGAAAAATATGCTGCGTTGATTGGGATTCCGGCCAATACACCGTTTGTTTACGGTGCAGGTGATGGGCCACTTTCAAATTTGGGTGTTAACGCAGTTAAACCAGGTGTTGCGGCTATTACAATTGGCACTTCAGGTGCTATTCGAGTTGTTTCAAAGCAACCTGTTATCGATCCTAAGGGACGTACGTTTACCTATGCTTTGGATAAAGACAATTGGGTTGTTGGTGGTCCTGTTAATAATGGCGGGGATGTGTTCCGATGGGCACGAGATAATATGTTTGATGCTGAAAAATCAACAGCTGCGCTACTTGGAAAAGATTCTTATGATTTGTTAACAGAAATTGCGGAGCGTATTCCGGCTGGATCCGAAGGCCTAATTTTCCATCCATACCTAGGCGGCGAACGTGCACCAATTTGGGATGCCAACGCTCGCGGATCATTCTTTGGTCTTAATCATGGGCATACGCGCGCGCATATGTTACGTGCAGTATTAGAGGGTATTACTTTTAATGTGTTCATGGTCAGCTTGGCACTCGAAGAGGTTGTGGGTGATTTGAAATCCATCCAAGCAACAGGTGGTTTTGCACGCTCACCATTGTGGCGGCAAATGTTTGCGGATATTTTTGAACAACCTGTCACAGTTCCGGAGGCATTTGAATCCGGTGCATTAGCTGCAGTTATTGTTGCACAAAAAGCACTGGGGAAAATTGATAGCTTATATGAAATTGAGAAATACATTGGAGCAGCTAACACGTATTTCCCCGAACCAAAAAACTTTGAAGCTTACCGAGAATTAGCACCAATCTTTATCCGATTATCTCGTCAATTGCAGACAGAATATCAAAATATTGCTAACTATCAAAGAAAGCATTCAAAATAGTTACTGAACATGAGCAGGGGAAGAATGTATTTGTAAATGAAAAGGAGATAACGGCCAGAGACCGTTAGTACAAGTAGATGGAATTTGTTATGTTAATTGTGTCAATTTTGATTTTGCTTATTTTGATTGCAAAACTAAAGTTAAACACATTTGTTTCATTAATTATTACTGCTTTTATTCTTGCCTTGTTGCTTGGCATGAAGCCCATGGAGATACCAAATGCCGTTCTTGGTAGTGAAGGAGTAGGAAATATTCTTGGTCCAAACTCGGTAATCTTTATTTTTGGTGGTATGATTGGCCGCTTAGTCGCTGATGCAGGTGGATCGTACCGTATTGCTAAAACATTGATTGATTGGTTTGGCGTTAAACGCCTACAATGGGCAGTATTAATTGCATCATTTATCATTGGTATTTCTATGATATTTGGTGTTGGTATGGTGTTGTTAATTCCAATCGTATTTGCCGTTGCTATTGAAGCTGGCGTGCCATTGCTTTACTTAGGAATCTCAATGACAGCTGCCTTAAGTTCGGCACAAGGATTTTTGCCACCACAGCCGGCACCAACAGCTGTTGCCTCAGCTTTAGGTGCTAATATTGGTATGATGTTGATTTTCGGTTTGATTGTATCAGTAATTACTGCCGTTGTTGCTGGTCCAGCATTTACAAAATTAGCACAAAAATATGCACCAGATGCTTTTCAGTTTAAAACAGAAATTGAAGCAGTTGGACCCGCAAAAAAGTATGACTTGAATGCAACACCAAATTTTGGTTTGTCCGTACTAACGTCTGTCTTTCCATTAGTATTCATGATCATTGCTACAATTTATAAGTTGATTTACACAGGTGGCGTTACGCCAAAGAACCCAAACACAGTTGATCAAATTGTTGAATTTGTAGCTAATCCAGCTGTAGCTATGACAATTGCATTAGTTTTTGCTATTTTTACAATGGGTATTTGGCAAAAGAAAACAATGGTTGAAGTAGGAAAATCATTGAATGAAGGCATGTCAGCCGTTGCTGGAATTTTGTTGATTGTTGGTGGTGGTGGTGCCTTGCGTGGTGTCTTGGTTACATCAGGATTATCTGACAAGATTGCAACAATTTTCCAAGCCGGTGGCGCCATGAGTCCGATTGCTATTGTCTTATTCGCTTGGGCTGTTGCTGCAGTCTTACGAATTTCGGTGGGTTCAGCTACTGTTGCTGGTATGACAGCAGCTGGTATTGTGACTGGAATTCTAGCAGCCAACCCTGGTAACACATTATTGCCAGTCTTCGTGGCGTTAGCTATTGGTGCTGGGTCATTAATCGCATCACACGTGAATGATGCAGGTTTTTGGATTTTTAAAGAATTTTTCGACTTATCAGTTAAGCAAACATTCCAAATTTGGACTGTTTTAGAAACAATTATTTCCGTGACTGGTTTGATTATTATTTTAATTTTGACATCTGTATTTGCTTAAATTCAAAATGCTATTCCGATTGGAGTAGCATTTTTTAATTTGGAAATTTCGTTAGAAATAACTATATTCTATGTAAACTATATCGAAGTGCTATTTTATTATTAAAATATCATGAAAATAATAATTTGATTGGCATAATCATTCCTTATATGGGAAACGTTGACAATAAAATTAGAAAATGTTAATATATTAAAGTAACTTTTATAGAGTTGAAGGGATAAACATATGTCAGAATCAAAAACAAGAACAGGATGGCTACATAAAGCGACTCCTGCTAGTTTTACTAATAGTGATCGACATCTACGTAAGACGTTAGGTGTTAAAGAAATGTTAGCTTTAGGTATTGGGACTATCGTATCTACAGCTATCTTTACCTTGCCAGGTATTGTGGCAGCTAACCATGCTGGACCAGCAGTGGCGATTTCATTCGTAATTGCGGCAATTGTTTCAGGACTTGCTGCGTTTGCCTATGCGGAGTTTGCTTCAGCATTACCATTTGCTGGATCTGCTTACTCTTGGGCCAACGTTGTCTTTGGTGAAGTATTTGGCTGGATTGCCGGTTGGGCACTTTTGGCGGAATATTTCATTGCTGTCGCTTTCGTGGCTTCCGGTTGGTCAGCAAACTTTAAGTTATTCCTTGGCTCACATAACTTAGTATTACCAAAGGCTTTGGCTGGTTCATTTGCCGCTGGAAATGGTGGCGTTATTGACATAGCTGCACTATTTGCGGTTTTGATTATTGCAGTATTATTATGGCGCGGAACAAACACCACGGCTCGTGTTGAAAATGTGTTGGTTATTGGTAAGGTATTAGTCATCTTAATCTTTATTGGGGTTGGATTAACAGCTATTCATCCTGGTAATTACGTACCATTTATTCCTGAATACAATGCTAAAACTGATTTTGGTGGTTGGCAAGGAATTTTTGCCGGTGCTTCACAAATTTTCTTAGCTTACATTGGGTTTGATTCTATTGCTGCTAGTTCAGCTGAAGCAAAGGATCCCAAGAAGACTATGCCACGTGGTATCATTGGTTCTTTAGTTATCGCAACAATTCTTTTCGTAACAGTAGCGCTTGTATTAGTTGGTATGTTCCACTATACAGAGTATAAAGACAACGCGGCTCCTGCTGCCTGGGCATTATTGCACTCAGGCCATGAATTTACATCTAATCTGTTATCAGTGGTTGCCCTAGTTGGTATGTTTACAGCAATTATTGGTATGATGTTGGCCGGTTCACGCCTGCTTTATGCTTTCGGTCGTGATGGTTTGTTGCCAAGTTTTCTAGGCAAAGTTAATGATAAAGGCTTGCCAAACAATGCTTTGTTAGTATTGTCAGTCATTGCCATCTTGATTGGATCAGTATTTAGCTTCACTGAATTAGCAGGTCTAATTTCTGCTGGGACATTGATTGCCTTTATCATTGTTTCTCTTGGTATTTATGCATTACGTCCTCGTGAAGGTAAGGATATTCAAGAACCCGGCTTCAAAATGCCATTTTATCCAGTGATGCCAGCATTGGCTGCATTGGGATCTGGATTTATTTTCTATGAGTTGGATAATCAAGCAAAAATTTATGCTTTTGGTTGGTTTGTACTCGGCATAATCATTTATGCTGTTTATGGTTCTAAGCATAGTAAGTTGTCTCAGAAATAAGCTAACAAAAAGTCCTGAATTTACAGGGCTTTTCTTGTATACAAATCTAAAATAAGTGTGAAAGCTGCTAAAAATGTCAAAAAATAAAAAAATTTTAGAAGAAGAAAAGATTTACTTGGCAAATGCAACACGGGTTAAATATTTTGATATTGTCATTGATCACGGAAAAGGTGCCATCATTACTGATGCAGATGGGCATGATTATATTGACCTATTAGCCAGTGCAAGCGCTACTAATACTGGTCATTCACATCCAAAAGTTGTGGAAGCAATTTCTAACCAAGCACAAAAGCTAATTCAGTATACGCCTGCATATTTTGCTAATACGGTAACTGCAAAATTAGCTGAACGTTTAGTAGATATGGCACCAGGAGACTTCCAAAAGCAAGTTGCTTTTGGTAATTCAGGATCGGATGCAAACGATGCGATTATCAAGTTTGCTCGTGGTTATACTGGGCGACAATATGTTGTTAGCTTTACTGGCGCTTATCATGGGTCCACATATGGTTCGCTTTCTATTTCAGGAGTTAGTTTGAATATGGCTCGAAAAATTGGACCACTCTTGCCAAACACGGTAAAGGCACCTTTTCCTGATCAGACACAGCGAATGGCCGGAGAAAGTGACTGTGATTTTTCCGAGCGTTTATTTAAACAGTTTAAATTACCATTTGAGACTTATTTACCAGCAGATGAAGTGGCGTTAGTTATTATTGAACCTATTCAAGGTGATGGTGGAATTATCAAAGCACCACAACGCTATGTTGAATTGGTTTATGAGTTCACACGCAAACATGGCATTGTTTTCGCGGTTGACGAGGTTAACCAGGGCCTTGGACGAACTGGTGAAATGTGGTCAATTGATCATTTTGGTATTGCTCCAGATTTAATGAGTATTGGTAAATCGATTGCTAGTGGATTACCTTTAAGTGCGGTTGTTGGACGTAAAGAAATTATGGATAGTTTGCAAGCACCAGCTAATGTTTACACGACTGCTGGGAATCCAGTAACCGCAGCAGCAGCACTGGCCACGCTCGACGTCATTGAAGAGGAAAAATTAGTCGAACGCTCTCGACAGCTAGGTGGTCGTGCTAAAGTATTTTTTGATTCTGCTGCTAAAAAGTATGATTTCATCGGTGACGTCCGTATATATGGCTTGAATGGTGGCATTGATATTATTAATGACAAAGGTGAACCCGATATCGAAGCAACCAATAAGTTAATCTATCGTATTTTTGAGTTAGGAGCGATAATGATTAGCTTAAGAGGGAACATATTACGCTTTCAACCGCCACTAGTCATTAAAGAAGAAGAACTACAGCACGCCTTTGAGATATTAGAACAAGCATTTTCTGATTTAGCATCGGATAAAATTTCATTACCAAAAACTGATAATCACATTGGTTGGTAATATGATATAATGATTAAGAATTCTGGACATACGAATTAGCCGTCCGTCAGCTAGAAATGTGCTGGGTGATGAAAAGCACACGTTGGTTTTTTTGTGCTACCAGACTTAATTGTGATTGAAAAATCACCGCTACTCAGCGTTATGAGAGATAAAGGTAAAGATTGTGTTTAAGATCATTACAAATTGCGGTGGTACCACGGTAGAGCGTCCGCACTTTGTTTTGGTCTTTTTATATTTTTTAAGGAGAAAAAGTTTTCATGAAAGAATTGAGTTCAGCAGAAATTCGCCAAATGTTTTTAGATTTTTTTGCTTCTAAGGGGCACGAAGTTGTACCTTCAAAAAATCTGATTCCGCAAGACGATCCAACGTTGTTATGGATTAATTCCGGTGTTGCGACTTTAAAAAAGTATTTTGATGGTACAGTAGTTCCCAATAATCCACGTATCACTAATTCTCAAAAGGCTATTCGTACTAATGATATTGAAAACGTTGGGAAAACAGCTCGGCATCATACACTTTTTGAAATGATGGGTAACTTTTCAATCGGTGATTATTTTAAAGAACAAGCAATTCCTTGGGCTTGGGAGTTATTGACTAGCCCGGATTGGTATGGCTTAGATGCTGAAAAATTGTATGTAACTGTGTATCCTAAAGATCAGGAAGCTAGAAAAATTTGGGAAGAGAAAACTAGCTTACCAGACGGCCACATCTATGAAGTTGAAGATAACTTTTGGGATATTGGTGAGGGACCTTCTGGCCCTGATTCTGAAATATTCTTTGATCGTGGTAGCGCCTTCCAAGATTTACCTGATGATGATCCAGAAATGTATCCGGGCGGTGAAAATGAACGTTATCTAGAAATTTGGAATCTTGTTTTCTCTCAGTTTAATCATTTGCCTGGACTAACGGATAATTCACAATATCCTGAGTTACCGCATAAAAACATTGATACTGGTATGGGACTTGAACGAGTTGTATCTGTTTTCCAAAATGGCCGTACTAACTTTGATACGGACTTGTTTTTACCTATCATCCGGGCTACAGAGAAATTGTCAAATCAATTTACCTATAATGATAGCGAAGATTCAGAGATTAATACGAGTTTCAAAGTAATTGCCGACCATATTCGTGCAATAACATTTGCAATTGGGGATGGTGCTTTGCCCTCAAATGAGGGACGTGGATATGTTATTCGCCGCTTGTTGCGTCGCGCAGTTTTGCATGGACAAAAATTAGGCATTAAAGGACAGTTTTTAACTAATTTGGTACCAATTGTTGGAGACATCATGGAAAGCTACTATCCAGAAGTCAAAGCCAACACTGCCAAGATTCAAAAGACTGTTGCTGCTGAAGAAAAACGCTTTAATGCAACATTAACAGGCGGACTAGCTTTGTTGAATGAGGTAATTAAAGAAGCTAAAAAAACGGGCCAGACACAAATTAGTGGTGCCGCTGCTTTCAAGTTATCTGATACTTATGGGTTCCCACTTGAATTGACGCAAGAGCAAGCTGAAGATGCTGGATTGACAGTAGATGTGGATGAATACAACGAGGAATTGCAAGCACAACGCGTTAGAGCTCGTGCTGCACGTGCTAATACTAAGTCAATGGGTGTTCAAAATGCCGTGTTAACCGATTTACATGTTGACTCAAAGTACGTTGGTTGGTCTCAAACTGAAGTCAATCATGCGGAAATCGTTGCTATTATTGGTCAAGATGAACAAGGTATTGATGCGTTATTGGATAATGTTGCTGTTAATACTACCGTACAAGTAGCTTTTGATGTAACACCCTTCTATGCCGAAATGGGTGGACAAGTGCCTGACTTTGGGGATGTTTTGAACACAAGTGGAGATGTGATTGCTCGTGTGACAGATGTTCAAATTGCTCCAAACGGACAACATATTCATACGGTTGATGTCATTTCAAGCTTTACCCTTGGAGACAAAGTCGATTTGAAGGTTGATATGGCACGTCATGTTGCTGTTTCCAAAAACCATACAGCAACGCACATGTTAGACCAATCATTGCGTAATGTACTTGGTGGAGATGTTCATCAGGCTGGTTCATTAGTAGAACCAGAATATTTAAGGTTTGATTTTAATAATGAGGGACCAGTTTCAAGTGAAGATCTTGATAAAATAGAGTCGATGATGAATCAAGAAATTACTAAGAATCTACCAGTTACTTGGCTAGAAACTGACATTGAGTCTGCAAAAAAATTAGGTGCAGTTGCCGTATTTGGTGAGAAATATGGTGATCAGGTCCGTATTGTATCAATTGGTGACTTTAACAAGGAGTTTGATGGTGGTACACATGCTAATTCTACTGCAGAGTTAGGTCTGTTTAAAATTGTTAGTGAATCAGGAATTGGTGCAGGGGTACGCCGTATTGAAGCTGTAACTGGTCTACAAGCACTTGCACAATATAAAGCTCAGGAACAAGCCTTGAAAGAAATTGCTACTGCTTTGAAGGCACAAAAGCTAACTGATGCGCCAGAGAAGGTATATGATTTGCAAACTGATTTGCGTACGGCGCAGCGAAAAGCGGAGTCCTTAGAAGCTAAGTTAGCGAATGCTACGGCAGGTGAAATTTTTAATGATGTAAAAACTATCAATGGGCATACTTATATTACTGCTCAGTTACAGGTTTCTGGCATGGATGGCTTACGACAAGTTGCGGATAACTGGAAAGAAAATTATCCATCAGATGTTTTGGTACTAGCAACCGTTGCTGATGAGAAAGTAAGTTTGATTGTTGCCGCTGCCCCAGATGCCAATCAAGCAGGTATTAAGGCCGGCGAACTCATTAAATCCATTGCCCCACACATAGGTGGTGGTGGTGGTGGACGCCCAGATATGGCTCAAGCTGGTGGAAAAAAGCCTGCAGGCATTTCAGATGCATTTGCTGCAGTTTCGGCGTTCTTATCAGATAAGTAACTTGTTTGTAACTTGATTGATGTGATTATGGCGTAGTATAATGGGTGAATAAACAAGGCAGTATGGAGATAATTTCTAGAGAAAGGAGCGTGTACTATGACAGTAGGAGATGAAACAGCAATATTTGATTTTGGTAATCAAATGCCAAAAGATATTCATGAAACACTTGAGATTGTGTATAGTTCATTGGAAGAAAAAGGGTATAATCCAATTAATCAAATAGTTGGTTACTTAATGTCTGGCGATCCGGCCTATATCCCACGTTTAAATGACGCACGAAATTTAATTAAACGTCATGAACGCGATGAAATCATTGAAGAACTTGTACACGCCTATTTGAAAAAATAATGCGCATATTAGGACTAGATGTTGGTAGTCGAACAGTTGGTGTATCGGTTAGTGATCCAATGGGATGGACAGCACAAGGTGTTGAAATCATCCGTATCAACGAGGAAGATAAAGAATTTGGTATTGAGCGTTTGGGAGAAATCATTAAAGAAAAAAACGCAACAGGTGTTGTTCTAGGTTTGCCAAAAAACATGAACAATAGTGAGGGACCACGTGCGGAAGCAGCCCGAAACTATGCCAAGTTGATTGAGGAAACATTTGGGTTACCAACTGACTTTCAAGACGAACGGTTAACTACGGTAGAAGCTGAACGTATGCTCATTGAAGAAGCTAAC